>DASTUP010000153.1:0-32686 GCA_035759585.1 Gemmatimonadales bacterium | reverse complement strand
GCGGGCGTCGCCCCTACGGGTGGAACTCCTGGACCCGGCGGCGGGTTTCGGCGGCCTCGGCCGCGCGGCCGCGTTCGTCGAGGATGCGGGCCCGCAACAAATGGGCGTCGCGCGCCACGGGTGAATCGGGGAAGTTGCGCGCGCTCCGGGTGAGCAGCTCGTACGCCCGGTCGAAATCGGCATCGGGACCTTCCATCAAGCGTCGCCCCTCCTCGTAATCCTCGCGCCAGCGGCGCGCCACCTCACTCATCCGCTCGGCCTCCTGCGCGGTCTCGAATCGCTCCAGCGGAGTGACCGTGCCCGCGGGCCGCACCGGAGGCACGGGCTCGGAGAAGAAGTCGTGCAGCGCACGCACGTACGCCTCCGCCTCGCGACGGTTGTACGTGGCGTCGCGAAGGCGCCGTTCCTCGCCAGGATTGGTGAAGAAGCTGGCCTCGCCGATCACGCCGGGGATGCCGTACGAGTGTCGGAGCACGGCGGTGCCGGACCCCGCAAAGATGACGTGGTCGGAGACGACGGACGGCTCGACCGTGTCCGCGAAGAGCGCATGCGTGAGATGCCGTGCAACGTGCCGGGCGAGCGAGACGCCCGCTTCGTTCGCCGAGGCGTAGCCGTGGTAGTAGACGATCGGGAAGTTGACGGCGGGATCGGCCGTGGCGTTGTGGTGAATCGAGATGAACGCGTCGGCGGCGGAGTCGCGCGCGAGATCTGCGCGGGCCCGGAGGGGGACGTCGGTGTCGGCGTCGCGGGTGAGGATGACGCGGGCGCCGCGGGCCTCGAGCAGATCGCGCAGGATGAGGGCGACGCGGAGGTCGATCCATTCCTCGCGCTCGCCGCCGGGGCCGACGCGATAGCTGTCGGTAGCGGCGGTGCCGCCGTGGCCGGGATCGAGGACGATCGTGCGGCCTGACAGGGGATCGGGAGTGCGGTGTGAGGCGGAGCCGCAGGACGAAGCTCCGAGCGCAAGCACCACGGCGAGTGCAATTGACTGACTCCGAGATCGTGCGGCGGTTGGGGGACCCTCGCGCTCCGCGCTCGACACGGCTCAGCGCTGCGCTGCTGTTCCCGTAGCGCGCCGGAAGCGGGCGTCGGTCCTGAGGGGAGCGAACGCCGGCATGATACGAGCGCGCCCGCCCGAGATCGGGTGGAGTGCCACCCACCGTTCGATCGCCGTGAGTGCCGTTTCACGGTCGCCGCGCAGCATCGCGGCGCGCGCGGTCAGCTCGAAGACGTAGGATCGCAGCTCGCTATCCATCGTCGTGTCAGCGGCGAGCTCGCGTGCGCGGGCGAGCCAGCGATCGGCATCGGCGCGGCGGCCTGCATACTCGTGAGCGAGTCCGACGAGCGGGGGAATCTGCAAATTCGGATTCCCGGCGGCGGTCCGCTCGAAGTCGCGGGCGGCGCGGGCGGCCTCGCGCCTGGCGGCGGCCGTGTCGCCGCGCGCGTGAAGGATCTGGGCGAGCACGAGGGCGCGGCTTCCCTCGTCTCCATCATAGAACTCGACACCGAGGCGCATCACGGTATCCTGCTGCGCGGAATCGAGCAGCCAGTAGTTGTCGCCGAACATCGCCATATAGGCGAGGAATGCCTCGCGTCCCTCCGGAAGCTCGGCCTCGTTCAGGGCACGCCGCGCCCCCTCGATGTCTCCTTCCGCCATCCAGGTCAGGATCTGACCAGTCACCGCCGAAAACGCGGGCTGAAGCGCGAACGCCTGGCTGTACGACTCGCGTGCCGCGCGGTAGTGACCGCCGTACATGAGTGCAGCGCCAAGGCCACGCATGATCACGGGGTTCCGCGGATCGAGCGCAGCAGCGTGCCGGAGGAGCGGAATCGCAGCATCGAAGTCGTTCTGGAGCGTCCTGATATTTCCGAGGTACCGCAGAATATTCGGCTCGTTGGGATATCGGCGGAGCGCGTCCTCGGCAATGGCAACCGCAGCCGGCAGGTCGTTATCCAGGCTCAGCGCAACGCTCATGCGAGCGCGAAAGGTGAGCGGATCATCGGGCGCCAACGCCATGGCCCGCTCGAGCGGCAGACGAACGGTCTCAGGCGGGGGCGCATTGACGGTGACGGCCGTGAGAACGGCCGCGGAGCCCGCGAGCCGGGCCCAGGCCAGGCCGAACGACGAATCGCGCGCAACGGCGCGCTCGAGCAGGTCGACCACGCGGCGGAGCGACGCGGGATCGTTGCCGGTGATCGCTTCGGACTGGAGGAAGAGGTTGTAGGCCTCGAGGTCCGCCGTGGGCCGCTCGGCGAGGCGATCGCGCTCCGGTGCGCCGAGCGCCACGTCGAGCGCCCCCGAGACGCGGCCGGCGATCTGCTCCTGCACTTCGAAGACGTCGGTGAGCGGAGCGTTGAATGGCTCGCCCCAGCGGGTCTCTGCGGTGCCATCTCCGATTGCCACCAGCTCGGGGCGCACCTGGACCCGGCTCGTACCATCCGCCGCCTTGACCCAGCGCACCGTGCCGGTGAGCAGGTAGTCGACACCGAGCTCATCCGCGATCTGCGCCGGCGACTTGGTCGAGGACCGGTAATCTTCCGAGCTCGCGCGCGCGATCACCGCGAACCCGTCGATCCCGGCGAGCTTGCTGCGCACGGCATCCGTCACGCCGTCGGCGAAATAGCCGTCGGCGCTGTCGCCCAGGTTCTCGAAGGGGAGCACGGCAATGCGCATGGCGCTGGTCGCGACCGAACCCGCCCGCAGCGCCGCGGTCGGATCGGCGTCGCTGCCGGTGCGCGACCAGGCGAAGAGCCCCCCGACGCCGATCAGGAGCCCGACGGCGAGGGCGAGGTACGCCGGGGTACGGCGAATGCGGGCCAGCGCCGAAGTGGGTTCGGAGACAGGCGTGGCGACCGGCGTGGTGACGGCGGCAGCGACGGCCACGGCGCCGAGCGCGTCGGCGAAAGCGCGGGCGGTGGTAAAGCGGTCGGCCGCGGTACGGGCGAGCGCCTGCTGCAGCGCGCGCTCGACGTGCTCGGGCACCGAGGACCGCTGCCGGCGGATCGGCGCCGGATCCTCGGTGAAGCGCCGCGCGATCGTCGCCTGGGGCGTCGGCGCGTCGAACGGCGTGGCGCCGGCGAGCATCTCGTACAGCACGATGGCGAGGCTGTAGATGTCGCTGCGGGCATCCACGTCGCGCTCGCCGGCCGCCTGCTCGGGGCTCATGTAGGCAGCCGTCCCGATGGAGGCGCCGGTGGCGGTCAGGTTTTCGCCGCCACCGGCGAGCGCGCGAGCGATGCCGAAATCGGCCACGAGCGCGTGGCCGTCGCTGAGCAGGATGTTGTCGGGCTTGATGTCGCGGTGGACGATGCCGTGGCGATGCGCGTAGTCGAGGGCGTCGGCCGCTTCGCGCGCGATGCGGACGGCCTCGTCCACCGGGAGCTGCGACTCGCGGGCGAGGCGGCTCCGGAGCGATTCGCCGTCGATGAACGGCATGGTGAACCAGAGATGGCCGGCGGCCTCTCCGGAGTCGAGGACGGTCAGGATGTGGGGATGCTGGAGCCGTGCCGCGACGTGGATCTCGCGCTCGAAGCGCTCGGCGCCGAGGGCATGGGCCAGCTCGGGATTGAGGACCTTGAGCGCGACCGGGCGGTCGTGCCGGCGGTCGTGCGCCAGGTACACGACCGCCATCCCGCCCCGGCCGAGCTCGCGCTCGACATGGTAGCGGTCGGCAAGGGCGTCACTGAGGGTCAGGCGGGGGTCCGCGGTCACGGTCCAATAGAATACGCTGACCCGACTTTCCGCGCCATGACGGCCTCGGTCTCGGCGCGGGTGGAAGGGGGATCGCGAAAATGCCCGCAGGAACCGGGAACCGCGCGGCTCGGCTCGACCGCAGCTAATTGCCTTGCTGCACCTGCTCCGCCCAGCTCCGCGCTCCGGACTTCCCATCGAGGAACGGGCGCACGGTGGCCGTGAGCGCGGGGGAGAGGAAGATGTCGTAGTGCGTCAGATCGGGAAGAATCGCCAGGCGGTTCTGCGACATGTGCTCGCGCATCCAGCCGGCATCCCGGAGGCCGCCGCCGAGGAGGTGGTAGAACTCCACGATGTGCTCGGGGCGGTACATGTCGCTGTCGCCGTAGACGAGCATGACCGGCATCCGCAGCGTCTTCACGTCCTCCGACCAGTCATACGGGGTGCGCATCAGCTCACCCATCCGGTCGAGGAGCCGGGGAAAGTCCTCCGGACGGGGCGCGACCGCCACGTACGACTGGTACATCGGTGTCTCCTTCATCTGCTCCGCCATGGCCGCGCCCACCTGTGCCTGCATCGGCAGCATCTCGGGGTAGAACCCGGCCTGCGAGTAGCCGGCCGACACGAGCGCCAGCCGGCGCACCAGCGCGGGATGCTGCACGGCGAGCCGGAATCCGACACCGCCGCCGAGCGAGTAGCCGAGCACGTCCACCTGGTCGTAGCCGAGCCGGCGGAGGATCACGGCCATGTCGTCGCCCATGTCGATGAGGCTGATGGGACGGTCGCCGAGCGAGGTGCGGCCGTGGCCGTGGAGATCGACCGCGATCAGCTCGCGGCCGCCGGCCAGTGCCGGCAGCACGGGGTCGAACATGTCGATCGAGCCCAGCCCGCCGTGGAGCAGCAGCAGCGGCTCACCCTTCCCGTGAATTTCATAGTAGTAGCTGACGCCGTTGGCCTCGATGTGGCCGCTGCGGGCCGCCTTTCCTTCCTGCGCGTGGCCCACGGCTGGCACGGCAAGGACGGCTGCGGCGAACAGGGCCAACCGGGTTCCGGTGTCGAGAACGGCGTTGCGCATGTCGGGCTCCTTCCCTTTGGGTGATCGGTCTCATATGTACGTCGAACGGGAGGCGCCGGAATCGACATCGCTGGCTCCGGATGCTTCAGCGGCTCAGATGCTTCACCGGCCAGGCATGCTTCACCGCAAAGGCAAGAAGGGCGCAAAGGGCTCCGGTGGTACACTGGGACCGACAAAACATCAGACAATTCAATGTGTTACCGATGCCGGCTTCGAAGGGGAGCCCTCGGCGCCCTTCCTGCCTTTGCGGTGCATTTTCCCGAGGCCATGTCGAATTCGCACCCGCCGGATCGTCGCTCGAATGGAGGCTCCCCTCGCGGTGACACGCGGCACGCGGTTCCGGGGGTGAGACTCGTGCCCGACCCGGTGCGGAGCCGGGCGCATACTGTGAGCTGATCACTGATACCACCGAACCGGGAGGAACCCATGGCCACCGTAGCCCCCATCGTCCCCTGCCTCTGGTTTGACACCCAGGCCGAAGAAGCCGCCAGGTACTACACCGGCATCTTCCCCAACTCGCGGATCAACGCCGTCACGCGGTACAGCGACGCCGGGAAGGAAGTGCACGGCAAGGCTGCCGGCAGCGTGATGACCGTGGAATTCGAGCTGAACGGCCACAAGTTCACTGCGCTCAACGGCGGGCCGCACTTCAAGTTCAACGAAGCGGTCTCGTTCCAGGTGATGTGCCGGGACCAGAAGGAGATCGACCGCTACTGGGAGCAGCTCGGCGCCGGCGGCGATCCCGCCGCACAGGTCTGCGGGTGGCTCAAGGACAAGTTCGGGCTCTCCTGGCAGGTGGTGCCGGAGGGAATGGAGAAGATGTTCAGGGACGAGAAGTCGCCCGGTGCCGTGCGAGCGATGAATGCGATGCTGCAGATGAAGAAGCTCGATATCGAGGCGCTGAAGGAGGCGTACGACGGGGAAACGGCTGGGCGGTAGGCTTTTCACTACAGAGGCAGGAAGGACACAAAGGGCTCCATGCAGACGGAGCCCTTGCGTCCTTCCCGGGACACTACGGCTCGAACATCCCTTTCGCGACCTGGCCCTTGAGGAACGGCTCGATGAAGGAGTGGAGCATTTCCACCTGCGTGATCACCGCCGTGTGGGATGTCGCCGGCATGATGGCGAGGCGGGAGGCGGGGAGCGGCTGGCCCATGTCGCCCATGACGCCGCCGCCGAGAAGCTTGAAGAGGGACACGTTGTGCTCGAGCGTGGAGACGTCGGCGTCGCCGGCGATGACGAGGACGGGCATCTTCAACTGCTTCACTTCCGCCTCCCACGCCATCGGCTCCTTCTCGAGCTGGATCAGCTTGGCGATGAGCTCGCGGAAACCGGGCTTCCGGTCCGCCTGCTCCTTGAAGAACGGCATCTGCAGGAAGCCCTCGACTGACATCTGCGGGATGAACGCCGTGTACACCGGCTGCCACCCGCGGAGATCGTAGGCGACAGCCGCGGCGACGAGCCGGTTCACCTTTTCCGGATGCCGGATCGCGAGCTGAAGGCCGGCCTGCCCGCCCATCGAATAGCCGAAGATGTCCGCCTTCTCGAGATCCACCGCATCCATGAACGCCGCGACGTCGTCGGCGAGGTTCTGGTAGGTGATGGGCCGGTCGATGTCGGTGGTGCGCCCGTGGCCCTGGAACTCGAGCGCATACACGCGATGCGTCTCGGCGAGCTTCGGGATGATGCGGCCCATGGTCGGGATGTCCATGTAGGCGCCGTGCAGGACGACGATCGGATCGCCCTGCCCCGAGACCTCGTAATACATCTGCATTCCGTTCACCGCGATGCGCTTTCCCGCCTCCTGCGACTCCGCGCCCGCGGTGCCGGCGACGAGCAGCGCCGCGGCGATGATTCCGGTCCGATGCATCGGTCGTTCTCCTCGCGTCATGCGTGAGCGGTCGCGTTGTCCGCCGCGCCCTCGATGGCGCTCGGATCCATCCACACCGGCTCGAAGACGTGGCCGTCCGGATCCTCGACCGCGCGCGAATACATGAAGCCGAGCTCCTGCGGCGGGCGCACGTCAACCTTCCCTCCCGCCCTGCCGGCCGCGGCCGCAAAGGCGTCGACCTCTTCCCGGCTCTCGAAGGAAAGGGCGATGAGCGTTTCGCTCGACTGCCGGGCATCGACGATCTCCTTCGAGGTGAACGTCGAGTAGAACTCCTTCCGGAGCAGCATGAAGGCGATCGCGTCCGACCACATCATGGACACGGCTTTGTCGTTGCTGAACTGCTCGTTCTTCACGCAGCCGATCGCTTCGTAGAAGCGGGTCGTGGCGGCGAGGTCGGTGACCGGGAGGTTCACGAAGATCATCTTCGGCATTTCAGGCTCCTCGAGCGTTGAGGCTTAATGATACGTCGAACGAGGAGACGCGGAATCGACATGGTCGAGGGCGAGGGACTCGAGACTCGGGGTGCGGCAGGGGGGACCGGGTGTGTAAGTCATTCTGATGCCGCCGCTTCCCACCTCGACGCGAGTCAGGCTCGCGGTCTCGGCCTCCTCATGGTGCATGCAGAACGAATCGGCGCCCAGGGCTTCGAGATGGCTCCGGTGGAGCGCTTCGATGTCTTCGGCGCGGGGTGGTGACCCGGGGGCGAGGCGGGCGTATTCCACGCGGCGGATCTGCTCGACCTGCCGTCCCGCGCCTGAGCTGGTAAGAAGGAGACCGGGAGCCGCGACGGTGGTCGTTTCCAGATCGACGCCGTTCCAGCGATGGAGCCCGGGCGAACGGCCGGGCTCCAGGACAGCGAGGGTGAACGGCGCGAACACGTGCGGGTCCATCGCCTCGAGCAGGCTTCGGGCCTCCTCCGCCGTTCGCGCCGAGAGGAGATCGTCGATGATCCGTCCCCGCGTCACCAGTCCCTTCGCCGGAATGCCGCCCGACGCCGCCACGCCTTCCGGCGGATAAAGGTTTGCGAGCCCCAATGTGAGGCCGAGCTCGTTGACGCCGACCCAGGTCCCGCCGGCATCGCCATCGCGCGGAGCGATGGCGTCGAGCGTGCCGCGCCGCACGAGACTGGGCGCCTCACCGGGCAGGCGCGTCGTTCGCTCGTCCCGTCCATGCCAGAAGACGTGGCCACCCGGCCGCGGAAGCCAGCTCAGCGTGCACATCGAGGCAACTCCATGATCCTCATCGCATTCGGAATTCGCGGACCACCGGCGGGCACTCCGGCTGCTGACCTTCACGCGTGGATGCCTCGCGCGAGACGCGCTCGGGGTCCTCGCTCGCCATGTACGCGAGCATCGCGGCGAGCGTCGCGTTGTTCTTCAGGTCGGGGAGGACGACCTTGTCGTAGGTGTCGAGCGTCGTGTGCCAGGTGTACTGCCGGTACTCGTCGTACGGCGACTGGAGCCGGAAGCCCGGCGCCGCGCGGCAGAGGAAGGAGTAGTGATCGCTGCCGGTGTTCTCCATCTCTCCCGGGAGCGCGAGCCGCAGGTGTGTCGTGATCTCGAGAGGCACCGCCGAGAGCCAGCGCGCGAGGTTGCCGGCGCCCTTCATGAAACCGTAGGGCTGAACAACCTCGATGCGCCAGGTGCCGTTGTCCTGGTTGAAGCTCGCTTGCATCCCCTCGATGATCTCCGGATGGTCTTCGGCGAAGGCGTTGGACCCGACGAGTCCCTGCTCCTCCGCGCCCCAGTGGCCGACGAGGATGGTGCGCTTCGGGTTGGGATACGCGGCCCTGATGATGCGCATGGCTTCGAGCATCATCGTGGTGCCGGTGCCGTTGTCCATCGCACCGGTGGCGCCGTGCCAGCTGTCGAGGTGGGCGCCGAGGACCACGTATTCGTCCGGCTTCTCGCTTCCCCTGATCTCGCCGACGACGTTGAACTGGGGGACCGTGCCGAGGTCGCGGGACTGGGCGGCGACGCGAAGGCGCGGCCCCTGGTCGTTGGCGGCGAGCCTCGCGAGGAGTCCGTAGTCCTCGCAGGAGAGGTCGATCGCGACGGCGTTCCGGGTGGGCGCCGAGAAGACGCGCGTGGCTCCCCAGCCGCCGGACCAGTTGCTGCTCACGATGCCGGCGACGCGCGCGGAGTCGAGGAGCGCGATCATGTTGGGCGCGCTGTCCCCGCGGAAGATCGCGGTGCGGCGGCGCCAGGCGTCGCGGTTCTGCGCGCGCATCGTGTCCACCCAGGCGACGGTCGCGGTCGTCGCGTTCTTCTCGAGCTCCTGCCGGGCGCGGCACATCATCTCGGGCGCGCTCACGAGGACGAACTTGCCGCGCGCAGTGCGGGCCCAGGCGTCGAATGCGGAGCGGTCGGCGGCTTCGGGGAGCAGTACCACGTCTCCCTCGACCGGGCGGCGGGTGCCGGCGCTCCAGGCGAGGAGGTGGGCGTTGAGCGTCTGCGCGCGCGGCGCGATCATGTCGGCGTGCACCGGCCCCATCTGCCAGCCGCGCCAGGTGCCGTAGCGCTCGCGCCGGACCGGGATGCCCCACTCCGCGTACTTCCCGCTGATCCATTCGACGGCGGCGTCGTACCCGGGCGAGCCGGCAAGGCGCGGGCCGATCGAGTCCATGAGGACCTGTGCGAGGGCGCCCGCCTGGGAGTTGTTCATCCCTTCCTCCCACATGCGGCGAATGACGGGATCGTCGTTGCGGAAGGTCTGGGCGTGTGCCGTGGCGGCGGTGGCGGCGAGCAGCAGACAGGACAGGATCGGACTCGGGCGCATGCGGATCCTCGGTGCAGGGATGATGGATCTGCGAAAATAGCCCGGGATGGTCGACCGGGCGAGATCGGATCGGAGCAGATCGATGCCTGCGCGATCAGGCGTCGGTGGAGGCGGCGATGGCTCGCCGCTCCGGCCCTGGAGTTCGCGTGCGTACGCGGGCGTCATAAGCAACGCTGCCGCTCACAACGCGCCTCCGCGACGAGCCATCACCGCCTCCACCGCCGCGGTCCGTTCGTGCGAACACTTCCCGGTCAATGGGATCGAAGTGATTGCCCGCGTGGACCTGTCCCGGTGCCCGGCCGCCCCGCCGAGTCCCGACCCTGACCTGACGTAGCCAACCCGCATCGAGGACTGAACGACCAGGCGACGGTGGGCGCGTACTTCGGCCAACGGAATCGAAGCGCGTGTGGAGCGGGCCTGCTCGGATGCCCGCCCGCCCCGCAACTGCCCCGAAGCCCCGCCGACCCCGCTACGCCTGCTCGACGCGCTCGGCGAGTGCCGTGTACAACTCGCGATCCCGGCGAACCCGCTCATCCTCGATCCATCCTGCCTGCACTTCTGCGCCTGCCCCCACGAGCAGTCGAAGCACTGCCCTGTAGTCTTCGGCATTGCTGCGATTCTCCGCGAGCCACGCATGCAGAGCCCAGACGAGCGGCGGGGTCCCGTACACTAAGTCGGTGACGTCGACCGGAGCGCCTCGCGCGAGGAGCAGCTCGACGAGCCTGGGAGAGCCGCAGTACGACGCGACATGGAGCGCCGTGTTTCCGTCGATCGGCCGGCGGGTGCCGGGAGCAACGCCGCGGTCGAGCAGGAATGCAATCACGTCAAGCTGATCGTACCACGCGGCCATGATCAGCGCTGTCCCCGCATCGCCCTCGGAAACCGTGCGCGGCGGCTCGAAGCAGGTAGCAACGACATCGACACGGCCGATCCCCGCCGCGCCCTCGAGATCGAGCGGCGCACCGCGCTCGGCCATGTGAGCGGCGACTTCCGGGCATCCGTTCACCAGCGCATAGCGCACGATGTCCCGGTCCACGCGCGCGCCGCGCTCGAGGAGGAGATCGGCGAGCGGAATCTGGAGCCCTGCCGCACGCGGATGCGAGCTCGTCACTGCAAGCGCGAGTGTCGTTGCCCCTCGACCGTAGACGTCGGCCTCCGCATCGACCTCGGCACCGGCGTCGAGCAGCATTCGAGCGATCGGGACGATGTTCGAGGGCGTCTTCTGCCGATAGCTCTCGACGCCGTTGGCCGAAGCGTAGTGGAGGAGGGTCGAGTTATGGTCGCGCTCCGAGCGCTCGCGCACGAGATGGGGATGCGCTCCGAGAAGCCGCTCGAGCGCGGGGAGATCACCGTTGACGATCGCGTCCGCCGCGCGCTCGAACGCCGAGCGGAGCGGGTCGGCGGCCGTGAGCGCCTCGATGTGGTGCACCAGCCTGGGCCAGCTCGCGAAGCCGTGCGCGCGCGCGAGGACGAACTGCGCCTGCGAGAGCGCGCAGTCGGCGCCGAGCCGTCCGCGAGCGAAGTCGGTGATCTGCTGCGCGCGGCGCACCGCATCGCGCAGGGCAAAGTCGGGAAGATCCGGCTGGAGCGCGAGCAGCGTCTCGACCCACTGCGTTGCCCACGCGTGGATCGCGTCGCCGCCGGAGCGGCAGGCCTTCACGAGCTCCTTGGCGCGCCTGCGGTACTGCTCGAGGTCGGGGCGAGGCGGAAGGGGGACGGCGTCCTGGGGATTGGGATACATGCGAATCGCCTTTCAGAGCGCCTGGAGTCCGCACGAGTCAGGCTGAAAGAGGATTCGAATTGTGTGCTGCGGGTGGGTGGGCACGGCCCTTTTCGCGGACTGAATGCGCCCCTCGCGCTGGGTTCAGTCTACGATCGGAATGGACTCGGTGCAAGGGTGAGATTGAGTAACCACAGAGCCGCGTGAATTGGCAATCTTGCTGGTCGCAGTCGACTCACCGCTGCACGCGGTACCGGAGCTGCGCGAAGCCCGGAGGCATTGCGCGGACGGATTCGAGTACCAGCGGCGGGGTCGTGATGACGCGCGGGAGGAGCGGGGCGCCGGCGCCGAGGGTGACGGAGCCGATCGTGACGATCAGCTCGTCGAGCAGTCCGTGATCGTGGAACTGGCCGACCAGCTCGCCGCCGCCGACGACCCAGATGTGCTTCCCCTGTGCCGCGGCCGCCATCTCGGCGTGGACCGGGCGCACGTCGCCCTGCACGAAGCGGATGTCGGCGCCCGGGACGGCCGGGAGATTGCGCGTGGTGAAGATCCAGGTGGGCTGCTCGTAGGGCCACGCCTTTCCATTGCCCTCGAGCAGCTTCTCGTAGTTCAGGATCCACTCATAGGTGGTCGAGCCCATCGCGACGGCGCCGACGTCGCGAATGAACTCGGGATAGTCCTGGTTGCCCTCACCCTCGAGCTTGAAAAGCCACTCGAGCGAGTTGTTGCGGTCGGCGATGAAGCCGTCGAGGCTCGTGGCGGTGTAGTAGATCGTCTTCATGCTTCCTCGCGACCCCTCCTCCTCCAGTGGTTCAGGGCGCATCGAGAAACGTCTCGATCATCGCCGCGGTGAGCTCGGGCTGGCGCGTCTGATCCTGCGTCATCACCGCCTCGCCCAGATAATCACCATGGCCGCCGGGAAGCACCAGAAGCCGCGCGCCCGGAATCGTGCGCGTCAGGGCTACGGCGTGCTCCGGCGTCACGATGTCGCGATCGCCGATGACGATCAGCGTCGGCGCGCGGACCGAACGCACGAGCGCGTCGGGAACATCCTGGAAGTTCCGCATGCGCTCGGCATCCTTGTCGTGCATCGCCCTGAGCTGCGCGGCGTCGGGATTCACGCGCAGGAAGGCGTCCTTGAGCGGCTGCGGCATGTTCGAGAAGTCGGCCTGCCTCATGAACTCCCAGAGCTGCGGGTGCGCGCCGTCACGCCGGGTCATGGCCGAGGCGAAGACGAGCTTCCGTACGAGCTCCGGATGCCGGATCGCGACCTGGAGGCCGACGCTCGCGCCGTTGCTGAAGCCGAAGATGTCGGCTTGCGGAATGCCCAGATGACGGAGCAGCGCGGCGACGTCGTCTGCTGAAGTCTCGAAGCGCACTGGCGCGGCCCGATCGGTGGTGCGGCCGTGCGCCTGCTCCTCGACGGCGATGACCCGGCGGCTCCGTGCGAAGACCGGAAGCACACGACCGAACGTGACGTCGATGGTCGAGCCGCCGCCATGCAGGAGGACGAGCGGCACGCCGTCGGCGCGCCCGTGCACTTCGTAATACATGGCGATGCGGTTGACGGGCGCGTGGCCGCTGTCGATCAGCGTCGCGCGGGGGGCTGCCGAATCGGCGGCGTGCATCGGCGTCTCACCGGATGTGCAGGCGGCAGCGAACAGCAGGGTAAGCCCGACGAGTCCGGCGCGTGTCAGAGCAACCACGCCGTCGCGAGCAGCAGCACCCAGGCGCCGAGCGATCCGACGGCCGTCCAGACGGCAAAGCGGCGGTAGGCCGGTGGATCCGGTGCGAGCAGCGGCCTGCGGCGCTGGGCGAGCCGCGTGGCCGCGGTGTCGATGCCGCCAAGGGCGGCGCACGCGACGATCGCCACGAGAAGGCGCCCCGCGAGATGCTCGCGACCCCGGCCGATCGCGAACATGAGCCCGACGCCGAAGGCGATGGTGAACGCCGCTGCAAAGGCGTGGACCATCTGCAGGCTCAGCTCCATGCGGTCGGTGAGGCGTTTCAAGCGCGGCCTCGCGACACGCGGGTCCGGTACAGCGGAGCGAGCACGCCGACGACCGCGACGAGTGCAAGGACCGGCGGATACCAGGTCGGCCATCCGCCTTCGTGACGCGAGAAGCCCCACAGTGCAGCAATTGCGAGAAGCAGTGCGAGCACCGCGCTCGGCCGCCATCCGGGAACGCGCGCCACTCGGCGCACGACGATTCCGCCGAGCCAGGCCGCGCCGAGCGATACGCCGAGGTTGAGGACGAAGTAGGAAGGGGGCACGTTTCCGGAGCTGCCGAGCGGAATGCCGACCGTGATGAGGAGCGCGAGCGCGGCGCCGATCTGGTAGAGCACGGCTGCCGCGAGCACGCCTCCGACCAGGGCGGCGACGACCCGGAACTCACGCATGGCCGGGATTTAACCCGCGGAGATCGACTTGGCCAGACCGGGTCGGGAGCGGCAAGGGCGGGTCTTGACAGGCGTTCGACAGTTCGATAAGTATTTGACTGTGGAACAGACGACCTCCCTTCCGATGCTGGCTCCAGGCCAGTTCGAACGGATCGCCAAAGCTCTGGCCGATCCGCGGCGGTTCGCCATGCTCCAGGATATCGCCAACCGGAGCGACTGCCCGTATCAGGGTCTCTGCAGCCGTTTCCCGGTCACCAAGGCGACAGTGTCGCATCATATGAAAGAGCTGATCAATGCCGGCCTGGTCGAGTCGGAGCGGGAGGGGCAGACGATGACCGCCCGGTTCCGGCCAGACGTGCTCGAGGCGTATCGGGCGGAGCTGGCGAAGCGGCTGGAGGTGCGGCGGTAGGTCGGTAGCTGGGTAACTGGGTAGGGCGGAAAGAGGTCAGTGTCCGTTGGATTCGCGAAGATTTTACGGGCCTGACTGTCGCTTTTCTGGAAGCAAGTACGCACATGCCAGCGAAGGATGGCGGAGATCGCGCGATTCCGCCTGCAGTTTTGTGGAGAAGTTAGATAGTTGTATGACTGTATTTGAGTTGTGAAGCCACCCCTGGACCCTGAAAGGCATCACCAATGCAGGCTCAAGACCTCGATCCCCGCCCCCGCCCCGCCTCGCTGCGGCAGTCCGTCGTCCTCGTTGGCACCGTCCTCCTGGTTGCCGCCGGGCTCACCTCCTGGAAGTTCTCGTCGCTCCGGGCCGCCGAGGCCGCGGGGGCGAATCCGATGGAACCGGCGGAAGTGGTGACCACGGCTTCGGCCGTCGAGCGGGCCCACAGCGCCACGACCACCGCCATCGGTACCGTGCGCGCGCTCCGGTCCGTGACGCTCCGGAACGAAGTCCCCGGGACCGTCCGCATCGCCCGGCTCACGCCGGGCCAGATCGTCGAGCCCGGCACCGTGCTCGTCGCGCTCGACGTGAGCGTGGAAGAGGCGTCGCTCCGCGCGCTCGAGGCGCAGGCCGAGCTCGCCGGGACGGTGCTCGAGCGCACGAAGTCGCTCGCCGAGGAAGGCGCCGCCTCGCGCGAGGAGCTCGACCGGGCCCGCGCCGAGCGCGACGTCGCCGTCGCCGAGATCGCGCGGCTCGAGGCGGTGATCGCGCGGAAGACGATCCGTGCGCCGTTCCGCGCGCGCGTCGGGATCTCCGACGTGCACACCGGCCAGTATCTCTCCGAAGGCACCGAGCTCACGACGCTGCAGGGCGTCGCCGACCCGGTGCACATCGACTTCGACGTGGCGCAGGTCGTGGCGGGCGCGCTCCGCGTCGGGCAGAGCGTCGATGTCTTTGCCGGCGATTCGGCGCCGCTCACCGCCACGATCGTGGCGGTGGACGCGCGGGTGGATCCCGAGACGCGGAACGCGCTCGTTCGCGCCCGGCTCGCGAATCATGACCGCGTCCCCGCCCCCGGGGCCTCGGTGCGCGTGCGCATCCCGACCGGTCCCGCGGAGAAGCACGTCTTCGTGCCGGTCAGCGCGCTCCGGAAGGGGCCGGGCGGCGACCAGGTGTTCGTCCTCACCGAGGACAGCATGGGCACCACGCGCGCGGCGGTGCGTCGCGTGGTGGCGGGTGACGTGGTGAACGACGAGGTGCTCGTCGCCGACGGCATCGAGGCGGGCGAGCAGGTGGCGACGTCCGGCTCGTTCAAGCTGCGCGACGGCGCCAAGGTGCAGGTGAAGACCCAGGACGCGGTCGCGGCCGCAAACGCCGGAGCGGAATGATGTCGGAAGCGAACGAGCCGCGCGGGCGGATCCGCGCCATCACCGATCTCTTCATCCGGAAGCCGGTGCTCGCCATCGTGCTCAACCTGAGCATCGTGCTCCTCGGGGCGCGGGCGCTCACGAGCCTTCCGGTGCAGCAGTACCCCGACATCGAGGCGACGTCGGTGGTGATCAACACCGTCTACTACGGCGCGAGCGCCGAGACGGTGCGCGGGTTCCTCACGGTGCCGATCGAGCGCGCGGTGAGCGCGATCAGCGGCGTCGACCATGTCGAATCCACGAGCCGCGCGGGCGTGAGCACCGTGACCGTGCGCCTCAAGCTCGACCACTCGAGCACCGCGGCGCTCGCCGAAGTCACCGCGCGGCTGCAGCAGGTGCGCTCGGAGCTGCCGAGCGAAGCGGAGCCGCCGGTGGTGGACATCCAGCGCGCCGACCGGCCGTACGCGTCGTTCTACCTGAGCTTCTCCTCGAAGGATCGCAGTGCGCCCGAGCTCACCGACTGGCTCTCGCGCACCCTGCAGCCGCAGCTTTCGACGCTGGAGGGGGTGCAGAAGGTGACGCTCGAGGGCGCGCGCCAGATCGCCATGCGCGTCTGGATCGATCCCGACAAGCTCGCCGCCAACAACCTCTCGCCGGGCGACGTGCACCGTGCGCTCCAGCGCAACAACTACCTCGCCGCCGTCGGCCGCACCAAGGGCGACCTGGTGCAGGTGGACCTCCTGGCCAACACGGACCTCCGCGCGGTGAGCGAGTTCGAGGACCTCATCGTCGCGGACCGCGACGGCGCGATCGTGCGGCTCTCCGACGTGGCCCGCGTGGAGCTCGGCGCGGAAGAGGCGGAGATGATCGCCAAGTACAACGAGCAGCCGGCCGTGTACCTCGGCGTGTGGCCGCTCGTGGGCGCCAACGAGATCGAAGTGGCATCGCGGCTCCGGGAGGAAATGGCGCGCATCGCGCCGACGCTGCCTGCCGACGTCGAGATGCGGCTGGTCTGGGACGGCACGCGCTTCATGCGGGACGCGCTCGGCGAGATCGCGAAGACGCTCGGCGAGACGATCCTCATCGTCGGCCTCGTCGTCTTCCTCTTCATGGGCTCGGTCCGGACGGCGATGGTGCCGCTCGTGGCGATGCCGGTCTCGCTCATCGGCGCGGCGCTGCTGATGCTCGCGTTCGGGTTCAGCCTCAATCTCCTCACGATCCTCGCGCTCGTACTGTCGGTCGGGCTGGTGGTGGACGACGCGATCGTGGTCGTGGAGAACGTCGAGCGGCACGTGCGGCTCGGGAAGTCGCGGGTGGATGCGGCGCTCGCCGGCGCGCGGGAGCTGCTCGCGCCGATCATCGCGATGACGATCACGCTTGCCGTGGTCTATGCCCCGATCGGGTTCCAGGGCGGCCTCACCGGCTCGCTCTTCCTCGAGTTCGCCATCACGCTCGTGGCCGCGGTGCTGGTGTCCGGCTTCGTGGCGATCACGCTCTCGCCGGCGATGAGCGCGAAGCTGGTGCATCCGCACGGCGAAGAGGGCCGGCTCACGGCCTTCGTGAACCGCGCGTTCGACGCGGTGCGCGAGCGGTATGCCCGGCTCCTCGAAGGCGCGCTCTCCATGCGCGGCGCCGTCGTGGCCGCGGCACTCCTCGTGATGCTCGCCGCCTGGCCGCTCTACACCTTCTCGCAGCGCGAGCTGGCGCCGGTCGAGGACCAGAGCCACATCAGCCTCTTCATGGAGGCGGCGCCCAACTCCTCGCTCACGGCGTCGAACGCGGCATCGCTCGAGGTGATCCGCGCCGGCCTCGGGTTCCCCGAAGCCGACTTCATGTGGTCGCTCACGGCTCCGTGGGGCGGGTTCGGCGGCATCCCGATGAAGGACTGGAAGGAGCGCGACCGCTCGACGGCCGAGATGTATGGCGACGTGTTCGGCGCGGTCTCGCAGATCCCGGGGATGCGGGTCTTCCCGCGCCTCGATCCGCCGCTGCCGACGCCCGGCCAGTACGATGTCGAGCTCGTGCTCGAGAGTGATGCGCCGCCCGAGCAGATGCTCGAGACCGTGGGCCAGGTGCTCGCGGCAGGATGGCAGAGCGGGAAGTTCCTGTACGTGGACACCGACCTCAAGATCGACCTCCCGGAGGCGCGGGTGACGATCGACCGCGAGCGGGTCTCCGACCTGGGCCTCGACCTCGCTTCCGTGGCGCAGGAGCTCGGCACCCTCCTCGGCGGCGCGTACGTGAACCGGTTCAACTACTTCGACCGCAGCTACAAGGTCATCCCCCAGATCGGCGAGGAGGACCGGGCGACGGTGGCGCCGCTGCTCGACCTCAAGATCCGGACGCCGAGCGGCGAGCTCGTGCCCGTCTCGACGTTCACGAAGATCGAGACCGGCGTCGCGCCCCGCACGCTCAACCGGTTCCAGCAGCGGAACGCGGTGAAGATCTTCGGCGGCGTGCAGCCCGGCGTCACGAAGGCGGAGGGCCTCGACGTGCTCGAGGCGGCCGCGGTCCAGGCCGCGGGGCCGGGCGTGTCCATCGATTACGCGGGGGAGTCGCGGCAGATCCGGCGCGAGAGCTCGGCGCTCACCGTGACGCTCGGCTTCGCCGTGATCCTCATCTACCTCGTGCTCGCGGCGCAGTTCCAGAGCTTCCGCGATCCGCTGATCGTGCTGCTCGGCTCCGTGCCGCTCGCGATCTCCGGCGCGCTGCTCTTCACGTTCCTCGACCTGACGACGCTCAACATCTACTCGCAGGTCGGGCTGATCACGCTCGTGGGACTGATCGCCAAGAACGGGATCCTCGTCGTCGAGTTCGCGAACACGCTGCAGAAGCGCGGGTTCGCCAAGGCGGCGGCGCTCCGTGAGTCGGCGCTCACGCGGCTCCGGCCGGTGCTCATGACGTCGTTCGCGACGGTCTTCGGGCACCTCCCGCTCGTGTTCGTGTCGGGACCGGGCGCGGAGGCGCGGAACAGCATCGGCATCGTGCTCGTCGCCGGCATGACGGTCGGCGCGGTCTTCACCCTTTTCGTCGTGCCCGTGCTCTACTCGCTGATCGCGGCGGAGCATCAGCCGGAGGCGGTGGAAGCCGTCGCTCCGGCAGAGGCCGAGGTGGTGTACGCATGACAATGAGAATCGCAGTGCTCGTGGGCGCGGCGCTCATCGCCGCGCCGGCAGTGGTGGCCGCGCAGGATGAGCTTCCGCGCGGTACGTCGGGAGCGCCGGAGGCGTTCTGGCAATCGGTGGGGGACACGACGCTCACGCGCCTCGTGCGCGAAGCCCTCTCCGCCAATGGCGACGTGCGCGCGGCGGCGGCGCGCGTGGACCAGGCCCGCGCGGTGCGGACCGGCGCGGCGCTCGACCTCGCGCCGACGGTGACGGCGGTGGCGGCGTACTCGCGCCAGCGCCTGCCGCTCGCCGCGATCCCGGGAGGGACCGAGCGCGGACCCGACTACGACTACTGGGATGCCGGGGTCGAGGCGAGCTGGGAGCTCGATCTTTTCGGCCGGCTGCGGGGCGGGCTTCGTGGCCGGAACGCACTGGTCGGATCGTCGGAGGCGGATGAGGAAGAGGTGCAGCTGCTCGTCACGGCGGAGGTGGCGCGAAGCTATGTGTCGCTGCGCGGCCTGCAGGCGCAGCGGGGAGTGGCGCAGGAGAACGCCGCGAACCAGCAGCGCACGCTCGACCTCACGCAGCGCCGGCTCGATGCGGGGCGCGGCAACGAGCTCGACACCGAACGCGCCAAGGCGCAGCTCGCGCTCACGCAGGCGGCGGCCATCGAGCTCGAGGGCCGGGTGACGGAGGAGCAGTACCGCATCGCGGTGCTGACCGGGCGGGAGCCCGAGGCGGTGGCGGCGGAGCTTTCGGCGGCACAGCCGTTTCCGGAGCTTCCGGAGATCCAGGCACCCGAGGCGATCGAGCGCCTCGCGCGGCAGCGGCCGGACGTCGTGAGCGCCGAGCGCCAGGCCGCCGCGGCGGCCGCGTTCCACGGCGCGGCCAAGGCGGATTATCTCCCGCGCGTCTCGATCGTCGGCGGCATCGGGGCCGCGTCGAACGATTTCGACCGGCTGGGCGGCACCGGTACCTCCCGCTTCTCGGTGGGGCCGGTCGTCTCCTGGCCGCTGCTCAACCTCGGCCGCGTCCGCGCCAATGAGAACGCCGCCGCAGCGGAGCGCGATGCGGCGGAGGCGCGATACGAGCAGACGGTGCGGCGCGCAGGTGAGGAAATCCGGAGCGCCCTCGTGCGGTATCATTCCGCGCGCGAGCGGCTGACGCACCTCGAGGCGGCAGCTGCGGCGAGCCGCCGAGCATCCGAGCTCGCCCGGCTCCGGTTCGAAAGCGGCGCCGCGGACTTCCTGCAGGTGCTCGATGCGGACCGCACACGGCTCGCGGCCGAGGAGCAGCTCGCACGGGGGCGGGCGGAGGCCGGCGCGCTGCTGGTGACACTGTACCGGGCGTTCGGCGCCCGAATTTGAGCGCACGATCCGGGTAGTCCCTCGTCTCACGAATCTCCAGATTGTGCCCCAGGTCGACCTGCCTGTTTCCGCGGTCGTCCTGGGGCACAGTCACATGACGAGGAGAGGTCAATGCACCGCCCAATCGATCCCGCTATTCTCTATTTTGGCACGCCCGTGGTGCTGGTCAGCTCCACGAACCCGGACGGCTCGGCCAATCTCGCGCCGATGTCGAGCGCGTGGTGGCTGGGCCGGAGCTGCATGCTCGGCTTCGGCGCCCGGTCGCACACGCCGGCGAACATCCAGCGCACCGGTGAGTGCGTCCTGAACCTTCCATCGGTGCATCAGGTGGCCGCCGTGGACCGGCTGGCTCGCACGACCGGCTCCGATCCGGTTCCCGAATGGAAATCACAGAACGGCTACCGGCACGTGAGGGACAAGTTCGGCCTCGCGGAATTCACCGCCCTGCCGAGCGAGGTCGTCGTGCCCCCGCGCGCGGCGGAGTGCCCGATTCATCTCGAAGCCGTGCTGGAGGCGGTGCATCCGCTGGCCGTGCGCGACAACGAGCGGCGCGGCCGCTCCGTCGCACTCGAGCTGCGGATCGTGCGGGTGCATGCAGCGGAGTCGGTGCGCATGGCGGGGCACATCGACCGCATCGATCCCGACCGCTGGCGCCCGCTCATGATGAGCTTCCAGCATTTCTATGGCCTGGGCGAGCGGGTGTATCCATCCACGCTCTCGGCGATTCCCGAATCGGCATACCGGCCGGCACCGGCGGCAGGCCCGAAGCTTGAGAGGTCGGCATGAAACAGACACTCGAGGATACCTGCTGGAACGCGGTGCTCGAGCGCGACGCGGCGTTCGACGGCTCCTTCGTTTTCGCGGTCCGGACGACGGGCATCTACTGCCGCCCGAGCTGCCCGTCGCGCCGGCCGCGGCGGCAGAATGTCGAGTTCTTCGCAGCGCCGGGGGATGCCGCCGCTGCCGGGTATCGCGCCTGCAGGCGCTGCGAGCCGAACGCCGCCGAGACCGCGGCGGAGCGCGCCGTGGCAAGGGCGCGGGCGTATCTCGACGCGCACGTCGGGGAGCCGGTCACGCTGGCCACCCTCGCGCGGGAGGTGGGGATGAGCGCGCATCATTTGCAGCGCACGTTCAAGCGGTCGGTCGGCGTTTCGCCGGCGCAGTACGCATCCGCGCTTCGGGCCGAGCGGCTCAAGGTGGAGCTGCGTTCGGGGGCCACCGTCAGCCGCGCGAGCTACGACGCCGGGTATGGAGCGAGCAGCCGCGTCTACGATGCGGCGGAGCATCAGCTCGGCATGACGCCGGCTGCGTACCGGCGGGGTGGCAAGGGAGTCCGCATCCGCTTCACCACGGTGCGGACGGACTTTGGCTGGCTCCTAGTCGCCGCGACCGATCTCGGTGTCTGCTCGGTGATGCTCGGCGATGGGGCCGTTGAATTGCGGCTGGCCCTGAAAGACGAATTCCCGAGCGCCGACCTGGCAGCAGTCGACATGGCCGAGGATGGGCACGACGATCTCCGGGCCTGGGCGGCATCGATCACGGAGCACCTGCAGGGCAAGTCGGGCAGCATCGCGGTCGAGCTCGATGTCGGCGGCACGCCGCTGCAGCAGCGGGTCTGGAGCGCGCTGCGACAGATCCCCTACGGAGAGACGCGGTCCTACGCGGAGCTGGCCGCCGCCGCCGGAGCGCCGCGGGCGATTCGCGCCGTCGCCTCCGCCTGTGCGCGAAACCCGGTGGCACTCGTGGTGCCATGCCACCGCGCAGTTCGAAAAGGCGGAGCGCTCGGCGGGTATCGGTGGGGGATCGAACGGAAGGCGCGACTCCTGGCGCACGAGCGGGGGGTCGTCGTGCGCCGGGTGCAGCGGGTGTAATCGCCGCGTCCGACGAGCCGGAATCAAGCGGGACAGGGGAGCGGATCGCCCTCGTACGCCTGGCCTCGCCGGAGCGAGATCAGGAGGGGATCCGCAGCCGGGCCGCCGCCTTCGATGATGAGGGCGACGGTTACGAAATCCACGAAGTTCACCTGTTCCAGCGTACCGCTCACGGTCGCGTCGAGGTTGCCACCGACCGCGAATCCCCCGGGGTGGTACTTCCCGTCCACCTCGAAAGCCCGGTCGTTGCCGAGGATGGCCGCCTCCTCGGAGACGAAGAACGCGCCGCAGCCGAGATCGAGCGTCACGCCGGCATGCGCGGCAAGCAGCTGAACCGGCGTGTCCGCGTCACCGAACTGGCCGATAAGCACGTCATCACCGGGGCCCGCCGGGCCATCGCTGCAGCCGGCGAGCGCGATCGCGAGTGCAACGACTATCTGACTCGACCGGCGATTCAAGGGTCGACGACCGGGTGGACCGGCGCGAACAGTTCCGTCTTGAAGGCCGTGCTTCCGTCCCACATCTCGCCCCAGCAATACGCCTGACCGTCAGCGAGCCGGACGCATTCGGTACCATCGGCCGCGAATGCGGCTACCTCGAGACCTTCGAGGGTAGCGATCGGACCGGGCTCGATCAGCCACCCTGCCCCGCCCCAGCGATCGACGCTGCCACCGCGCAGTACGAGCACGATCTCCTGGCTCGCGGCAATGTGATCGACTCCGGTCGCGGCCTGGACCGGCTCAAGAGCGTCGGGCCCCTCGATGCCGAGCTGGCCTTCGTTGTTTCTCCCCCAGCACCACACTTCGCCATTCGACTTGCGTCCGCATGCGGCGAGCCCGGCCACGGCGATTTCCACGAATACATGGCCTCCCGAAACTGAAACCGGACTCTCGGAGGTCCCGAACGTGCCGTTGCCAAGCGCACCAGCTCCCCAGCACAGCGCTGCGCCGCCCGCATCGAGGCCGCATCCCAGGAAGCCCTGGGTTTCCCCTCCCGTAAAGGGCCATTCGATGTCGATGCTCGTGAATGGCGGTGCATCCGGTACCTTCGCCGGTGCGGCGGACGGCTGCCAGCACCACGCTTCCGACGATTCAGCGTCGAGTCCGCAGAAGACTCCATCGTCCGCATGCGTTCCGACTATCGACTGCATCGGGGGAAGGCCCGCTACCGGCGCGAGCGCGGGCTCGGCGCTGGATGCACACAGCACCGCGCCTGCATCGTCGATGCCGCACACGACGGCCCCGCTCACCGCGACCGCGCTGAAGTTTTCGGGACCCGCCACGCGGCCCGGAGCGTCGAGCCTCCAGCCGAACGCGTCGGCCGGGACCGAGGAGTGGCCGGTCGCCGTCCAGGCCGCGTCTCCCCAGCACCAGATCGCGCCGTCGACGAGCCCGCAGCCGAGCTGAAATCCGGACGCGAGCGCAGTCACGCGGAATGCTTCCGCGTCGATCGTGACTGGAACGGCAGGTCCTTCCGCGATCGCCGCGGTAAGCCCGTTCTCGCCCGGAGCGGGCCCAAGTGTCCAGAGCGCGCTCGCCCTGCCTTCCGCGTCGGTCTCCGCTGTGACCGGCGCGACCGATCCGCCTCCCGCCGTGATGGTCCAATGAACCGGGACGCCGGTACGCGGCTCGCCGTCCGTATCGACGAGCCGTACCGTGACCGGCTCCGCGAGCGTCCACCCCGGATTCGCCCGAGGGGGAAGTGAGCCGACCAGCGTGAGCCCGCCCTCCGGCTCGTTTCCATTGCTGCAGGCGATGATGGCGAGAACGAGGGGGGCGAGCGTGCTGCGGAGGGGCGACATGATCGGCATGAGACGATCCGGTTGAAGGGAAGCCGAAGCACCGTCTGGAGTGGTGACGACCGAAGGCCGCCGGACCGCACCGTACGGGCAGTCCGGCGGCCTTCATCACAGGGTCAGCTCAGTGCGCGTGCGCCTTGTTTTGATGGTGCTTGCAGGTGCCCGCCGGATTGAACTGCGCGAACATGCCAGCCGGATTCTCCTTGTAGAGCCACACGTGCAGGTCGTAGTGCGACTCGAAGTGGTGTGCCTCGTCGACCGGGGTGGCGGGATCGTCGACCATCCGGTTGTAGACGTGTCCCTGGAAGACGGGAGGCGCGGTGTGCCCGGCCGCTTCCCACGACTCGATGAACACCAGGTTCTCGACCGCGACGAGCTGCAGCGAGCCATCGGCCTGCGGTTCATAGATCAGGACGGCCGGCTTCCGGAAATCGGTGTGGGTGCCGGTGCCGTTCACCTTGGGATTCGGCGGGCCGGTGATCCCCAGAAGATCGGGACGGAAGAAGTGGATGCCCATGACGCCGACTTCGGCGGGGAGGCCCATGAGCTCGGATGACTCACAGGTGTTCGAGGGATCTCGAACGTAGCCGTCGGCGAGGGCACTGTCGGCGCTCAGGTAACGGCGGGTCAGCTGGCGAACCTCGTCGAGCGTCGGCTCGTTCGCCACTGCGAGTGAAGCGGCCTGACCGGCGAGCGGCGCAGGCGCTCCGCTGCACAGGGCGAGCAGGCAGACTGCCGTCCAGCGATGCATGGGTACCTCCTTTCGGGTGGTCGATGTGCCGGAAGTTTGCATGGATGTACGCTCCCGAACCGAATTTCGCCAGAGCGGCCTGAGTCAAGCCGGCCGGGCGTTCCGCCCGCCCCGGACCCGTAGCGGAGCGCCCGTCCGGGCGCTATCTCTTTCGGGTCTCCCACCCCGCCGACACCATGCGCGACGCGCTCGCGGCGCAGCTTTCCGACCGGTACACCATCGACCGCGAGCTCGGTCGCGGGGGGATGGCGTCGGTCTGGCTCGCCCACGACCTGCGCTACGACCGCGCGGTCGCGATCAAGGTGCTTCACCCGGAGCTGGCCGCGGCGATCGGCGTGGACCGGTTCGTCCGCGAGATCCGGCTCACCGCCCGGCTCCAGCATCCCAACATCGTGCCCGTCCTCGATTCCGGGACCTTCACCCCGCCGGGCGGCCCGACGCTGCCCTGGTACGCGATGGCCTATGTCGCGGGCGAATCGCTGCGCGCTCGCCTCGAGCGGGAAGGGCAGCTGCCGGTCGAGGAGGCGATCCGGATCACCAGCGAAGCCGCCGACGCGCTCGCCGCCGCACACCGCGAAGGGGTGGTGCACCGCGACATCAAGCCGGAGAACCTCCTCCTGTCTGGGGGGCGCGTGTGGGTCGCCGACTTCGGGATCGCCAAGGCGCTGGTCGAGGTCGGCGGCGACCGGCTCACGAGCACCGGGTTCATCGTAGGAACTCCGGCGTACATGAGCCCCGAGCAGGCCACGGGCGACCGGGTCGACGCGCGAAGCGACCAGTACAGCCTCGCGACCGTGCTCTACGAGCTCCTGGCGGGAGAGCCGCCATACACCGGGGCCTCGGCGCAGATGATCATTGCGCGCCGGATGTCGGAGCCCCCGCGCGCCCTGCACCCGGTCCGGCCCTCGATTCCCGATGAAATGGAAGCGGCGATCCGGCGCGCACTCGAGCGGCTCCCGGCCGACCGGTTTCCCGGGATGCTGGAGTTCGTGGCGGCGCTGCGGCCGGGGGCCGTACGCGCCGCGCCGCGCCGCGCTCGCTCCCATACGCTTCGCGCGGCCGGCGGTGCCGCGCTGTTCGCCCTCGTCGCTCTCGGCGGATGGCTGGTGACGAAGCGGGATCCGGCTGTCGCCGAACGGCGCGACCCGCAGGTCGTCGCCTTGCGGGAGCGCGGGCGCCAGGCCTTCAGCCGGCGGACCCCCGTCGGCGCGCGGGAGGCCATCGACCTCTATTCGGCCGCCATCCGGATCGACTCGACCTGGGCACCGCTCTGGGCCGGACTCGCAGAGGCGTATGTCCAGGCCTACGGGCGGGGATTCGTCTTTCCCGGAGCCGTGCGCGACAGTGCGATCCGGCTCGCGGTCGCGGCAGCGGACCGGGCGCTCCTGCTGGATCCCCAGAGCGCCGATGCGTGGGTGGCGCGCGGCGCCGTCAGCCGGCAGATGGATCCCACCGATCTCGGTCCGCCGATCGCCACGTTCCGGCGCGCACTCGCGATCGATTCGGCTCACCCGCGCGCCTGGTTCCTGCTCGGCGTGATGACGAGCGACAACGGCGATCTCACTGGGGGACTCGAGGCCTTCAGGCGATCCGTCGCCCTCGATCCGTCGAATCCGGAAGCGCTCTCCTTCCTCGCCCTGGGGCACTACTGGCGCCGCCAGTACGACAGCGCCGCGGCGTGGGCCGACAGCGCGGTCGCCGTGAACCCGACGTTCCTGCTCGCGAAGACGACGCTCGGCCAGATTGCGGTGGAGCGCGGACAGCATGCGCGCGCCCGCGCAGCGTTCGATGCAGCGCGGCGGGTGACGACGGACGTCGAGGCGCTCAACACCACCGCCGGCATGGCGCTCATCGAGGCGAAGCGCGGCAACCGCGAGGAGGCGGCGCGACTGCTCGACCAGGCCGAATCGCTCGCCGTGGAGTACGTGCCGATACCGCCGCACACCGGAGTGTATCTCGCGCATGCGTACGCGGTATCCGGAGACGCAACTGCCGCGATCGATTGGCTGACCCGCGTCTCGCCGCGCGACGATCTCCACTTCCAGCTTCATCTCCGCTGCGATCCGCCGTTCGATGCGATCGCCGAGGACCCTCGCTTCCGGGCGCTGCTGGTTGCGCCGCGGCCGAGGACGGGCTGCTGAGGGCAACCTGCCGCAGTACCCTCCCGGTGCGGTCGAGAACGTTCCATCTTCCGAGGTCCCTGCCGCCGCACCCGGCGTCCCATGAGCAGATTCACCGCGAGAGCATATGTCCCAGCGCCTGCGCTTCAGGATCTCCATCTCGCTCGACGGTTTCACCGCGGGCCGGAACCAGACCATCAAGGAGCCGCTCGGCGAGGGCGGCGAGCGGCTGCACGAGTGGGTGACGCCCCTCGCCGCGTGGCGCGCCCCGCACGGGCTCGAAGGCGGCGAAGTGAACGAGAGCAGTCGCGTGCTGGAGGAGCTCGGCCACAACATCGGCGCCACGATCATGGGTCGCAACATGTTCGGCGGGCAACCGGGGCCGTGGAAAAAGGATGCGCCGTGGAACGGCTGGTGGGGCAAGGAGCCACCGTTTCATCATCCCGTCTTCGTGCTGACCCACCACGCGCGGCCGCGGCTCGAGCTCCAGGGCGAGACCAGCTTCACGTTCGTGACCGACGGGATCGAATCGGCTCTCCGGCAGGCGCGCGCGGCGGCGGCCGGCCGGGATGTCGCGCTGGCGGGCGGCGCGGACGTGGCAAGGCAGTATCTCAATGCCGGACTGGTGGACGAGATGTCCCTGCAGCTCGTGCCGATTCTCCTCGGCGGCGGCGACCGGCTCTTCGAAGGTGTCGCGGACCTGCACGGCCTTCGACTCACGCGATCGGTCGGCGCGCCCGGCGTCACCCATCTCTGGCTCGATCGAAACGGCTAGATCCTCAGCGGAGCTTCCGATGCGCCTCGCCTTACCCCTCTTCTTCGCCGTCGCCAGCGCACTTCCCGCGGCGGCGCAGACACCCCGCACGTATACTCGCGCCGACACGCTGCGCGGCGCGTTCGACACGCCGGGGCGCGCGTGGTGGGACGTCACGTTCTACGACCTGCACGTGGCGATCGACCCGTCGGACAGCACGATCCGCGGACGGAACACGATCGTGTATTTCGTCCCCGGGGCCGCGCCGGGCACCGCCCGCGGCCCCACGGTCCGGCCCGGCCCTCAGCCGCCGGCGGCACGGCAGGAGCTGCAGATCGACCTCATGACGCCGCTCGAGATCGACAGCGTCGTGCAGGACGGCCGCCGGCTCGAGCTGCGCCGCGAGGGAAACGCCTTCTTCGCGACGCCCCATGCCCGGCAGGTCCGCGGCGGCGTCTACACGATGACCGTCCATTTCCACGGCCGCCCGCAGATCGCAAAGCGGCCGCCCTGGGAGGGCGGCTTCTCCTGGAAGACCGACAGCCTCGGCCGCCCGTGGATCGTCACCACCGATCAGGGAATGGGTGCGAGCGTCTGGTGGCCGAACAAGGACACGCAGGCGGACGAGCCGGACAGCCAGCGGGTGGCCATCACGGTGCCGACGCCGCTCATCGATGTCTCGAACGGGCGGCTCCGCCGGGTGACCCCGAATCCCGACGGTACGACGACGTACGAGTGGTTCGTCGTCAACCCCATCAACAACTACGCGATCGCCGTCGCGGCCGGGCACTACGCGCACTGGAGCGAGCTGTACGAGGGAGAGCGCGGCACGCTCACGCTCGACTTCTGGCCGCTCGACTACAACCTCGAAGCGTCCCGCCGGCAGTTCCCGCAGGCGCGCACCACGCTGAAGTGCTTCGAGCACTGGTTCGGGCCGTATCCGTTCTACGAGGACGGGTACAAGCTGATCGAGGTCTCGAACAACGGCATGGAGCACCAGAGCGCGGTGGCGTACGGGAACGGCTACGCAAACGGCTATCGAGGCCGTGACGGCTCCGGGACCGGGCTCGGCATGAAATGGGACTTCATCATCGTCCACGAGACCGCGCACGAATGGTGGGGGAACAACCTCACGACGAACGACCTGGCGGACATGTGGGTGCACGAGAGCTTTGCGAACTACGCGGAGAACCTCTACACCGAGTGCCTCTTCGGGAAGGAAGACGGCGCGCGCTACGTGATCGGGACGCGCCGTCTCATCGGCAACGACGCGCCGATCGTTCCGGGCGCCTACGGCGTGAACGCGCAGGGCTCGGGCGACATGTACCCCAAGGGCGGCAACATGCTGCACACCATCCGCCAGCTCGTGGGCGACGACGAGAAGTGGCGCGGGATCCTGCGCGGGCTCAACGAGGAATTCCGGCACGCGATCGTCACCGGACGCCAGGTGCAGCACTACATCAGCAGCAGGTCGGGAGTGGAGCTCTCGAAGGTCTTCGAGCAGTACCTCACGCGGACCGCGATTCCCCTGCTCGAGTACCGGCTGGCCGGCACGACGCTCGAGTATCGCTGGGCGCGCGTCGTGGACGGCTTCGACATGCCGGTGGAGGTCACGCTTCCGGGAGGAACGATCCAGACGCTCCGGCCCACGACGGCGTGGCAGACGACGGAGCTCGAGCGGCCGGGAGAGCTGGTGGTGGACCCTGACTACTACGTCGAGGTGAAGCGCATGCCCGAGTGACCCCGGGGCCGTCGCGCACGGAGGTGCATCTCCCGCGCGTCTCGGCGTCATTCAGGGAAACCGGCCGGTGAGGGGATGTGCCGAATCGATTGGCGGTATGCCTTGGCGTCGTGGTTTCGTTCTGCGCCGGATGCAGTACCGAGCCCTGTCTCGCGTTCGGGACTCACGGGATCGAACTCGAGGTGCGAACGCTGGCGGGCTCACCCGCTGCGGAAGGGGCGATCGCGGAGGCGGCTGGCGAGGGAACCCGGGAGCAGCTCGAGCGCCGGAACGACCTTGTCTTCGTGGGCGTCCGCGAGCCGGGGACCTATCGCGTTACCGTCTCCAGGCCCGGTTACCTGCCCGCGGCAGTGGACGGGATCCGGGTACGGGGCGACGGATGCAGCGTGGAAACGACGACGGTGCGCGTGAACCTGCTGCCGGAGTAGCCGGCGCCACGCTTCGATCACGAAGCGGTGCCGCCGCGCCGAGGTAGCGACGGCATGGGCGCTTCCATGATGACCTCACTCGCCAGTTTCTTCTCCCGGTTCCGCTTCGTCGTCGTCACCGTCAACCTCCTCATCGTCACCGGCGCCGAACATGCCGAGGAGCGCGCCGAGATCGGGTGTCTCACCCGCCTGGACTCGGCGCTCCGCATCGGCGAAGAGCTCGCGGAAGCCGGGTGGGGCCGTCGCCATCAGCGCATCCACATCTCCGCCGGACGACATCGTGGCGACGAGCCGCTGCAGGAAGGCGAGCATGGCCATCGGGTCGGCATCGCCGCCGGGGGAATCGGGCGGCTCGGGAACTTCCGCGGGATCGTTCGACTCGGCCATGGGCCCTCCAGGGAGGCATGATGGAATAGCCGCTCAGACTTAGCTTACCTGCATGAGACGTCCGATGCGCGCGATCCGGATACATGAGACTGGCGGCGCCGAGGCGCTGCGTCTCGAATCGGTGGCCATGCCCGCTCCGGGCTTCGGCGAAGTCCTGGTCCGGGTCGAGGCCGCCGGGGTCAACTTCATCGACGTCTACAAGCGGACCGGCCTCTACAAGGTCGAGCTTCCGGCCACGCTCGGCGAGGAAGGCGCGGGCACGATCGATTCGGTCGGAGACGGCGTCAGGGAGCTCCGGAAAGGCGATCGCGTGGCCTGGGCCGGGTCGATCGGGTCCTATGCGGAGTATGTCGTCGTCCCTGCCGGAAAGCTCGTCCCGATCCCGGACGGAGTCGAGACGGCGACCGCCGCCGCGCTCATGCTGCAGGGCCTGACCGCCCACTATCTCGCTACATCGACCTATCCCCTCCGCCGCGGAGACACCTGCCTGGTGCATGCGGCCGCGGGCGGCGTGGGATTGCTCCTGGTGCAGATCGCCAGGCGCGCCGGAGCTCACGTGATCGGCACCGCCGGCACCGACGAGAAGGCGGCCCTCGCGCGGGTCGCGGGCGCGGACGAGGTGATCGTCTATACCCGGGACGATTTCGCGGCGGAGACGAAGCGAATCATGAACGGCCGCGGCGTGCAGGTCGTCTACGACTCCGTGGGCCGCTCGACCTTCCTGGCGGGCCTCGATCTCCTGGCGCCGCGCGGCATGATGGTGCTGTTCGGGCAATCGAGCGGGCCGGTCGAGCCGATCGACCCGCAGCTGCTCGCCCGCAAGGGATCGCTCTTCCTCACACGCCCGACGCTCGCGTACTACACCGCCACGCCCGAGGAGCTTCGGAGCCGCGCGGACGATCTGTTCGCGTGGATTGCCGCCGGCCAGCTCGCCGTGCGCGTCGGCGCCGAGTTTCCGCTCGAGCGCGCAGCGGACGCGCACCGCGCGCTCGAGGGGCGGCAGACCACCGGAAAGGTCCTGCTGCGCGTACGGGATCCGGCGAGCTCCCCGGGCTGAGATCCGGCCGGACACCTCTGCGGCGATGGCGACGTAGGGAATTCACGCCGTCGCCCTTCAACCAGATGCGGAGGAACCAGTGCTTCGTGCCACGCTCGCCGCCAGCGTCATGCTTTCCATCGCCGTCCCAGCCGCATCGCAGCAGGCACCGATCGTCTTCACGGGCGTGTCCGTGATCCCGATGGATCGCGAAGCCGTCATCCCGGACCAGACGGTCATCGTCGAGAACGGACGCATTTCATACGTCGGCGCGCGGAGGGCTGCGCCGGCGGGAGCGACTTCGATCGACGGCCGCGGCAAGTTCCTGATGCCGGGGATCGCCGAATTCCATGCGCATGTACCGAGCGGCCAGCAGGCGGGTCACGCGCACCGGACCCTGTCGCTCTACGTGCTCGCCGGCGTCACGACCGCGCGCGGCATGCTCGGCGCCCCCATGCACCTCGCCCTGCGCGACAGCATTGCCGCCGGGCAGCTCCTCGGCCCGCGCCTCCTGACCTCCGGCCCGTCGTTCAACGGCAACTCCGCGTCGTCGCCGGCCACCGCCGCAGCCATGGTCCGCGCGCAGAAGTCCGCCGGATACGACCTGCTCAAGATCCACCCCGGCGTGCCGCGCGCCGCCTTCGATTCGCTCGCCGCGGTGGCGAATGCCGTGGACATTCCGTTCGCCGGGCACGTGCCGCTCGAGATCGGACTCGATGCGGCACTTACATCGAAGTATTCCACGATCGACCACCTCGACGGGATCGTCGAGGCGATGTACGCCGGCCGGCAGCCGCTGACGCAGGAGGTGAACGGCTTCTTCGGACTCGGCATCGTGCGGCAGCTGGACCTGTCGCGCTTCGGCGCCATCGTGGACCGGATCAGGACATCGGGCGTCGCGATGGTACCCACGCAGATCCTCATGGACAATTTTACGAATGACGCCACTGGAGCGGAGCTGACTTCCCTGCCGGAGTTCAGCTACTGGGTGCCGCAGCAGGTGACGGCGTGGCGCACGTTCAAGGACAACCTCCTGGCGCAGGCGGAAGTCTCTGCCGACGAGCGCCAGGAGTTCACGGCACTTCGCCGGCGGCTCATCAAGGCGCTCTACGACGCGGGCGTTCCTTTCCTCCTCGGCTCGGACGCGCCGCAGCTCTGGAACGTTCCGGGCTTTTCGGCGCACCGGGAACTGGACGCACTTGTAAAGGCCGGGCTCACGCCGTATCAGGCGCTGCGGACCGGAACGGTGGATGTGGCGAAGTTCATGGGCGAGGAGGGACGCGCGGGCGTGGTGCGCACCGGTGCGCGCGCCGACCTTCTCCTGCTCGACGCGAACCCCCTGACGGACATCGCCAACTCGCTCCGGATCAACGGCGTGATGGTGAATGGGCGGTGGATCGGTTCCGCGGAGCGGACGCGCATGCTCGACGCGCTCGCATCGGAGTAGCTTTGCCCCGCCCGCCGGCTCGTGGGCAGGACGGGCATTGTTGAGGAACCATCAGCCGAGGAGTGGCACAATGCATTTCATTCCCTATCTCACCTTCGACGGCAACTGCAGGGAGGCGATGGAGTTCTATGCCAGGACCCTCCGCGCCGACATCGAGTCGATGTTCACGTTCGCCGGAACGCCGGCGGAGGAGTACGTGAAGCCCGAGGCCCGCGGCCAGCTGATGCACTCGAGCCTCGCGCTCAAGGGCCAGACGATCCTGATGGCGTCGGACGCCGGCGGAATGCCGTACGAGAAGCCGCGCGGGATGTCGGTGTCCATCGTCATGGACGACACGAGCGAGGCGGAGCGCATCTTCGCGGCGCTCTCCGGCGGAGGCAGCGTGACCATGCCGCTCGAGAAGACCTTCTGGGCCGAGCGGTTCGGCATGTGCGTGGACCGCTACGGGACGCCGTGGATGATCAACAGCGGGATGCCAGTCGAGGCGAAGGCCAGCTAGGCACAGCACCCTGGATGTGAAGAGCGGCCGGGAGCGGATGCTCCCCGCCGCTCTTCACATCCGCCGC
>DASTUP010000152.1:0-7484 GCA_035759585.1 Gemmatimonadales bacterium | reverse complement strand
TCGAGCTCCGCCCGCCGCGCGAGGTCGAGCAGCCGCTCGGCGTCCACCACCTGCACGTCTTCCCAGCGGGAGAGCCATTGCGCCAGCAGCTCGACGCCACCGACGCGCAGCCAGTCGAGCGCGGGATCCTGCCGGGTATTGGAGAAGAAGCCGATGAGGATGCTGCGGCGCGGGTCCACACCCTGCCCCGGCCCGCCGCGCCCGCGGGCAACGAGCACTCCCGCGATGAGCACGACCGCCAATGCCGCGACCGCCAGGAGAATGCTCTTGCGCCGCGGCGGCACTCCGCGCGCCGGCGTGCGTCCGGACGCCGGCGATGTCCCGCTCAGCGCCTCGACCACCTGCTCGCCCGTGGCGAAGCGATGCGCGGGCTCCTTGGCGAGGAGCTTGAGGATCGTGCGCTCCAGGTCCTCCGGCACATCACCCTGCCGCGCAACGACGGGCACCGGCTGCTGGGTGACGTGCGCCACCATGTAATTCGGCGTCGTATGGGAGAGCTTGTACGGAAAGGCGCCGGTGGCCGCCTCGTAGAGGATCACGCCAAGCGCGTAGAGGTCGGATGCCGGCGTCAGCTCGCGCGTTCCCGAGGCCTGCTCCGGGCTCATGTAGCGCGGCGTGCCCATGACCATCCCGATCCCGGTGAGCTGCTCGCCCTGTCCTGCGGCCTCCGGATCGCTCACGCTGGCGATGCCGAAGTCGGTCACCATCACGCGCCCGGAGTCGCCTTCCAACAGGATGTTCTGGGGCTTCACGTCCCGATGAATGATCCCGCGGCGATGCGCGGCGGCGAGCGCCGCCGCCGTCTCACGCCCGATGCGCACCACTTCGGAAACGGGGAGGCGCCCCTCCGCCTTGAGCCGGTCGGCGAGACTCTCCCCCTCGATGTACGCCATCGTGAAGTAGGAAAGCCCGTCGGCCTCGCCGACGCGATAGATCGGGACGATGTGGGGATGCTGCAGGCCTGCGGCGAGCTCCGCCTCCCGCTGGAAGCGGGCGCGGAAACCGGGGCTCATGCCCAGCTCCGGATCGAGCACCTTGATCGCGACGAGCCGCTTGAGCGCCCGCTCGCGTCCGAGGTAGACGGCCGCCATCCCGCCCTCGCCGAGGAGGCGGATGATCTCGTACTCCGCGCCGAAGGCCGAGCGGACGCGGTCGAGGCGGGATTCGGCGGGGATCGTCACGAGCGAAAGCTAGATGATGGAGCGGGGTGAGCGTAGCCTCCCGGCAGCTCAGAGGAGCTCGGGAGGACGTGGCTTCGACGTGCCGGGACCCCAGTCGCCGCCGATCACCTCGTCGTCGGGCCGGGCAGTGGCGCCGAGATCTCGCACTTCCCGCTCCGCGGCCTCGAGCTCGGCATAGTCGATGTCGTCCGTACGCGGCGCGGGCCGCCAGGTTCCGGCCTGCTCGTTCCGCCGCGAAAGCCAGAGCGCAAAGGCAATGACCGCAGCGATGCCCAGGATGAGTCCGATCACAGCGCCTCGACTCCGTTCTTCGTGATCCGGTGGGAGATGAGCGCCATCGGCGCGGCCGGCTCGCCGATCACGATCGCTTCGGCCAATGCGCGGGCGGCCTCATCCGCACCTGCATCGCTGCGCGCGTGGATCGTCGCGAGCGGCTGTCCCCGCGTGACCATGTCGCCGGGCCGCGCAGTGATCACGAAGCCGACGGCCGGATCCACCTCGTCGTCGACCTTCATCCGGCCGCCGCCAAGCGCCGTGATCGCGCGACCGATGCGGCGGGGCTCGACACGTGAGACGATGCCCGCGGCCGGTGCCTCCCAGACACGCTCGACCGGTGCCTGCGGCAGCGCAGCAGGGTCATCGACGACAGCGGGGTTGCCGCCCTGCGCCTCGATGATCGCCCGGAAACGATCGAGCGCTGCGCCCGTTTTGATCACGTGCTCGAGCTTTCGCCGCGCGTCCCGGCCATCTTCCGCCGCACCTGCCACGAGCAGCATCTCGGCGCCGAGTGCATGGGTCAGCTGCATCAGGTCCTCGGGGCCGCGGCCCCGCAGTCCCTCGATGGCCTCCTCCACCTCGAGCGCGTTCCCGGCAGCCCGGCCGAGTGGCCGGTCCATTGCCGTGAGGAGCGCGACGGTGCGGCAGCCACGTGCCTCGCCGAGGCCGATCATCGTCTCCGCGAGGGTGCGCGCCATGGCCGGATCAGGGAGAAAGGCCCCGCTTCCGGTCTTCACGTCGAGCACGAGGCCGTCGATGCCTTCCGCGAGCTTCTTGGACATGATGCTCGCGGCGATGAGCGGGATCGACTCGACCGTGGCGGTGACGTCCCGGAGGGCATAAAGACGCTTGTCGGCAGGGGCGATCTCCGGCGTCTGTCCGATCAGGGCGCAGCCGAGCCGCCGCACCTGATCTTCCGCCTCCCGGAGGGAAAGATCGGTGCGAAAGCCCGGGATCGACTCGAGCTTGTCGAGCGTGCCCCCCGTGTGGCCAAGCCCTCGGCCCGACATCATCGGCACCATGAGCCCGCACGCGGCGAGCATCGGGGCGAGGAGGAGCGATGTCTTGTCGCCGACGCCGCCGGTGGAATGCTTGTCCACGGCGGGAACGGTGCGGGGGCCGAGATCGAGCCGGTCGCCGCTCGCGAGCATTGCGTCGGTGAGCGCCGAGAGCTCCCCGGGGGCGAGGCCGCGGAAGAAGATCGCCATGAGGAGCGCCGACATCTGGTAGTCGGGCACCTGGTCGGCGGCGTACGCGCCGATCAGCTCGCGCCATTCGGCGGGCTCCAGCGTTTTACCGTTTCGCTTGCGCTCGATCAGCGTTGCCACCACGAGGGTCATCCGACGCCTCGCATCATGAAGGAGCATACGCCATGCGACCGGAACTCCGGATCGTGCTCTGGCTCGCCGTTGCGATGCCGGCTCCACTCGCGGCGCAGTCCGCTGCCGACCTTGCTGCGCTGGGCCATGGCGCGCTCGAGCGGCGCGATCCCCGGGTTGCCCTCGAGCACTTCACCGCCGCGATGGAGCTCGACTCGATGGACTACGCCGCAAACTGGGGCGCGGCCCTGGCGCTGATCCAGCTCGGCAGCGACTTCCCGCAGGAGGGGGAGTCGGCGCGGCGCGATGCGCTGTACGTCCGCGCGGAAGCGCTCGCGCGGCGGGCCGTGGCGTCCGATTCGAGCGATGCGGAGGGATGGTTCGTCCTCGCCAACGCGATGGGCCGCGCATCGCTCACGCGCGGCAACCGCGAGCGCGTGCGCCGGGCGGCGGAGATTCGGACCGCGGCACGGCGGGCCGTGGACCTCGACCTGCGGCACGCGGGAGCCTGGCACGTCCTCGGCCGATGGCATGCGGAAGTGATGCGGTTGTCGGGGATCCAGCGCTTCTTCGCGCGGAACTTCCTGGGCGGCCGCGTGCTGAGCGAGGCGTCGTGGGACAGTGCGACGAAATTCCTGGAGCGGGCGGTCGAGCTGAACCCGGAGCGGGTGGTGCATCGCGTCGCGCTCGCGGGCGTGTACGCGGATCGAGGTCGCTACACGGATGCGCGGGCGCAGCTCGATACGGTCGCGGGGCTCGCAGATGTCGATTACGGGGACGAGCGGGAGCGGCGCGAGGCCGCGACGCTCCTGGCGCAGATCGAGGGGCGAACCGACCGGCGTCGTCAGCCGCGGTACCGGTCGCGCGCCGATTCGAGGCTCGCGTCCATCCGGTCCCGAAGCTCGCGCCGACGACGGCGCAGCTCGCGCCGGGTCCGGCGCGAAGCCTCGCCGACGCGGTCGCGGGCCTCGTCGCCGAAGTCGCGGGCTCGCCGCGCGATATCACGCCGCGTTTCCTCGCCGGACTTCGGAGAGAACAGCAGGGCGATTCCCGCGCCGATCACCGCCCCGAGAATCACGCCGGCAATCAGCCCGCTCCCCCGTTCCTCATTCGATTCGCTCATGGTGCCTCGGCCGTTCAGGTGAATCAGTGGAACGTAGGTGGAGGTCGGTGCGCAATCAAGAATGGATCCACGCGCGGCCCGGCCCTTGGCGGCCGCCGCTGGCGCCGCGTGTCAACTTCCCTGACGCGACCGGTTTCTTGACACGCAAGTCCGTGCACCTGTGGGATTTGCGCCACCGTTTCGGGGCGGACGGTTCCCTCTTATCTTCGAACTCCACCCTGAAGGGTCTGGTCTCGCATGACGACGTCCGGTACTGCGGCGCACGAAGACATCGATCGGCTGGTCACGCGCGTGCAGGCGCTCGAGCAGGAGCGCCGGCACCTGCTCGCCATCATCGAGATCCTGCAGGAAATCGCCGGCTCGCTGCAGTTCGTGGACATCGTGCAGTCGGTGGCGCGGCGGCTCGGCGAGGCGTTCGGGCTCGACCGCTCCTCGATCTTCCTGACCGAGCGGGGGGGCCGCACCGTGCGGCTCGTCGCGAGCTACGAAGATCCGAGCATCCGCAACTACGTGGTGGACCTCGAGCGCTACCCCGAGCTGCGCCAGGCGCTGCAGACCGGGCAGACCGTCCACATCGACGATGTTTCCACCGATCTCACGCTCCGCCACGCCCGCGGCGCGCTGCTCAACCGGAAGGTCAAGTCGATCACGGTGATCCCGATCGCCTGGAGAGGCGCGCCGATCGGCGCGATCTTCCTCCGCGCATATCGTGACGGCGCTCCGTTCTCCGAGGCCGACGTGCGGTTCTGCCAGGTGGTGGCGAGCCTGACCGCGCGCGCCCTCCGCAACGCGCACCGCTTCGAGCGGCTGCAGGAGCGCCGCGGCGAGTACACGGCGCACCGGAGCCGCGAGCGTGAGCGCGCCGCACTCGTCGGCTACCTCCGGCGGCTGCTCAATCAGTTCGACGACCGCGAGGCCCCATGGGGCGAGGATGCGCTCGCGAAGGCGAGCGCGGAGGAGATCGATCGCCTGGTCGGGGTCACGATGGCGGTCATTTCGCAGGAGGCCACCGGCCAGTGACGAAGGGCCGCGGGTCTCCCGCCGCCCGCGCCGAGGAGCTGCGCCGCCTCATCGACGACGCCAACCAGGCCTATTACGTCGCCGATGCGCCGACCATCGCCGACGCGGAGTACGACCGGCTCTTCCGCGAGCTGCAGGCGCTCGAGGCGGAGCATCCCGAGCTGCAGACGTCGGACAGTCCCACCCTCCGCGTGGGCGCCGAGCCCGCCTCCTCGCTCACGAAGCACCCGCACCTCCGCCCGATGCTCTCGCTCGCGAACGCCTTCGACGGGGAGGAGCTCACGGCGTGGGAGGAGCGCAATGCACGCAACTCGGCGGAGGTCCGCACGGCGGGCTACACCGCCGAGGTCAAGATCGACGGGGCGGCGGTGAACCTCACCTATCGCGACGGCCGCTTCGTCGTCGGCGCCACACGCGGCAACGGCGTCATCGGCGAGAACGTCACCGCCAATCTCCGGACCATCGCCGACGTTCCGCTCTCGCTCAAGGGGAAGGGCTGGCCGGCCCTGATGGAGGTCCGGGGCGAGGTGTACCTCCCCTACGAGATGTTCAAGCGGACCAATGTCCAGCGCGAGCGGGATGGTGAATCGCTCTATGCCAACCCGCGGAATGCGGCGGCCGGCGCGCTGCGCCAGCTCGATCCGGAGCTCACGCGGCGTCGCCGGCTCCGGATGTTCGCGTTTTCCATCGAGACGATCGAAGGGAAGCTTCCCGCGCGCACGCACTGGGACACTCTCGATCTTCTCGAATCGTGGGGCTTCCAGGTGGAGCCGCACCGGCAGCGTTTCGAGACGCTCGCCGACGTGCAGCGCGCCGTGCCCTCGTTCGAGACGCTCCTGGGCGTCCTTCCCTTCCAGGCCGACGGCGTCGTCATCAAGGTCGATCCGCTCTCCCTCCACGCGGAGCTCGGTGTCGTCGGCGGTCGCGACCCGCGGTGGGCCATCGCGCGGAAGTTCGCGCCCGAGGTCGCGGTGACGCGCCTCCGCGCCATCCGCATCAATGTCGGCCGCACCGGCGCCCTCAACCCGTACGCGGAGCTCGAGCCGGTCGAGGTGAGCGGCGTGACGGTCTCCGCCGCGACGCTCCACAACGAGGAGCTGATCGCGACGAAGGACATCCGCGAGGGCGACTGGGTCGAAGTGATCCGCGCCGGCGAAGTGATTCCCCAGATCGTCGCGCCGATCACGGCGCGGCGCGAGGGCAGCGAGCGGATCTTCCGGATGCCGGACGAGTGCCCCCGCTGCGGCACGCCGGTCGAGCGTCCGGCCGACGAGGCGATGCGCTACTGCCCGAACGCTTCGTGTCCGGGACGCGTGCTGGAAGGCATCGTGCACTTCGCCGGCCGCGACGCGATGGACATCCGCGGGCTCGGCTATGAGCGCGTGCGGCAGCTCCTGGGCGAGGGCCTCATCAGCGACGTTGCCGATCTCTACGACCTGACCGTCGCACAGCTCGTCGAGCTCGATCGCTTCGCGGCCCAGTCGGCCGAGCAGCTAGTGAATGCGATCGCCGCATCGAAGGCGCAGCCGCTCTCGCTCCTGCTCTTCGGCATCGGGATCCGGCACGTCGGCAAGACCGTCGCCCAGCTGCTCGCGCGGCGCTTCGGCACGCTCGACGCGCTCATGGCGGCATCGGCCGAAACCGTCGGCGCCGTGTCGGGAATCGGGCCGACGATCGCCGAGGCGGTGACGAGCTTCCTGGACGCGCCGCGCAACCGCGAGCTGATCGAGCGCCTGCGGAAGGCGGGACTCACGCTCTCGGAGCCGACCGGCGCATCGAGCGAGGGCCCGCTCAGCGGGAAGACCTACGTGCTCACCGGCACGCTGCCCACGCTCACCCGTTCCCGAGCGGCCGAGCTCGTCGAGCGCGCGGGCGGGAGAGTCGCCGGCAGCGTCAGCCGGAAGACCGACGCGGTGGTGGCGGGAGATGACGCGGGCAGCAAGCTCGAGAAGGCCCGCACTTTCGGCGTCGAAGTGATCGATGAGGCCGAACTCTTGCGCCGCGTCGGCGAAACGGCCTAGCTTCGCTCATCCTCTTACGTGCGAACCCCATGACGACTGCCCTGCTCCCCGCTCACAGCTGCGTCGGCCTCGGCCGCCGCGCGCTCCTCCAGCTCCGCGCGAGCCTCGAGCGCGATACCGGCGTACAGGCCGCGGCGTACCTGCAGGAAGCGGGTTTCGCCGGCGGCGAGGAGCTGTTCTCGGCCTACTCGACGTGGCTCGCGTCGACGTTCGGCGTGAGCGACCCGGCGTCGCTCGATGCGGCGCGGATGGGTGAAGTCCTTTCGGCGTTCTTCAGCGAAACGGGATGGGGCTCGCTCTCGGTGCGGCAGCTGGGGAGCGCAGTGCTCGCCCTCGATTCGACCGAGTGGGCGGAGGCTGCGGACCAGGGTGGCGCGATCTATCCCTCCTGCCACCTCTCCTGCGGCCTCCTCGCCGACTTCCTCGGCCGGATGTCGGGCGGGACGATCGCCGTCATGGAGGTCGAGTGCCGCTCACGCGGCGAAGCCCGCTGCCGTTTCCTCGCCGGCTCGCCCGATACGATGGCGACGCTGTACGAGCGGAT
>DASTUP010000151.1:0-2825 GCA_035759585.1 Gemmatimonadales bacterium | reverse complement strand
AACTGAGCGTCTCCAGCTCGAGCGCCAGATTGACCGTCTTCACGACGACGTCGTGCGGCACGTTGAGCTGCACCGGGGCGAAATTGAGGATGGCTTTGACGCCGAGGGCGACGAGGCGGTCGGCGAGGGGCTGGGCGGCTTCGGCGGGGGTGACGAGGACGGCCATGTCGATCTTCTCTTTCGACAGCACCGCTTCGAGCGTCCGGCTGTCCTGCACCTGAAGGCCGTTCCACTCGCGGCCGATCTTTGCCGGATCGACATCGAAGATGGCGACGATATCGAAGCCGCGCTGCCGGAAGCCGCGATACTGGACCAGCGCGCTCCCGATCTTCCCCGCCCCGATGAGCGCCACCTGGTAGCGCCGGTCGAGGCCGAGAATGGCGCGCAGCTCGGTGACGAGCTCAGGCACCGAATAGCCGAGCCCCCGCTTGCCGAACGAGCCGAAGAACGAGAGGTCCTTCCGCACCTGCGCGGACGTGGTCCCCCCTCGGCCCGCCAGCGCCTCGGAACTGACGGTGGCGATCCCCTGCGCTTCAAACTCTTCCAGCAGCCGCAGATAGAGCGAGAGGCGGCGGATGGTGGACTCGGCGACTTTTCGCATACCGCTTTGTGAAATGATTCACAAAGGTAGCGGCAGGATGCGGGGGCGTCAATGCGGGCGGGGATTTCAACGTGGGCGGCGTTCCGGATCGGGCTGAGTTCGAAAGGCGCACGAAACCACGAAAGGACGAAAGGCGCCGCGGCTGCGAGGGCCTCGGCTCGTCGCGGATGCAGCCGTCGACGTCGCGGCTCCGAGCCCCGTGGCTGAGTTCGGCGCTGATGTTTCTTGTGGACTTCCCCGAAGGCTCCGCACGTCGGGCGTGCAGGGAGGCCAGAAACAACACCTGCCGACTCCTGACACGTGAGCGGCGGGTACCGCGCGCACCGCGGCCCGTTCGCGGGCTTTCAGTTCCTATTCGCGGTTTCGCGGTTCGCCCTTGCCCGCAGGAGACAGAGATTCCTTCGCGACCACGACTTTCGTCCTTTCGTGGTTTCGTGTGCCTGTTTTATCTCTGCCCCGCCCCGGCCTCCGCCACGCGCCGGTGCAGCTCCGCAATTTGTGCCGGCGTGAGCGTCTCTGCGCGGGCGGTCGGAGCGATGCCCATGCTGCCGAGGAGGGCGACCACCGCTTCGACCGGCTGGCCTGTGACCTCGCGCAGGCCGCGCTGGAGCTGTTTTCGGCGGAGTCCGAAGAGCGCGACGACGAAGCGGCGGAAGCTGATCCGGGCGGCTTCCGGAACCAGCGGGATGTCCAGCGGCGTCAGCCGGATCACCGCCGAGTCCACCTTCGGCGGCGGCTTGAACGCGCCGGCGGGGATGTTGAAGAGCTTCTCCACACGCGCCGCGGACTGCACGCCGACCGAGAGCGCGCCGTAATCGGCCGACCCGGGTCCCGATGCGATCCGCTCCGCCACCTCCTTCTGCACCAGGAAGACGATGCGCGCAGGCAGCGGCGGCTCGAGCGCCTTGTCGATGAGAGGCGACGTGATGTTGTAGGGGATGTTGCCGGCGACGATGTACCGCGCCGGATCGGGATGACCGGCAACCGCATGCCAGTCGGCGTCCAGCGCGTCGGCCTCGAGGATGACCGCATCCGGCGCGCGGGACTTGAGCCCGGGGAGGACATCGGGGTCCTTCTCGATGGCGACGACCCGCCCCGCGCGCGCGGCGAGCGCCGCCGTGAGCCCCCCCGGCCCTGGTCCGATCTCGAGCACGGTATCGCCGGGACCGGCGAGCGTCGCTTCGGCGATGCGGGCCAGGAGCCGCGGGTCGAAGAGGAAATGCTGCCCGAGCCGGCGCTTCGGCCGGGATCCGCTCATGGGGAAGCGATCAATGCATGCGGAGGACGAGCAGCGTCCTGTCGTCCCCGCCGGCGCCGGCAAAGGCGTCGACTTCGCTCATGACCGCCGCCACGATCTCGTCCGGTGGCGACCGGTGCATCCGGGAAAGCGTCGCCAGCAGCCGCTCCTCGCCGAACGCCTCGCCGACCGGGGAGCGCGCATCGACGAGCCCGTCGGTCCAGAGGCAGAGGAGATCGTCCCTCGCCCAGTCGACCAGCGCGCGGCGGATGCTGTCCGTCGTCGCGAGCCCCAGCGGCGGCGCTGTCGCCTCGAGGCGCGTCCTGCCGGATGCATTGATGCGGAAGGCGTGCGGGTGGCCGGCGTTCGCGTAATAGAGGCGGGAGGTCTTCGGGTCGATCACGCCATAGAAGACGGAGAGGTACATCTCGGTCCGCGCGAGCTCGCCGGCGAGGCTCTCGAGCAGTGCCGCGAGCGTCTCGTCCGGCGTGGACTCCGCACCGGAGTGAATTCCCGCCGCGCTGAGGACGAGGGCCATCACGAGCGCCGCGGAGAACCCGTGGGACGAGATGTCGCCGAGCATGACGCCGACGCGGCCATGGCCGAGGCGGCTGAAGGTGTAGAAGTCGCCGCCGACCCACTCGGCCGGGACGCATCGCGCCGCGACATCGGCATCGCCGTGCAGCACCGCAGGCGAGGGAAGGAGCCGGAGCTGAAGATCGGCCGCCAGCTCGAGCTCGCGGCGGAGGCGCTGCTGCTTCCGCTCGCGACCGACCAGCCGCGCATTTTCGATCGCCACCGCCACCATGTTCGCGATGGCCGTCACGAGCCGCCGGTCCGCTTCGGTGAAGCGCGCGCCGCTCACGCGCTCCGTGAAGCTCAGCACGCCCACGCAGCGAGGCGACGCGCCGGGCGCCGCGTACCGGATCGGCACGCTCAGGAACGGCCCCCCCGAGTAGACGCGCTCCGGAAAGGGCGAGACACCGT
>DASTUP010000150.1:0-12060 GCA_035759585.1 Gemmatimonadales bacterium | reverse complement strand
GTGGTGGGGTTGTTCGGGGGGAATGTGCAGGTGCACTAGTCTCATCCCGAGCGCAGCGAGGGATCTACTCGGCGGGTTCCGGAGACCGGTGAGCAGATCCCTCGGTGCGTTGCTCCCTCGGGATGACACGCTGCGCTCGCTGCGACAGGCCGCTACTCCGCCGCCCCGTCGATCGCCACCCGCCCCCGCCGGATCATCTCATCCAGCTCCGCCCGCTCGAATACCCTCCCTCCGGCAATTACCGCCTCGATGCGCCCGACGTTCGCGATGTCCTCGAGCGGATTGCCACCGAGCAGCACCAGATCGGCGCGCCGGCCGGGAGCGATGGTGCCCCACTCGTTCATCGCGCCGAGGAATTCGGCGGGGTTGCGCGTCGCGGCCGCGAGTGCCTGCCAGGGCGTGAGCCCGGCGCGAACGAGATGGGCAATCTCGCGATGCATTGCCCAGCCGTAGGCCATCAGAAGATCGGGCGAATCGGAGCCGGCCATGATCCGCCCGGCGCCACCCGCATCGGCAATGCGCTTCACGATCGAGTTCCTGATCTCCGCGAACTCCGCCCGCTGCTCGCGGCTCACGGACTGAGCCCAGTAGCGGTTGCGGGAGTTCACGTACGGCTGCCGGATGGCGCGCGGGATCATCTGCCAGTCGGGAAGCGCGTGCAGCTCCGCGTCGGAGAGCGGAATCGAGAAGGCGCGGTTGAATATCTCGAGCGTCGGCACGCTCCAGATCCCGGCGCGGGCGGTCTCGACGGCGAGCGCGGTGAGCTTCGCGTCGTCGATGTAGTCGAGGCTCGCCCAGTTCTGCGGCCGATAGAGCCGGAACTGGGTGATCGACTCGCGCATCGGCGCCGAATCGGCGAGCGCGCCCTCGAAGTAGGCATCGAGGTGCTCGATCTGCTGCCCCGCAGCGATCGCGCGCCGCACGCCGACCTCGGGCTCGACGTGGCCGACGACGCGGATCCCCTGCGCCATGGCCTCTTGGACCAGCGCCTCATAGAGCGGCCCGACGATGCCGAACGTCACTTTCACGAAGTCGTAGCCGGCCACCTTCACCTCGCGCACCGCCTGCCGCACCTCGTCGGGGGTTGTCACGACGCGCGCATTCTCCGACGGCTGGGTGGCGAAATGCGGACTCGCCACCCAGAGCTGCGGGCCGGCGATTTCGCCCGACTCGACCTGACGCCGCAGGACGAGATGCTCCGGCGTCCCGATCATGAGTCGCGCCGACGTGATCCCGTTGGCGAGCATCACGCCGAGCTCGGCCGGCCCCGCCGAGTCCGGCACGGCGCCGTCGGAGTAGAGATGCGTGTGCATGTCGGCAAGGCCGGGAATCAGGTACCGGCCCCGCGCCAGGATCCGCTCCGCCCCGCTCGGCAACTGCACCGCGTCGCGAGGCCCCACCGCAACGATGCGGCCGTCGTGCACGAGGACCGTCGCATCACGGAGCACGGTATCGGCCGTCATCGGAATGACGTGCGCACCGATGATGGCCCAGGTGCCACGGGCGAGATGGCCGCGTGAGGGATTCGGTGGAGGGTCCTGAGCGGCCAGGGGAGCGGCGGCGATCGCGAGCGCGGCAAGGGACCAGAAAGGGATGGCCATGGAGGCTGGACGGATTCGGCCGCGGAGGAGTTTCGGGGCGGGGCGGCGATGACGATACCGCCGCCTCACACCACCTGCGGAATCTCCTCTCCCGGATTCACGAACTTGTCCAGCTCCGCCCCGTACTGCTTCTCGTACAGCTGCCGATACCGGCCGCCGAGCGCCAGGAGCTCGGGCTGCGTCCCGCGCTCGACGATCCGTCCCTCCTCGAGCACGAGAATCTGGTCCGCACTCGCAATCGTGCTCAGCCGGTGCGCGATCACGAACGTCGTGCGCCCTTCGCGCAGCCGGCGGAGGCCGTCGCGGATCATCGCTTCGCTCTCGGAATCGAGCGACGACGTCGCCTCGTCGAGGATGAGGATCTTCGGGTCGGCGAGGATGGCGCGGGCGATGGCGACGCGCTGCCGCTGGCCGCCGGAGAGCTTGACTCCGCGTTCGCCGACGATCGTGTCGTACCCGTCCGCCATGCGGCTCACGAACTCGTCACAGTGCGCCACCCGCCCCGCCGCTTCGATCTCGCGCCGGGTGGCCCCCGGTTTCGAGAACGCGATGTTCTCGGCGATGCTCCCGTCGAAGAGAAAATTGTCCTGCAGGACCACGCCGAGATTCGACCGGAAATCCCGGAGCCGCAGCGTCGCGAGATCGATGCCGTCCACGAGCACGCGGCCACCCGTGGGCCGGTTGAACGCCATGACGAGCGAGATGAGCGTGCTCTTCCCCGAGCCGCTCGAGCCGACGAGCGCCGTGGTGGTGCCCGCCGGCGCGCGGAAGCTCACGTCGCGGAGGACCGGGACACCCGGCTCGTATGCGAACGAGGCGTGATCGAACTCCACCTCGCCCCGCAGCTCCGGCACCTCGCGCCGCTCGGCGTCGTGCGCGTCCTCGGTCGTGAGCTCGCGGATCTCCCGGATCCGATCGAGGCCCGCGAATGCCTCGCTGATCTGGGTGCCGATGTTGGCCACCCCGACGAGCGGCGCCGCGACCATGCCAATGAAGAAGACGTACATCACGAAGTCGCCGAGCGTCATCGTGCCGGCGAGGATCGCGCGGCCGCCGATCACGATGAGCAGCACGCCGACGAGCCCGATCAGGATCGTCGTGAAGCTCGAGACCGCATTCACGCCCCGGATGCTCCGCGCGATGTTCCGGAAGAGCCGGTGCACTCCACGCGCGAAGACGAGCTCCTCGCGGCGCTCGGCCGTGTATGTCTTCACCAGCCGGATGCCGCCGACGGTCTCCGCGAGGCGCCCCGTCACCTCGGCATTGATCTCCCCCCGCTCGCGGAAGATCGGCCGGAGCCGCTGGAAGGCGACGATCATTCCCGCGCCGAACACGATGATGACCACGAGCGTGATCGTGGTGAGCTGCCAGTTCAGCCAGAAGAGGACACCGAGGGAGAGCGTCGCCGTGAAGAGGCCGCCGACGAGCTGCACGAGCCCGGTGCCGACGAGGTTCCGGACGCCTTCCGCGTCGGTCATGATCCGCGAGATGAGGACGCCGCTCTTCGTCGAGTCGAAGTAGCTGATCGGCAGGCGGAGCACCTGCGCCTGCACGCGCTTCCGCATCTCGGTGATCGCACGCTGCGCCGCGACGCTCATCACGAGGGCGAGCGAGTAGCCCGTCGACGCCTGCACCAGCGTCGCGAGTCCCGCGGCCATCGCCAGCGGGACCAGCATCTCGCCCTGTCCGCCCGCCAGGACGTTGTCGATCAGGTATTTCGAGCTTGCGGGGAGGACGAATCCGGCGAGCCGGTTCACCAGCATCAGCCCGATGCCGAGCGCGAGCCGGGAACGATAGGTCCAGATCAGCGCCCGCGCCTCGCGCCATGCGGCGGCGGTATTGGTCTTGCGCGTCGGGGGTGAGGGTGGCATCCGGGGAAGTTAATATGCGATTGGGGCTGCGGCCCGGATATTCTTCCATTCATGGCCCCGACCCCACCGCCCTTCCGGCTCCCCGGCACACACTTCCTCTGCGGCATCGGGTGGCTCGCACTCGGCGCCGCCGGTCTCGTCGTCGTGGCGCCGCTGCTCGCCGCGGGACAGTTCCTCGCGCCGCGCGTCATTGCCGTCACGCACATCTTCACGCTCGGCGTCATCACCGGATCGATATTCGGCGCACTCTACCAGTTCTATCCGATGTCGCTCGGTGCGGCGCCGAGGCATGTGCGGGCGGGAGTGGCGGGGGCGTGGCTTCTGCAGGTCGGAACTGCGCTGCTCGTGGCCGGGCTCTGGTGGTGGGTTCCCGCGCTGCAGGCCGCGGGATGGGGGATCCTGTTCGTCGTAATCGGGATCGTGGCCTGGAATCTTCTCCCGCACCGAAGGCGAATGGAGCGCGGCCCGGCGCGCACGACCGCCTCGTATGTTTCCGGCGCGCACATCCTCTTCGGGCTCGCCTTCTTCCTTGCCGGCGCCCGGATCGGCAACTCCCTCGGCTGGTGGACCCTCGACCGCCTCGGCCTCATTGCGGCGCATTTCCATCTCGCCGCGTTTGGTTTTGCCGGCCTCACGGCAGTCGGCGTCGGGAGCCGGATGCTGCCGATGTTCATGGTGGCGGCGCGGGCGCCGAGCTGGCCGGTGAGGTACATCGGGCCGCTGGGATCGGCGGGACTGGTCGCGCTGGCCGCCGGACTCACGCTCGCAATTGCGCCGCTCGCCTGGCTCGGAGCGGCGCTGTCGCTGGCGGCCGCAGCGCTCTTTCTCCGCCTCGTGGCCGGCTACTTCCGGTTTCGCATGGTGCGGCGGCTCGAGCCGGCGTTCGGCCATGTGCTCATCGGATTCCTGTCGCTGGCGGCCGCTGCCGTGACCGGCCTGCTGCAACTGGCCACGCCGGGACACAGCGCGCGCGGCGCGATCGTCTACGCCGGCCTGACGCTGCTCGGGTGGCTCGTCATCTTCATTACCGGCATCTGGTACCGCCTGCTGGCATTCCTGATCTGGCTCCACTTCTACGGACGGGACGGCGCCACCCGCGTGCGCACCGCAGCCGAGATCGTGCACCGGCCGACGGCGTGGGCGACCCTCGCGCTGCTTGCGACCGGCATCGCGATGCTCTTCGGTGGGGTCGGAGCCGGCGACGCCGGTGCAGCACGCGCAGGCAGTCTCGCCTTCGCCGCAGGCGCGCTTCTGCTGGTCGCGCACTACGCCGTGATCTTCGCGAGGCGGTGACCTCAGAGAGCGCCTTCCCGCTGCCTTGCCGCATCATGCTCGCGCCCTACATTATCAGCATCTCCTTCCCAGGCCCCTCGTGCTCGAACAGGTGATCGAGGCCTTCGGCGAGCGATACCGCGTCGAGCGCGAGCTGGGGCGTGGCGGCATGGCCACGGTGTACCTGGCGCATGATCCGCGGCACGATCGCCCCATTGCGCTGAAGGTCCTCCTCCCGGAGCTCGCGGTCGCACTCGGCCCGGAGCGCTTCGCGCGCGAGATCCGACTCGCCGCACGCCTGCAGCACCCCCACATCCTGCCGGTGCTCGATTCGGGCGAAGTCGCGGCCGGCGGGACACCCGTTTTCTACTACACGATGCCGTTCGTGGCGGGGGAATCGTTGCGCGCGCGTCTCGAGCGCGAGGGCCCGCTCCCCGCCGACGACGCCATCCGGCTCACGCGCGAAGTGGCCGACGCGCTCGACCATGCGCATCGCCACGGCATCATCCATCGCGACGTCAAGCCCGAGAACATCCTGATCTCCGACGGGCATGCCCTGCTCGCCGATTTCGGCATCGCCAGGGCCGTGGCGGACGCGGGTGATCGGCTCACCGCAACGGGACTGAGCCTCGGCACACCCGCCTACATGAGTCCCGAGCAGGCCACCGCCGACCCGCGCGTGGACGCACGCACCGACATCTACAGCCTTGGCTGCGTGCTCCATGAAATGCTCGCCGGCGAGCCGCCGTTCACCGGCCCGTCAGCGCAGGCCGTCATCGCAAAGCGCTTCGCCTCGGCGCCGCTATCCGTTCGTACGGTGCGGCCGCAGCTCCCGGCATCGGTGGACCTCGCGCTTGCGAAGGCGTTGGCGCTCGCTCCAGCCGATCGATTCACGACGGCGGCGGAGTTCGCTGCAGCACTCGGACGCGAGATGCCGCATTCACCGCGCGCCACCCGGCGGTGGCCGCTGGCCGCGGCGGGAGCGCTCGCCATTGCGGTGGCCGCCTTCGCGCTTCGGCTCCGGGATCGTGACCGGGGGAGCCCGCCGGAAACGAGCACCATCGCGGTGCTTCCGTTCGCCTCGATGGGAGGCGATACGGCGGATGCCTGGTTCGCCGAGGGAATGGCGGACGAGCTTACGACGGCCCTCACGAAGGTTCCCGGCGTGCGGGTGGCGGCGCGGAGCTCCGCAGCGCGCTTTCGTGACTCGAACGAGGCCGCGACCGAGATCGGCCAGGCGCTTGGCGTCGGCGCCGTGCTCGCCGGGACCGTGCGAAGGGCGGCTGACCGGCTCCGCGTGTCGGTGGAGCTCACGGGCACCGCCGACGGACTCGTGCTGTGGAGTGATCGCTTCGACCGCGAGGTCTCGGACGTCTTTGCGGTGCAGGACGAGATTGCTGCTGCGGTCGTGAGCGCGCTGCGGGGCCGGCTCGTGGGACGTGACTCCTCCGCGCTCGCGCCCCGCGGAACGCGCGATCTCGTCGCCTACGATGCGTACCTGAAAGGGCGCTTCGCCTGGTCGAAGCGTGGCGAGCAGGGACTCCGCGACGCGATCGATTTCTTCAGCGCGGCGGTCTCACGCGATCCCGCCTTCGCGCGCGGGCACGCGGGGCTCGCGATGGCCTACGTCGTCATCCCGTTCTTTGCGCGATCCTTCCCCGCTGATTCCGCACTCTCCCTCGCGGAGGCGAGCGCCGAGCGGGCGCTGGCGCTCGACTCGACGCTCTCCGACGCCCACCTGGCGCTCGCCAACCTGGAGAAGATGCAGTGGCGCTTCGGCGAGGCGGAGCGTCACTTCCGCATGGCACTCGCGCTTGCGCCGGAGGACCCCGCCGTCCTGCACTGGTATGGTGTGTACCTCTACGCGACCGGACGCGCCCGCGAGTCGGTCGAGCGTCTCGCGCACGCCACGAGGATCGACCCGTTCGGAACGGCGCCGTCCTCCGATTACACCGCCTCGCTCTGGGCTGCGGGGCGGCATGCCGATGCGATCGTCGAAGCCCGGCGCAACCTTGCGCTCGATCCGGCGAAGAGCGACACCTGGCTCGTCCTGGGCCTGGCGCACCTTGCCCTCGCGAATCCCGACAGCGCACTGCATGCGCTGGCGGAGGCCCACCGGTTCGGAACGGCCGTCGACGTCCGCAGCTATCAGAGCGTGGCCCTGCGTCAACTCGGCGACTCTGCCGGCGCCGATTCGGTCTACCGCGCCATCCGGCGCGACCAGGCAGCCGGGCGCGCCATGGCCTTCGACGTCGCGCTTGCCGCCGCCGCGGCGGGTGACCGCACGGTTGCCCTCGATGCGATCGAGCAGACCCTCGAGGAGCGCCACATGTTCGTGACCGAGTTCTCGCTCCCCTGCGAGCCCCTCTTCACCGCGCTCAGGACCGACTCGCGGTTCATCGCCGCCCTCGAGCGCGCGGGGATGCAGAGCTGCGCGACACTACCCTGACCCGGACGATCCATGCGATTCCCCTCGATCGATGTCCTTGCCGCCCGCGCCCGCGAGGTGCTGCGACGCTTTCCCTGGACCCTGCTCGCCGCCCTCGCCGCGGCGATTGCGGGCGTCGTCGCCACGGCCGACGGAGCCGACGAGGATCTCTGGGCCAGGATCGCGGTCGTCGCGGCGCTGGGAATCCCGGCGAGCATCGCAGTGACCCTGTGGCGCGCCGCCGCAGGCCGCGGGCCGGGCGCGCGGGGGGACCTGCCTCGCCGCGGGAGGCAGCGGGAAGCGATCGCCCAGGTCGCCGTCATCGCGCTCCTCGTCCTCTTCGGCTTCAACTGGCCCGGAGCCCAGGAGAAGCACGACGCGATCCGCTATTTCCAGCTGAGCGCGGCGCTCCACCTCGCGGTCGCCTTCGTCCCGTTCCTCGGTGCTCCCGAGTCGGTCGGCTTCTGGCAGTACAATCGCCGGCTCTTCCTCGGATTCCTTCGTGCGGCGGTCTTCTCGGCGGTGCTCTTCGTCGGCCTGGCCATTGCGCTCGCCGCCCTCGACAAGCTCTTCGGAGTGGATGTCGAGCCGGAGACCTATGTCCGCATCTGGCTCGTCGTCGCACTCGTGGTCAACACCTGGATCTTCCTCGCGACCATTCCCGAGGATCTCGAAGGACTCGCGGGCGATCCCGAGTATCCGAAAGCGCTCAAGATCTTCTCCCAGTACATCCTCACTCCACTCGCCTTCATCTATCTGGTCATTCTGCTCGCATACCTCATCAAGATCGTCGCGGGCGCGGAGTGGCCGAGCGGCTGGATCGGGTGGCTGGTGACGAGCGTGGCGGTGACGGGCCTGCTCGGCTTCCTTCTCGTGCACCCGCTTCGGGCCGATCCGGAAGAAGATTGGATCCGCGTCTACGCGCGATGGCTCTTCATCGGGTTGATCCCGGCGGCGCTGATGCTGCTCACGGCGTTCTGGAAACGCATCCTGCCATACGGCCTGACCGAGCTGCGCACGCTCGGATTCGTCCTCGGTCTCTGGCTGCTGGGCATCGCCATCCTCTATACGCTGCGCCGTTCGGCGACGATCAGGATCATCCCGATCTCGCTGGCGGCCATCCTGCTGCTCATGCTGTACGGGCCGTTCAGCCTGACGGACCTTTCGCTCCGGAGCCAGGCGAACCGCTTCCAGCGACTGGCAGCGACGAGCGGGACGAGCGCCGATGACGCGCGCGAGGCCAGCGCGGCACTCCGGTTCCTGATCGATCACGACGCTGAGGAAGAAATTGCCGAGGCTGTGGGAGGGGATCTTCCCCCGCTCGGGCTCGACTCGCTCCGCCGTTACGGCGAGGCGCGCGATTCCACTGCCGCCCGCATCATGGCGCTGGCCGGCGGGACGTACGTGCCGGAGTACCTGCGGGACCGGCAGAACGGGTGGTTCCACGTGAATGCCGACCAGACGATCGCCACGAACGTCACCGGATTCGAATGGATCGTCACTGCCTGGTCGAGCGATACGACATCGCGGGTGGCGGGCCGTGACACGATCCAGGTGCTCACGGACACCACCCGGCGGATTGCGCGCGTCCGCGTGGGCCGCGACACGCTCGTCTTCGACGTCGGAGCCCTCGTTCACCGGATCGCCGACTCGATACCGCCGCGTCAGTCGCTGCCCGCCGAGCGGCTCCGCATCCGGTCCGCGCCGGGGCCGCGGCAGGGCGAGCTGCTCATCACGAACATCAACGGCCAGCGGGGCGAGGACGGCGAGATCGTGATCGATCACTGGGGCGCGTCTCTCCTGCTCGCGCCCGCGGATACGACGGAATGAGTCGCTCGGCGGGAGCGCTCCTGCTGCTCCTGGCGCTCCACGCGCCGGCGCTCGAAGGACAGGCGCCCGAGACTGCCGCGGCACCGCGCAACATCATTCTCATCCTGAGCGACGACCATCGCCATGATTTCATGGGCTTCATGGCGTCCGCGCCGCCGTTCCTCGAGACGCCGAACCTCGACCGGATGGCGGCCGGCGGCGCCCACATCGCAAACGCGTTCGTGACGACGGCGCTCTGCTCACCGAGCCGCGCCTCGATCTTCACCGGGCAGTACGCGCATCGCCACGGCGTGGTGGACAACACGAGCCCGATCCCCGAGGGAACGGAATTCTTTCCGGCAAGCCTGCAGCGTGCCGGATATCGCACGGCATACATCGGCAAATGGCACATGGGGGAGGACAACGACGCCCCGCAGCCGGGGTTCGATCACTGGGTGAGCTTTCGCGGCCAGGGAGTCTACGAGAATCCCGAGCTCAACATCGACGGCGCCCGATCGAAGCGCAGCGGCTACACGACGGATGTGCTGACGAATGAGGCCGTCGACTGGCTTCGGCGACAGCGGGCAGCCGAGCCGGCGCGCCCGTTCTTTCTGGTGCTCTCGCACAAGGCGGTGCACGCGGAGTTCATTCCGGCGCCGCGGCATCGCGGGCGGTACGCGTCAGCGGAGATTCCGTATCCCGCTACGATGCCTCTGGCCGCCGCCGACTCGACCTGGCCACGCTGGGTGCGCGCGCAGCGCAGCAGCTGGCACGGTGTCGATTTCATGTACCACGGCGCAATGCGGTTCGACGAGTTCTACCGGCGGTACGCCGAAACACTGCTTGCGCTCGACGAAGGCGTCGGGCGCGTGCTCGACTTCCTCGAAGCGGCGAAGCTGGACCGGACCACGCTGGTTCTGTACATGGGAGACAACGGCTTCTCCCTGGGCGAGCACGGCCTGATCGACAAGCGCCACGCCTATGAGGAGTCGATGCGGGTCCCGATGCTCGCCTGGGCGCCCGGATTCATCCGGGGGGGAAGGACGATCACGCCGATGGTCCGGAACATCGACGTGGCGCCGACGATCCTCGAGATTGCGAGCGCGCCCGCGCCTGGCCACCTCGACGGCCGCTCCATCCTGCCGCTCCTGCGCGGCAGCGGGGCCGACTGGAAGACGGAGCTCCTCTATGAGTACTACTGGGAGGACGCATTCCCCCACACGCCGACGGTGCTGGCCCTTCGCGATGATCGGTGGAAGTACATCTACTATCACGGCGTGTGGGATCGGGCCGAGCTCTTCGACCTCGATGCGGACCCGGCCGAGCGCCGCAACCTCGCGGACGATCCCGCGCAGGCGGAACGGGTGACTCGCATGCGAAACCGGCTCTTCGAGCACCTGGCGGAGACTGGAGGAATGCGGATCCCGCTGCGGCGGCCGACGGGGTGGAGGGCGGCGGAGAGAGGAGAGGCGGGGGACCGCAGGCAGTAGGCGGCAAGGGGGCAGGCGGGCCGGGCCTGGGAAAAGGAGAGGGGCTCCGCGTGGAGCCCCCGCCTGCTGCCTGCCGCCTGCTGTCCCTGACTACTCCACGTCGAAGTCCTTCGTCCCCACCGATTGCCCGTTCATGAAGACTTCGAGCTTGTAATCTCCTGCCGGGAAGCCGCCGGGGTTGCTGATGTGGAACTCGGTGTACTCGGCGCTGTTCGGTGCGATCGTGATCGAGTCCGTCGAGACCACCTGGCCGTCCTGGTACGTCCACCGTGCCACGAGGTTCGCGTTCGGCGCAACGCCCGTCGTCGCCACCGAGGCGTAGATCGTCTCGGTCGGGCGGAAGTCGTCGGACTCGTTGGTGACGCGCTTGTCGGCGCCGATGGCGTTGCCGAGCCGGATCTCGCCGGCACTCACGTTGCTCGCCGGCGGCGTCGCCACCGCCCCGGTGCCTTCAGCCGTATCGCGTGTATCGTCGCCGCACGCGCCCACGGAAGCGAGCGTCAGCGCGCACGCGGCCGCCATCCAGAAGCGTCTCGTCATGGTCGTCTCGCTCAGGCGGAGGGGATCGTGAGGACCTGTCCCGGATGGATCAGGTCGGGATTCGAGATCTTGTCGCGATTGGCTTCGTAGATGACGGTCCACTTCTGCGCGTCACCATATTCGCGCTTGGCGATCTTCGAGAGGCTGTCGCCTGAAACGACGGTGTAGGTCCGCCGGGACGCGGCGGGCGCCGAGGTTGCAGCCGAGGGTGCGGTCGATGAGGCGCCGCTCTGCACGTTGGAGAAATCAGCGCGCGGCTTCTCCTTGCCGCCGAACAGTTTATCGAGAAGTCCCATGGTACCCTCTGAGCGCGTTGCGGGTCGGAGTGGCGAGGAAGTCGCCTAGCATGATAGGCGGGCCACCGTGAGGAGACTGTGACGCAGGGCACCAAGCCGGACGACGATCCGCCTACGGCCCGATCCCCACCACCACCTCCACGCTGTCCCCCGCCCCCAGCGTGAGCACCGGCACTCCCTGCCGCGTCACGAACATCGTCGTGCTGTCGGGCCGCATGATCTCGGCACGCGCATGGTAGCGGCTGCTGTCGATGAACAGCTCGGGCGGAACGTCGAGCGAGATGTGATATGGTGGCGCGCCGCTGATCTTCATCTTCTTTTCCGCGACGGTCGTGGCGGTCGAGTCGCCCTTCGAGACATCCACGATCTGCACGTCGAGCTCCGATTCGTCCGGTATCATGATCCGCTCGCGATACGTAACCGACACGGCCACCTGCCGAGGCGTCGCCTCCACGCTCCGCTCCCCATCCGCCCCCCGGCTCGCGCTCGCGCACGCGAGACCCGATACGACCGTGCTCAACAAGGCGATACGGACGGCCACTCCCATACCAACCTCCTCGAGTGAGATCCGCGGCGGAAAGGCTTCTGCTGCGGTGACATACGATGGGGCGACCAGCCTCCGGGCGCTGTGACGCGCATCCGGCGTTTCCCGCTGGAACGACTCGACCGGTGAGCAGCTCGACCCCACCCGCAAAAACTTCAGCTCCGAACCCAGTGAGGGGCGCGGAGCCGATCGAGCAGCGGAGACTTTCG
>DASTUP010000149.1:0-2328 GCA_035759585.1 Gemmatimonadales bacterium | reverse complement strand
CGCCCCTCGACCACCACTGGGAGCCACCACCATGCCGATGTACGAATACACGGCGCGCAACAGCAGCGGCCAGATCCAGAAGGGCCAGCTCGAGGCGCAGAGCACCGATGAGGTGAACGCGCACCTGCGGAAGAACCGCATGATGCTCGTGAGCGTGCGCCAGGCCCCGAAGGCCATCAGCTTCGGCGGTCCGGGCCGCATCAAGACCCGCGACATCGTGATCTTCACGCGCCAGTTCGCGACGATGATCAACGCCGGCCTGCCGCTGGTGCAGTCGCTGACGATCCTGGCGCAGCAGACCGAGAACAAGGCGCTGAAGGACGTCACGAAGGCGGTGGTCTACGACGTCGAGAGCGGCAACACGCTCGCCGACGCCTTTGCCAAGCACCCGAAGGCCTTCACCGACCTCTACGTCAACATGGTGGCGGCCGGTGAGGCGGGCGGTATTCTCGATACCATCCTGCTGCGCCTCGCCACCTTCCTCGAAAAGAACGACGCCCTCGTCCGCAAGGTGAAGGGCGCCATGGTCTACCCGGGCGTCATCATGGCCGTGGCGGGCATCGCCATCGCGGTGCTGCTCGTCTTCGTCATCCCGACCTTCAGCGAGATGTTCGCCTCCGCCGGCATGGAGCTGCCGCTCCCGACCCGCGTCGTCATCGCACTGTCGGACTTCCTCATCGGGTTCTGGTGGGCCATCCTGGCCGCCATCGCGGTGACGGTGTTCGCGATCCGGCGCTACTACGCGACGCCGGCCGGCCGGAAGCAGATCGACACGATGATGCTTCACGCCCCGGTGCTCGGCGACCTCATCCGGAAGTCGGCCGTCTCGCGCTTCACCCGGACGCTCGGCACGCTCATCAGCTCGGGCGTCAGCATCCTCGACGGCCTCGAGATCACCGCCAAGACGAGCGGCAACCGCGTCGTGCACGACGCAGTGATGGAGAGCCGCCAGTCGATCGCCGGCGGCGAGACGATTGCGGCCCCGCTCGAGCGGTCCAAGGTCTTCCCGCCGATGGTCATCTCCATGATCGCGGTCGGCGAGCAGACGGGCGGCCTCGACGAGATGCTGAGCAAGATCGCCGACTTCTACGACGAAGAGGTGGACGTGGCCGTGAGCGCGCTCCTCTCGCTCATGGAGCCGATCATGATCGTGGTCCTCGGCGTGATCGTCGGCGGCATGGTGATCGCGATGTACCTGCCGATCTTCGACATGATGAACGCGGTGCAGTAGTGCCCCCCAGGCGGCTCAGGCCGCCCGGGTCTCCGCCGAACGGGCGGGCAGCCATCCGGTTGCCCGCCCGTTCGTTTCGGCCAGGGCGGGCCCCCCGCGCTCCCGTACCACCCGGGGTCATGTCGTTCGTATCGGCAGCGGCCCGGGATTTGCCTGCCGCGCTACGACCGCGGTCGCGCCCGAGCCATTGGTCTCGCCGAGGTTGCGGCCTGACAGACAATTGCGGGATCTCTCAACGTCCTGCGCCGCTCCGCTGTCGGAGCGGTGCATGGCAATCTGCCCCATTATCACTTCGGAGAAATCGAAATGCCCTTCTGCTTCCGCCGGCCCGCCGGACTTCTCTCTCTCCTGATCGCGGCCTCCCTGGGCGCCTGCAGTGACGGCGGCACCGGGCCCGGCGATGGCGATGGCGACGAGAACGGCACCGCGCTCACCAGCGGCACGACGGTCACGGGCCGCTCGGGCGACGAGGGGAGCACGACGCTCTACCGCATCACCGTGCCCGCCGGCGCCACGCTCCTTACCGTCACCACCAGCGGCGGCAGCGGCGACCTCGACCTTTACGTGCGGCGCGGCGCGGAGCCGACCACCTCGACCTACGATTGCGAGAGCGCAGGCGGCAGCAACGAGGAGTCCTGCGAGCTCGACTCCCCGGCAGCCGGTACCTGGTACATCATGCTCGAGGGCTTCGAGGCCTACAGCGGCGCCAGCCTCCTCGCCACGGTCACGATCGGTGGCGGTGGCGACGTGACGGCCGTGTGTGGCGGCATGCAGGGCGGCAACCTCGTCGGTGACTGGCGGAGGGCCGGAGACTTCGGCGCGCCGAACGCGGCGGGAATGCTCGTCCGCCAGGAGACCGATGAGGGCGTCATCGTCGAGAATCCGGGGACGGGCTTCGCGATCGGGCAGGTGAAGTGGCACAGCTTCGACCCGTCGGGCTGCACGATCCAGAGCCTGTTCACGAACGAGGCGGGCACGATCCAGGAGTACCAGTCCACCTCCGTCTCGCTCAACGCTGCCGAGACGCAGCTGACGATCGGCCAGGCCATCTACAACCGCGAGTAATCATCGCCGCGGATGTGAAGAGCGGCCGGGAG
>DASTUP010000148.1:0-3156 GCA_035759585.1 Gemmatimonadales bacterium | reverse complement strand
AGGCAAGGGCCACGCATCGCTCACGATCGGCACGTCTCCACCTCGGCACGTAATCGATTTCGCGCGCCGCTGTCCGAATGCCCGCGGGCCGGCACGGATGTCCCGCGAGCTCGTCCCGAAGCCGCCCGGCTCGTTTCCATCCGATCGGCATCCGGCCAGCCTTTCTCCGCTCCGCGCGGATTCCGCTACGTTCGCACCGTCCCGTGACCGCATTCGTTCCGGTCGAGGCCGCGTCCGTTTTACTCGACTCCGCGTCCGTTCGACGAGCAACGGCGTCCGTTCGATTCTGGACGTGTCCGATCGCTCCCATCCACCTCCGAAAGGCTGCAACCTCGATCCGGCCCGATCCCCCGCGCATCCGCTCCGATTCCGCATCGCTCGCATCCGGCCGCTCCTGCATCCGTTCGCGACCTGCACGCCCCCGCCGGCTGATGCAGCGTCCGGGCTGATTCGCCCTGCATCGCGCCGGAGCTCCTATCGATTCGATCGCCCCGAACTTCGGTCCGGTTCGGCTGCTCACTCGTCGCGATGATCTCGTCCTCTTGCGGATACGAAAAGACTTCGGTCGACGCCGATTCTCCGCGTGTCGGAAGCGATCGAAACCGCATCCGCGTGAACCCAAGCCGCGTCGCGAGATCCGATTGTGTCATCGACACTTGACTCGATTCATCGCCCTGCGGCACCGCATTGGTCGCCGAATCATTTTCACGATCGCTGCAGCGATTGGCACGCTCGATGCTTCTCCATGCATCCGGCCGACCGCAGTCGGGGCCTCGGCTGAAGTCTCGTCGCTGGCACCGCCGGCGCGACGTCCCGACCGCCGCCCGGCTTTGCAGTCGGAGGATGTATGAGAGCGAGAAGTCGCAGGAAGCTGGAGATGGGACAGCGCGCGCTCGAGTTCAGCCGCGCCCACCCCGACTCCAACCCGGGCTACGAGACGGCACTCGTGCGCCTGGACGAAATGCTGAACCGCGCCGCCGTGCTCACGGACCAGCAGCGGAACGGGTTCCTCGAGGTCCGCATCGCCTCGCGTCGGAAGCGCGAGCTGCGCAAGGCGATCACCAAGGGCCACCTCACCCATCTCATGGGGGTCGCGCAGGGCGCCGAGAAGGCGGTGCCGGGTCTCACCCAGCGCTTCCGCATCGGGCTCCTCGGCACGACGTACCTCGGGTTCCGTGCAGCCGCGCGGGGGATGCTCGCCGAGGTCACCACCCGGAAGGAAACCCTCATGCAGTTCGGCCTGTCGGTCACCGTGCTCGACGCGCTCGCGTCGGCGCTCGACCAGTTCGACGCGGCCGTGAAGCAGGGGGTGGACGGCCGCCGCAACCACACCGGCGCCACGCAGGACCTGGCGGCGGTCGCGGACGAGGTGGTGCAGATCGTCCGCGTGATGGACGGCCTCAACCGCGTCCGCTTCGCGGATGACGCCGAGCGGCTGCCCGCGTGGGAAAAGGCGAGCGCGATCTTCGCCGATCCCGCGAAGCTCCCCGAAGAGGGCGAGACGCCGCCGGAGGGCGGGGAGGTGCGGCCGGCGGCATGAATACCGTAGGGAAGTATCTGGTGCAGGAGGAGTGAACCGCCGCTGTCGGGTTTCGACCCTGGCAGCGGCGGTTTTCCAGCGTAATTTGGCCCGTGATCCTCACGATCGCCTACCTGCTGCCGCCCCATTGCTGGGATGTAGTGGGAGATGCGCGATCCGAGCTTTTTCGCGGCTGAAGCCGCGGCTCGGCTGGTGTCGGCTGAAGCCGACCAGCTCCGGTGAACGTTGCGCTCCTCGTCACACGCATCCCGATCCATCACCCTCCCTGTCGCCCTCCGGAGGCAGAAGACGATCTACTGAAAATGGCGCCTCCCGGCGTCCCCGATCCGTCTCATCCGCCCGGAGGTATCATGTCGAACCGTATCGGCCGGCCCATGCTGGTCATGGCGCTGGCGCTCCTTGCCGCCTGCGCCGGCGAGCAACCCACGGAGCCCGGCGCGATGGAAGCCGCCCGTGGCGGCAACCCGGGCGGCAACGCCACACCGCTCACCGCCGCTCCCGGATCGCTGTCGTTCCTCATCCCGTCATCCACCAGCGCCACGGTCACGGCCCGCGTGCAGTTCGTCGGCGTCATCACTGCCGCGACCTCCGATGCGGACTGCGCGACGGTGAGCCCCCTCAGCCTTCCGGCGACCAAGCCGGCCGGGAGCTCGGTCTACGTGGCGACCTTCACGATCACCGCCGTCGAGCAGGGAAACTGCGTCATCACGCTGACCGACAAGCGCGGCGGCACTGCCAGCGTGACGGTGCAGGTCCGCGAGCTCCCACCGGTGGACGGGACGCGGCTGCTCTACTCGTTCAGCGATGCCGACTTCGAATCCAACGTGCACTCCAGTAATCCTGACGGTTCGGGCGCCGGCCAGGTCATCGCCGGTGATGGCGTAGAGCGCATGGCCGTGTACACGCCCGACCGCTCGAAGATCGTCTACGTGTCGGACGAGGCCGGATCGCTCAACCTGTTCCGGGCGAACGCCGACGGCACGGGGAAGGAGCAGCTGACGTTCTACGACCTCGGGACGCACGTCGGAGCCGGGACCTTGACGCCGGCGGTTTCGCCCGACGGGCAGCAGATCGCGTTCGTCCTCTCCACGGGGTTCTCGGGCCAGCCGATCCACATCTACGTCATGGACGCCGCGCCCGGCGCGACGCCGGTCGCGATCACGGCCGGCAATTCCCGGAACCTCGACCCGACCTACACACCGGACGGACGGATCGTCTTCTCCTCGGGGTCGCTCGACGCCGGGGAATTGGACGACGGGGTCGTGAACCATTCGATCCATGTCATGGCAGCCAATGGCGCCAACCTGACCCGGCTCACGGTGTACGACGTGGACACCCATCACAACCCGGCAGTCTCGGCGGATGGAGCGACGATCGCCTTCACCAGCACGTCGTTCGGCGCGGCAGCGTCCGGCCTTTTCCTTGTGGACATCGACGGCCAGAACCAGCGTCGGCTCACCACGAGTGATTCCGACGCGTCGCCGGTGTTCGCCCCGAATGGAGAATGGCTCGCCTTTACCCGGTTCCACGAGCTTCATGCCGACCTGATGGTGCTGAAGCTCGGGCGCCCCGAGTCCGAGGTGCTGAACCTCACCAATACGGAAGCCGACGAATTC
>DASTUP010000147.1:0-19566 GCA_035759585.1 Gemmatimonadales bacterium | reverse complement strand
TCGATCTCGATCTCGACCGTCTTGCCGCCGGGAACGTGCTCGGCGATGACGTCACGCCGGCGCTCGACGTGGCCGGCTTCCTCGACGGCTTCGAGGTACCGGCCGCGGCGGAGTTCATGCTCTGGCGGGAGCGGCAGCGCGCGCGCTGGCTTCCGCTCGTGCGGGATGCGCTCATCGTGCTCATGGATCGCGCCCGGCGCACCGGAGACTCGCGGCAGATCGAGCACCTCGCAGACCGGATGCTGGCACTCGACGACCTGAGCGAGGAGGCGGTGCGGGCCAAGATGGAAGCGCGCGCCTTTGCCGGAGACCGGCTCACCGCGCTCAAGATCTTCGAGGCCTGGCGCGAGCGGCTCGAGGAAGAGCTCGGCGCCACGCCGTCGCCCCTCGTGGAGGGAATGGCGCTGCGGCTCCGCAAGCGCGGCTGGGAGCGGAGCGCCGCGAGCCCGATCCCCTCGGTCCGCACCGACCAGTGGAAGGACCGGCCGTTCATCGGCCGCGGCGTGGAGTACCGCGCGCTGTATGAAGGATGGGAGCGGATGCAGCGCGGAGAGGCGGGGCACGCGCTGGTGGTGGGTGAATCGGGCATCGGCAAGAGCACGCTCGTCGAGCGCCTTACCACCGCGGCCGGGCTCGAGGGTGCGTCGGTATGCCGGGTGCAGTGCTACGAGCTCGAGCGGGAAATTCCGTATGCCGCGGTCGGCGGCCTGATCCGCGGCCTGCTCGACCGGGCCGGTGCGTCGGCGGTCTCACCCGAAACGCTGGCGGAGCTCGCGCGCACGGTGCCGGAGGTGCGCCGGCGCTTTCCGCACATTCCGCAGGCGGTTGAAAGCGAAGGCGAGACCGCGCGGATCCGCCTTGCAGAGGCCATGCACCAGCTCGTGAGCGCCGTGGCGGAGGAACATCCGCTCATCCTCGTGGTGGACGACCACCACCTTGCGGACGATGCGAGCCTTGCCGTGCTCCATCTCATCATGCGCCGGAGCGAGGGACAGCCGCTCATGGTGATCCTGGTCGCACGCCCCGGCGAGATGGGCGGGTCCCCCCAGGCAGTGCGCCTCAAGGCGGGCCTGCCGCGGCTTGGCGCCTGCGCCGTCGAGCTGCCGCCACTCACGGAGGCGGAGTCGGACCAGCTGATCGGCTCGCTCATCCCGCCGGACGGAGCGCAGCCGAACAGTGCGGTGCGCCGGGCGCTCGTCCAGGCGGCACGCGGCTATCCGATGGTGCTCGAGCTGCTCTGCAAGGACTGGCAGATCCACGGGGAGCGGAGCCTCGCGCTGGCGCTCGATGCCATGACGGCCGATCCGGCGCCGAGCGGCGCGCCGATGGAAGCCTACCGGCAGCTGCACGAGCGGATCATCGAGTCGCTCGATCCCGTCACGCGCAACGTGCTCAATCTCTCCGCCATCCTCGGCCATCGCCTGAACGACGTCACGATGTACAGCCTCGCCGACCTTACGGTGGGCCAGACGATGGCAGGCATGTCCCAGCTCACGACGCTGCGGGTCCTCCGCGACGGCGGCGACGGGCTCGAATTCATCAACGAGCTGATCCGTGCGCACGCGTACGTCTCGGTGCCGTCCGCCGTCCGGCGTGTCCTGCACGGCAACATCGCGGACCGGCTGATCGAGGGGGAGCGGCGGGGAATCGAGGCGCAGGGACTGGAGGTGGCGTGGCACTGCATCCGGAGCGGCCGGGAGGAGGAGGCGGCGCCGTATTTGTTGAAGGGGGCGCGGCAGGCGATACGGCGGGGGGCGCCGGGTGAAGCAGAGAGAGGTCTTCGAACGGGATTGCCGATTCTAAGAGCACAACAACGGAGTGAAGGCCTCGTTCTCCTAGCTGAGGCGTATCAAGAACAATACATGTGGACTGACTCGCTCCATCTGATCGAGTCCTCGATTTCGGAAATACCTGAATCATTTCGAGATCATCTGTACGCAATTCGCATCCACGCTCAACACCATTTAGGAATGGTCGCTTCCGACAATCTTCAAGAGGTCTTGGCGGGGCTGTACGAAATTGCAAGCGCCGCACCGCGCATCGATTTGCGTGTGACTGCGCTAAGGATCGCGGCACGAATCGTGTACATGGAACAAAGCGTAGCGCATGTAGATCGGCTAATTGCGCTGGCAGAAGACCTAAACCAGCAGCAACTACAAGATCCGAATGAGCGGCTAGCGATTCATTATGCGCTTAGCATGCTTCGCAGAATAGCGGGTGATCGAGCTTGCAGCCTTTACCACTTGGAAAGTGGAGCAGCGATCGCGAAATCATCGAACATTGCCAACTCCCTCGCGCTCTCGATCCTGATGAATCTCGGCGCGGCCTTGTGCGGAGAGGGAAACTACGAAATGGCGTTGGTCCATTTTCGGTGTGGGTATACGATAGGAGAAAAGCTACGCGCCGATTACGTAATGGCGCTTGCCGCGGCGAATCAATCTCTTTGCTATGGCCGATTGGGTAGGTACCCGTTACAGCTTGAGTGGGCGGAAGCCGCGCAGAAGCTCATCCGAGATCGGTTCGTCGGCTATCGGAACGTTCAGATTGCCAGGAACCTTGGCTTTGGCTATGCCCTAAGTTCGCGATTGACCGAAGCGCAGCACGCGATCGATGTACTCGAGCAAGGTATGCCAAGTTCGACGCCTGAGTGGGTCCATCAAGCGTGGCACCTCAACAAAGCTGATGTCCTAATGCTTTGCGGAAAAACGTCTCATGCGCTGAACGAGGCTGCCAAGGGCGTGAGCGGCCCATATCAAGTTCTTCGCTCTACCGCATATGCAGGAGCGTTCGCGAGATGGATCGCGGTTCTTACTTCGACACGGACACTAGCCGACCCACAGAGTCGCATCGAGGCGCTCTTTAAGGAACTCGAAAAATACGATGCGCTCGATCGCGTCGAAATTGCGGCGGCGAGGCTCATGGTTTTGCAAGGATTCGGAAGGCGAGTGAACGAGAGGCGGGACCGTCAGCAGCTTCGGGAGTTGTGCTTGAAGATTCCTCCTGCGGCACTGGCACAACTTACGTTACTCGGCCTACCGCTCGCCGACTCGCAGACTACGCCCTACCGGTCCGCCAGATCGAGCTAATCGGGCTCGAAATGCGGCGTGACCGACTTGGGGTCATAACAAACGCATCACTTGGTGTCACTGCTTCTGAGATTAATCGACGCACGGCGACTGATGAGATCACCACTTCGACAATCGCTGGATCGAACTGGGTTCCGCGACATTTTTGAAGCTCCGCGACGACGACATCAAGCCCCAATCGTTTACGATAGGGTCGATCAGTAGTCATGGCGTCAATTGTATCCGATACAAGAATGATGCGCGAGCCGAGAGGGATGGCTGCCCCATTCAATCCGCTTGGATACCCTTGGCCATCCCACCGCTCATGATGGTGACGAACAGATTCCTGAATAAATCCACGGAATTTCGAAATAATCCCTACCAGGTCCGCGCTCTTCGAAGAGTGAGTTTGCATAAGGGCCGTCTCCTCTGGAGTCAGGCGGCTCTCTTTCCGAAGGAGTGGAGCAAACTCTTCATGAATCTTACCGACGTCATGGAGCAATGCTGCGGTCTCGATATCGGCGACCTCACGCGCAGACAAACCCAATTCGAGCGCGATTGTCCGTGAGAGCGCACTGACCCTGAGCGAATGGCCGGAGGTATAGGGATCACGTGCTTCAATTGCCTTTACCATCACTTGGAGAAGCTCTTGACCGCTCTCCTGCAGCTGATGGTACAAGCCGTAAATATGCCGGACTACGATAATAGGTATGAAGGCGCCGAACAGTGCGTATGATCCAAGGCCAAAAGCGTGTGCGGACCACGAATATCCCCACGCGATCAGAAGCGCAATTGCACTCGCGCCCAAATCGTATCCCAAGACGCCGCGAGTATTCAAGTTCCATACGTCGCGAAATGCGCGCTGATTGTTGAGCGAAACAACCGCTGACACTGCGAGACTGTTGACGGCGAAATAGACGCCGGCGAATACGAAGAACAGCAGTAAGTCGCGCTGAAGGAGAACGGAGTCGACGCCGCCGACGACCTGCAAGTACGCTGGAGGCATGCCGCCGCCAAGACCTTCGTATGCAGCGACAGCGACAAGGACGCAAAGTGCTCTTTGCGACGCATTGAACACAAGCTTTTGAATTGGCGTGCCCGCCGCAAGCATTGAAAGCACGGTTGACACGGAGGCAACAACCGCTCCCCAATAACCGCCGAACAAGATTCCGGCGGCCATATGAATGACGAAGGATGTTGAACCGTGCGCTTCAACTTTCAGTCGTGTGCTGCTTTGGTCTAACAGGAAGGCAACGACAATAAAACTTCCGAGCTCCCACCACCCAGGCAAAGCGGCTCGGACCTGCCATGCCATGACCATAGCGACCGCCGCGATGGCGGTTACTAGGGCAACATAGCTGCCGACTTTGAGGGATTGGCGCATAGCAAAACGGGGGTGGGGATCCCCAGCCTAGGCCTACTGCCAGTTCTGGCCCTCAGCCATGAAAATGCCCGCGACGAAATTGATCATCGCCGAGACAACATCGATAAGCAACATGAGCGTCACCTCCCTTCGGGTACTATCCGAGTACTACGGGAAGTGGCAAGCCTCGCTATGGCCTACCAGACGCTCCGCTCTCAGTTGTCCGCTCAGTCTCCGCTAGGGTGCTGCGTCGACCGGGGTCCCCTCCCTTGGTTTCCTTTCCGGCTTGAAGGTCCGGCGGCGCGCCGGACGGCGCACCGCGACGATCACCTCTGCGCGCTCAGCCCGGCCGGCGCGCTTCCGTCCAGCGATTGGTCGCGTCGAGCACCGCGAACACCGCCGCGCGCTCCGCGCTCTCCTTGATCTGGGCCGATCCGGTGAGCAGCAGCGAGTCGCGCCCGCCCAGTCCCTGGACGCCCACGAACGCGAACTCCCGGTCGAACGCATCCACGATCTTGGCCCCTTCGAGCGCCACCGACGCGCTCGACGACGCGAGCAGCCGATCGAGCACCGTGACGGCCGCCTTGGCCGCCGCCTCGACCCGGCTCCGCGGGGTGTCGCTGCTCTCCTCTTCGGCCGTCTCGGTCGCCCCGCGGTAGGAAAGCGTCACCGAGATCATGATACGGTGCGGGCGCCGGCTCGGCGAGACCGTCATCGCCTCGAACAGCAACGCGCGCCGGAGCACCTGCTCCCGGACCGCCTGCTGCTCGAGCGCCTCGAGCGGCTTGACGTCCGCCGTCTGCGCGATGCTGATCTTCCGGTGATCGACCTTGAGGCCGAGCTGCGCGAGCAGCGCCGACTCGATATTGCGCACGAGCTGCTTCGGCTGCAGCCCGGACTGGGCGAGGATGTGAATCTCGCTCACCTCGCCGAGGGGCGTGGTGACGACGCGTGCCGAGAGGATGCCCTCGAGGCTCGTCAGGAGATTCTCGGCACGGCGCACGCCCCACGGATCGGGGATCGGGTCCGGGGCGGAATTGCGCGCAGCCGGAGGCGCGGCGGGTGCGGGCTGCCGGGATGAGAACGGTCCAGTCACGATGCGAGTAGTCCCCTCGGTTCGGTGCGTGTGGTCACGCGACGACGTTCCGTCCTGCTGCTTTCGCGCGGTAGAGTGCGCGGTCTGCCGTGACGAGCAGGTCCCCGTCGTTCGGCTGTTTCGGATCGAACTCCGCGAGCCCGACACTGACGGTCACGATGCCGGCGGGATAGCCGAGCCGCCGGCCGACTCCCTCGATTCCCGCGCGCAGCGCTTCCGCCACCCGCGTGGCACCGGCGAGGTCGGTGCGCGTCAGGATCACGACGAACTCGTCGCCGCCATACCGGGCCGCCACGTCCGAGGCGCGAACCGCGCTCCGGATCTCCGCCGCCGCCCCGCGCAGGATCTCGTTCCCCGCCTCGTGCCCGTAGCTGTCGTTCACCTGCTTGAAGCGGTCCAGGTCGAGAAACAGGACCGCGAAGCTTTCCCCGTTGCGCCGGCTCCGCTCGACCTCGAACGCCAGCCGGTCCCGCAGGATCCGGTAGGTCGAGAGGCCCGTGAGCAGATCCACCGCTGCCGCCTGCTGCGCCTCTTCCGCCCGGCGCTCCTGGTACGGGAGGCACTGGCGGAGCGTAGCCCGGCCGGTGGCGGCCACCTCGGCGAATCGCTGGCACGTCGCGAACCCGCACGCGCCGCAATCCCAGGGCCGGCCATTGGGCCCGAGACCGATTGCGCGCAGGATTCCCTGCACCGCCTCCTGGTCCGCGTCGATCCGGCGGGGCCGGATGTCGAACGTGGCGCCCACGCTCGCCACGACCGCCTGGTCGACGATCGGCGCCCCGCTCCTCGGAGGCTCCGTGCTCGCGAGGAGCGCGCGGCGCCAGAAGAGCTCTTCCTTCGGACCCGAGAGCGGGTGATCGAGGAGCCCCTCGTAGGAGAGGATGTCCACGAACCCCAGGTCGATCCGGTCCACCGACACCGCGCGCGCGATGGCCGGCAGGCCACCGAGCCCGCGCACGATCCGGAACCGCCCGCTCGTGTGCCTGAACTCCTCGAGCAGCGAGAGGGGCATCCCCCCGGCGGCGCTCAGGTAGCGCCGGCGCTCCTCGGGCACGCGGTTGAAGAACGCCTGCTGCGTCAGGACACTCACGCCGCGCGCCCGGAAGATCTCTTCGAGGTCTCCGAACGTGATTGCCGCGTCGAGATCGCCGCCACTCATCGGCGGGCAGATTCCCGCATAGACGATCCGGAGCGACGATCCGAAGCGGTTCCGCAGATACCGCGCTTCCGCGACCGCCGGGATCGTGACCGGCGCCAGATATGGCACCAGCTCCGGATAGAGCGCCCGGACCGTATCCACCACCACCGGATCCGTGGACCGGATCAGCGTTCCCCACGGCTCCTCTTCCCAGAGCCGGAGGTACTCCGCGGCCACCAGCTCATCGCCGATCACCCCTCGGGTGACCGCCCGGAATCCGGCCTCGTAGCAGGCGTTGATGACCTGCTCGGGCGTCGCGGGGTAGAAGTGCGCCGCCGCCTCCGGACTCAGGATCAGGACCCCGTCCCCGTGCGCCGCAACCGTCAGCGCCCGACCCACTTCCCCGTTGACGCGCACCGCATCGTGGGGGCAGGCCGCATGGCACTGGCCGCACCGGATGCAAAGTTCGTCCACCACCTGCAAGAGCGGAGCCTCACCGGCTACCGCGATGGCATCGGTGGGACAGACTCTGACGCATGCGAGGCACGCGACACAGGCTTCCGCGTCAATGACGAAGTTCAAGGATGTCCGCCTGGGGGAACAGCGAGGTCGTGTCCAATATGGGGCCCGCGCCTGAGAGATGTCAAGAGATGAACAGCCGCAAAGCTATCCCGCAGCATAACTTAGGCACACGCCCCCGTATGCTTCGAAGTGACCTAAATCATTCCAGTTGATATGCTTTGATCTTCCGGTAGAGCGTCCGTTCACCGATCTCCAGCTCTTCGGCCGCGCGGCGCCGGTTCCCCCGGAACTCCCGCAGGGCCGCCTCGATGACGGCCTTTTCCACATCTGCCATTGTCATGCCAGCGTGGTAAACCACCGAATTTCCCGGGTCGTTTTCTGCAATCTGCGTCACCTCTCCAATGAGAGGCCCGTCACTGAGCTCGATGACCTGGACCCGTTGCGGACCCTCGTCGAGTCGCCGCCTCAGTTCCTCAACCTGTAGGCGCAAGTCCACAAGATTCCGCAGGATGAACTCCAGTTCCTGGGCCCCAACCTCGCGCTGACCCCCGCCCCCGGCAGGCTGCAGACGCATCGGCACCAGGTTCGGCCCCTCGAAAATGTCCGCCGGGATGTCCGAGGCCCGGATTTCGGTCCCCGGCGCCAGGACGACCATGCTCTCGATGAGGTTGCGAAGCTGCCGGACGTTCCCCGGCCAGGGGGCGTTCACCAGGCGCTGCATCGCCTCCTGAGTGATGCCGCGGAAGTCCCGGTCGTGCGTGTGGGCAAACTCCCGGATGAACCGCCGGACGAGAAGGGGGATATCGCCGCGCCGCTCGCGGAGGGGCGACAGGTAGATGTTGAGGACGTTGAGGCGGTAATACAGGTCGTCGCGGAACTCGCCGAGCTGGACGGCCTCCCGGAGCGCGCGGTTGGTGGCGGCGATGACGCGAACGTCGACCCTGATCGGCTGGGTGCCGCCGAGGCGGAAGAAGGTGCGGCTCTCGAGCACGCGGAGGAGCTTGACCTGGACGCTGAACGGGATCTCGCCGATCTCGTCGAGGAAGATCGTTCCGTTGTCGGCGAGCTCGAAGCGCCCGAGGCGGCGTTCCGCGGCCCCGGTGAATGCACCCTTCTCGTGCCCGAAAAGCTCGCTCTCGAGGAGCGTTTCGGGCAGCGCCGCGCAATTGACCGCGATGAACGCTTTTCCCCGCCGGGGCGAGAGGTCGTGAATCGCCTTGGCGACGAGCTCCTTGCCGGTGCCGCTCTCTCCCAGGATGAGCACGGTGCTCGAGACCGGCGCCATCTGTTCGATGCGCACGAGCACTTCCTGCACCGCTTCGCTTTCCCCGGCGATGCCCGTGCGCTCCTGCAGCCGGCGCCGCTCGAGGAGCCGCTGCGCGGTGGCGAGCAGGTCGTCGGGTGCGATCGGCTTCGTCAGGACTTCGGTGACGCCAAGCCGCTCGACACGATCGGTGCGCTCCGAGTCGGTGGGCTCGAGGAGGGCCAGGGTGGAGACTTCATTGTCGCGCGCGAGGGCGGCGAGGTGGCGCGCCGGCGCCTCGTGCACCGCGCCCGTCAGGACGACGAGGTCGGGTCGCTCGCGGCGGAGGGCGCCCGTCGCGTCGTCGAGCGCGGAGACCATGGCGGTGCGGAGTCCGGCGGCCTCGAGCGCGGCGTTGAGTCGCACCGCGATCTCGAGATCGTCCATCGTGATCAGAACCTGGGAAGGCATCAGTACCCGCTATTCATGCTCCGTGCGCTCCCCGCGGAGCAGCTCGACTGCGTGCTCGACGAATCCGTCGAGTACCGCCAGCCCGTCGCGAACTCCGCCGGGGCTTCCGGGCAGATTGATGATGAGTGTCCGGCCGCGCGTCCCCGCCACGGCCCGCGAGAGGGCGGCGCGTGGAAATTCAGCCAGCGCCGCGGCGCGCATCGCCTCCGGGATGCCGGGTGCCTCGCGCTCGAGAACCGGGCGTGTCGCTTCCGGGGTGACGTCCCGCCGGGTGAGCCCCGTGCCACCGGTGGTGAGGATCAGGTCGGCCCGATCGGCATCCGCCCACTCCCGCAGCACGCCCGCGATTTCTGACGCCTCGTCGGGCACGACGCGGCGCACGGAGACCCGCCAGCCATGGTTTTCCGTCCACGACGCAATGGCCGGCCCCGACCGGTCCTCGCGCTCGCCGCGGCTGCCGGCATCGGAGATGGTGAGAATCGCGACGCGCATGTCAGGCGGACCTGCGAGCGGGCCCAAAGCGAGTCACGGCTTCCGCACCGATCCGCCGGTATAGAAGGGACGCGAAACGACCTCCGCCGGGATCCGCTCGCCGCGAATCTCCACCTCGAACTTCGTTCCCTTCCTGGCCGCTTCGGCGGGGAGATACGTCGTGCCGATGGCATATCCGAGCGACGGGCTGACGGTGCCGCTCCGGACGATGTCGACCTGCCGCCCGTCGACGACCACCGGATAGCCGTGACGCGGGAAGCCGCGCTCGGTGAGCCGGAAGCCGGCCATCTTCCGCGTCACCCCGCGCGCCTTCTGCGCCCGCAGCGCCTCCGCGCCGACGAACGGCGCGCCCTTGTCGAGCTTCACGATCCATCCGAGTCCCGCTTCGAGCGGCGTGATGGTGTCGTCGATCTCGTTCCCGTACAGCGCGTAGCCCATCTCGAGCCGGAGCGAGTCGCGCGCGCCGAGGCCGATCGGCTGGGCGCCGGCGGCGGTGAGCGCATCCCACAGCTGCTTCGTATTGCCGGCGCGGCAGTAGAGCTCGAAGCCGTCTTCCCCGGTATATCCGGTGCGCGAGATGAAGCAATCCACTCCCGCGATCCGTCCGGTCGTGTGCTTGTAGTATCCGATGTCGCGAAGGTTCGTATCGGTCAGCGGCTGGACCAGTCCCTCGGTGGTCGGTCCCTGGACCGCGAGGAGGCCGATATCGTCCGAAATGTCCCGCAGGCGGACGTTCTTGCCGAGCTTCTGGTCGACGATGTGCTCCCACGCCTTCTCGCGGTTCGAGGCGTTGACGACGACCATGATCTTGTCCTCGAACCGATAGACGGTGCAGTCGTCGACGAACGTCCCCTCGGGCGTGAGGATCGCCGAGTACTGCACGTCGCCCGCTTCGAGCGCGCCCACGTCATTGCAGGTGAAGCGATTCGCGAACGCGTTGCGATCGGGCCCCGTCACCTCGAACTCGCCCATGTGCGAGACGTCGAAGATGCCGCATCCCTTGCGCACCGCATTGTGCTCCGCCGTGATGCCCGCGGGATACTGCACCGGCATCTCGTAACCGGCGAAGGGAACGATCTTCGCGCCGAGCGCGCGGTGAGTATCGAAGAGAGGCGTGCGCTTGAGATCGGTCATGGATCGTGGTCCGGGTGAACGGTGGGTGGTCAGATGGCCATCTCGGTGGTGGAACAGGTGGGCGGCAGACCTGGCGCCTGCCGCTACCGCCCACGGTCTACCGACTACCGTGCCCCTGCCCCATCAAAGTGGCCAGCAGCGCCTTCTGCACGTGCAGCCGGTTCTCGGCTTCGTCCCACACGCGCGACTGCTTTCCTTCGATGACGCTCTCCGCGACTTCTTCGCCGCGATGCGCCGGGAGGCAGTGGAGGAAGATCGCGTCCCTGGCCGCCCGGCTCATCAGCGCGTCGTCCACCAGGTAGCCGCGGAACGCCTTCTCGCGCACCGCCTGCTCCGCTTCCTGCCCCATCGACGCCCAGACGTCGGTGTTCACGACGTGCGCGCCTGCGGCCGCTTCCTTCGGATCCCGCGTGACGGTGATCTTCGCGAGCTTCTGGTTCCGCGCGAGGATCGCCGGATCGGGATCGTATCCCTCGGGGCACGCGAGCCTCAGCTCGAAGCCGAGGGACCCCGCAGCGTTGATCCAGCTGTGCGCCATGTTGTTGCCATCCCCGATCCACGCGATTGCCTTCCCGTCCCATCCGCCGAGATGCTCCCGCACCGTCAGGAGGTCGGCGAGAATCTGACAGGGATGGAGGAGGTCCGTGAGCCCGTTGATGACCGGGATCGACGCGAACCGGGCCAGCTCCTCCACGTCCGCATGCTCGAACGTGCGGATCATGATGCCGTCGAGATAGCGCGAGAGCACGCGCGCCGTATCCCGGATCGGCTCGCCACGGCCGAGCTGGATGTCCCGCGCGGAGAGGAAGAGCGCGTGCCCGCCGAGCTGGAATGCCCCTACTTCAAAGGAAACGCGGGTGCGGGTCGAGCTCTTCGTGAAGATCATTCCCAGCGTCTTGCCGGCGAGCGGCTTCTCGCGATACTCCCCGCTCTTCATCCGGGCGGCGAGGTCGAACAGGGCGTGGAGCTCACCGCGGGAGAAGTCGGGGATGGCGAGAAAGTCGCGCTTGGACATGCAGTTACGGCTCGGCAGCAGAGGGGGACGGTCAAATTGGCAGGCGGATAGTAGCCGCAACGGCGGCCCGAGTCTAGGGCGCGGAGGGATACCCTGAGGAGGGAATGCCCTAGACGGTGGAGCGTGCTGCGGCGGCGAGTGCCTGCCGCATCTCTGCGGCCGAGGTCCAGCGATCGGACGGCCGCTTGGCCAGGGCGCGCATGACGCAGGCGGCGAGGGCCGGATCCAGATCGGGTCGGCGTGAGGCGAGCTCGGGTGGCGCTTCCATGACCTGCCGTTGCATCACGACCGAATCGCTCGGATGCACGAACGGTGGCGCGCCGGTGAGGGATTCGTAGAGGAGGCAGCCGAGGGAATAGAGATCGGTGCGCCCATCGAGCTCGGCCGTGGCCATGATCTGCTCGGGGCTCATGTACTGGCAGGTACCCACGGCGATGCCGGTTCCGGTGAGCTTGGCGCCTCCCGATTCCTGCATGGCGCGCGCGATGCCGAAGTCGAGGAGCACCGCGCCGCGCTGGGGCGACAGCACGACATTCTCCGGCTTCACGTCGCGATGCACGACGCCCTTCTCATGCGCGTGCGCCAGCGCCGCAAGGAGGTCCGCCGCGATCGAGGCTACCTCGGACTCGGTGAGCGGCGGTCCGGCGTCGAGGCGCTCGCGGAGTGTCTGTCCTTCCACCAGCTCCATCGCGTAATAGACCACCCATTCGACGCTCCCCGAGTCGAGCAGCCGCGCGATGTTCCGATGGCCGAGCTGGGAAGCGAGCTGGATCTCGCGGACGAAGCGATCGGCCTCCACGCTCACCAGGAGCTCCGGGCGAAGCACCTTGAGCGCAACCGTGCGTCCGCCGGCGTCACGCGCCTGATATATGCGCGCCGTAGCGCCCTTCCCGACTTCGCGCTCCGCCACGTACTTCCCGGCAAGCGTCGTATTGACCAGGGCGACGAGATCACGCGCCATGAGGCATTCCTGTCAGAAGAGGAGATCGCTGCGCACGCCCGAACGAAGCCGCCAGAGGGTGGCCCCGGCAATGGACGACCGGCGCAGCGTGATCCGCGCTGTCCCTCGCGTACCCACCCGCCATTCCTCATCCTCGATGCGCACGCGTGCTTCGGTCGTGCCGCTGCTGCTGTCCGCCGCGGGAGCCACGCTTTCGACGATTCCGGCGGCGGTGCTGCCGTCGTGGAGCGCAAGGCGCACCGGCTGGCCGGTCCGTACCAGGCTCGCTCCGGCGCCTCGGAGGATCACCCGCGCCTCCGGCGCGCCCGTGGCGCCGGCAATGAGGAGTGGCGCTCCCGCGGCGACGTGCCTGCCGAGCAGCTCCTCCGGACGCTCGGAGATGATCGCCCCTGCCGTGTGCGCCCGGACCGTAAGCGTCTTCGCGCGCGCGGCGAGCCCCTCCGCCAGTGCCGCGACACTCCGATGCTCGGCGTCGAGCGTGGCCGCGCGGCCCAGGTCCCCTGCGGCAAAGGCGATGCGCGCGACCCTCGCAAGCGAGTCCGCCTCGCGCCCGGCGATCACGGCATCACGCTCCAGCGCGAGGTTCCGCAGCCTGAGCAGCGGCGCGCCGGCCGAAACCTGCATCCCTTCGCGCACCAGGACCTGGGACACGACGGCGTCCTCGGGCGCCTCGAGCTCGAGCGTATGCGCCGGAAGCGTCGTGAAGCCGCCGGACACCGTAATCGGCCAGGGCAGCAGCAGGACGAAGACGGCGAAGAGCGCGGCGCCGGCACCGGCTTTCCGGACCGCCGGGGAGCCCCGCAGGCGCGCCCCGTGCTCCCTCACCGCCGCCCGCAGGGTTCGCCAGCTCTCCAGGATCTTCCCGCGCAGCATCAGGAGCACGGCGGACAGAAAGAGGAGCCCTGCGACCGCGCCGAGCGCCCCGCTGATCCAGCCGTACGCGGTGAGCGCCACGATCGAGAGGATGGTGCAGATGTAGAGGACGGCGAGAATGCCGTAGATCAGGAGCACCCGCCGCTCGTCCGGCGCGACGGGCGGCTCGGGCACATCGAGCCGGAGCACCTTGTGACGCACGAGCCAGCCCGCGTGCTTGAACGCGCGCTGGCGGAGGTTCGAGATCTCGAGCCAGTCGCTCAGCGCGTAGTAGCCATCGAGCGGAATGAGCGGATTGGCGTTGGCGAGCACGGTGAGGCCGCCGCCGACGACGACCGCCGTGAGCGCCACGTCGGACACGACCGTGCCCGGTACCGCCGCCCACCAGATGAGCGCGGCGATTCCGGCGAGTACGAGCTGGATCCAGGAGCCGGCGGCCGTGACCCAGAGGCGTGCGCTCCGCTCGGGGAAGGTCCACGCGTCATTCACGTTGCAGTAGAAGGCGGGATTGAAGTAGATCAGCATCGCGCCCATCTCGTGCACCTTGCCGCCGAAGTGCTTGCACGTGACCCCGTGGCCCAGCTCGTGGATGCCGATGATCCCGAGGGTCGTCACCACGATGATCGCGATTTTTTCCGGCGTGAACTGGGACGGCGTATAGAGCGCGACGACGCCTGCGGTGAAATCGCCCCACTTGAGCACGAGGACGGTGAGGTACGCGAGGAACAGCACCGCGGAGGCGATGAAGAACGGCGTGGTGAAGAAGAAGCGGAGGCGCGGCATCCAGCGGTCGAAGAGCGCGTCGGGATCTCCGACCGACCAGCGCATCCGCATGATCGAGCCGCGGAAGAGCGGCTTTCGCTGGCGGCTGCGTCGCTCCGCGCGCAGGCGCTCGAGCTCGAGCACGGTGCGCTCGCCCAGGGTCTTCTCGAGAAGGCCCATCCGGTCGAGCGATTGCGCAAAGCCCGAAAGTGCGGCCGCCGTGACGGGCACACCCTCTTCGGCCAGTCCTGCAGCCGCCTCCGAGATGGTGCGGTGGCCATCGAGCGACTGCATGACGATGATCTCGATCGGCCGGAAGCGGAAATACTTGTGGCTGACCGGGTCCTTCACGATGTACGTCTGCTCGCCGCGGTACGTCTGCTCGACGATCAGGAGGTCCGTGCGGAACCGGGGCGTCGGGTTCATCGCCCGGCGCGCACCACGCGTTCTCCGGCGCTGAGGCCGCGCACGACTTCGATCCGGCCGTCGCCGAGATCGGCGCCGAACGTCACGGCGCGCGAAGTTGCCCGCCCGTCTTCCAGCACGAGCACGAGCCCCTCGGTGCCGATCGCCTCCTGCGGCAGCACGAGTGCGGTCCGGCGGCGCTGCCCGATCCTGATGGTGGCGCTTCCGCCCGGCCGCAGTCCCCGACTCTCCACGACCTGGAGCACGAACTCGCGCGTGCCGCTCGCGGCGTCGACGATCGGTCCGGCGCGGACCACCCGCGCCTTCCCGGCGCCGCCCGACCCGAGGACCTCGGCGGTGGTTCCGACCGCGAGCGCACCGGCATCGGGCTCCGGCACCTGCACGCTCACCATGAGCGGCGCGAGCGCCGTGACGCGGAAGAGCGAATCGCCATCCTCGACCAGCCGTCCGGTGCGGGCATACCGCGCGCTCACCACGCCGCTGAACGGCGCGGCGACGCGCGTGAGCTCGAGATCGCGCCGCGCCTGCCGCCGGTCGAGCTCGGCCCGGTTGAGCGCGGATTCGACCTGCTCGGAATCGGCGGTCGTCGCGACGCCGCGCGCCGACAGCTCGCGCTGGCGCTGCGCGGCCCGGAGGGCGACCGCATGCACCTCCTCGGCCCGCGCAGCGGCGATCTCCTGGTCGACGCTTTCGAGCCGGACGAGGAGCTCCCCCGCCCTGACCTGCGTGCCGAGGTCGGCGCCCAGCCATTCGACACGGCCGGTGGAGCGCGCGTGCACGAGCGCGTCGCGCTCGACATAGAGCTGGGCGGGAAGCGAGAGCGGGACGTTGACCGCCACGGATTCGACCGCCACCGTCGGGACGTCCGCACTGCCGGCCTCGTTGGGCGGCGGCGCCGCGGAAGCGCCGCAGGCGGCGAGCACTGCGGCGAGCAGCGGAGTGCTGTAATGAGTTCTCACGGGAGTGCTCTCCAGAGCAGGAGCCGGAACCAGCGGGCCGGCCCGCGGACGATGCGAGTGAGGAGCGAAGCCGGCTCCGTCAGCACGCGGGCATAGGCAGTCATCCCTGGGCGGAGCAGCGCGTCCGGGTTGGCGACGGCAGCGCGAACGGGGAAGCTCGCGGTCTCGCCGCTCCCGCCGGGAAGCGGGGCGATCGAAACGACGCGGCCGGCAAAGGTGCGCTGCGGAAGGGCATCGACGCGGAGCCGGATCTCGTCCCCTTCGCGGACCCGCGGAACGTCACGCTCGTCCACGCCGAACTCGAGTTCCAGCGTATCGGTACGGCCGAGGGTGACGAGCACATCTCCCGCGCTCACGTGCGCGCCCACGCGCTCACCGGGGCGCTCCGTCAGCACGATCCCCGCCGTCGGCGCGCGGACCGTGAGCGCCGCCACCTGCTCCTCGAGCAGCGCCGCTTCGCTCCGGTACGCGGCCCCCCGCGCGCGCTGGAGCTGTTCCGTCGCGATGTCCCGGCGGCTCGCCGCCCGCTCGGCCGAGCGCTCGGCTGCGGCCGCTTCGCCCTCGATCGAGGCCAGCTGCGCGCGGAGCTCGGGGTCCCGCAGCACCGCGATCGGCGCCCCGCGGCCCACGGCAGCGCCCTCGCCCACCAGGACGCGCTCGATCACGCCCGGAACCAGCGCGCGCACCTCGCTGCGTGCAGCGGGCCGGAACCTCGGCGATTCTCCGCCCACGCGAAGCGGCCACTGGATGAGCGTCAGCGCTGCCAGCGCGACGGCGACGGCACCGGCGTACAGGTACAGCCGCCGCCGGGGAAGCTTCATGATCTCGCGCCGCCGCTCGGCCAGCGAGCCGAGGGCGTGCACCATCGGCACCTGGTGGTAGAGCTGCGCATTGCGCATCGCGACGGCGGTCTGGTTCGCCAGAATGCCGGCGAGCTCGCGCTGGGCCTCGGTGAGGAACTCGGGGCGCTCCGCCTCGAAGATGAGGACGCCGAGAACCCCTTCCTCGTCCTTGAGCGGCAGGTAGAGCCCGCTGCGAGTGCTGGCCGCCTCGAGGTCGTCGCGGAAGATGCTCACGAACGTGCGCTCCGCATCGGAGCCCGGCGCCGCGCTGTCGGTGAGGTAGAAGGCTTCCCCGCGGCCGGCCGCCCACTCGGCTCGCGCCGCAAGGTCCTTCGAGGTGAGATCCTTTTCGTTGACCTCTTCGGTCCCCGCAACGGCGCGGAGGTCGCAGCGCCCGTTTTCCATGAGGCCCACGGCGCCACGGTCGAACGGCAACGCCCGCGACGCGAGATTCACGACCGAGCGGAGGACGCGGTCGAGATCGAGCGTGGAGGTGATCTCGCGGCTGATCTCGAGCAGCACGGCAAGATCGCGGGCCCGCCGGTCTGCTTCGACGAGCTGGGCGTTCCGGATGGCGGTGGCGGCGCTGGCCGCGAGTCCCTCGAGGAGAGCGCGGTCGCCCTGGGTGAAGACCCCCCCGCCGTCTCCCCCCTTCATGGTCACCTGGATCGAGCCGACCGTGACGCCGCGCGCGACCATGGCCGTGGCCATGACGCTCGAGACATCACCGCCGTCGGCGCTGTCCACGCTCGCCTGGAAGCGCGGGTCTTCCATGGCGCGCGTGACGACCGTCGTCTTCTGCTTGCTGGCCACATCGCCGGCGAAGCCGGTTCCGATCGGCATGCGCGCGCCGACGAGCCGCTCGCTCGAGCCGCCGAGGGCGAGGACGCACTTGAGGAGGTCTCCCTCCGCGATCCAGAGCGAGCCGCCCTGCGCGTGGAGTGCCGTCAGCACGCTGTGGAAGACGCGCGGAAGCAGCTCGTCGAGATCGAGCGAGGAGTTGAACTCCTGGCCGATCGTGTGCAGAAGGCGCAGCCGCTCGATTTCCGCGTGGAGCTCGGGTGCGGCGCTCGATCCGTCGGGCGGGGGATGGATCGTCATGGTTCCGATTGTCGAGGGGCTGACGGCGGTTCGGCTAAGGTATCGCCGGTCCCGGAATGCGGAAGAGGCCCGCCCGGCTCCGGGAATGCCGGGGCCGGGCGGAGTTCCTCAGATCACCAGCTCGAACGGTCGATCAGGCTTCGCCGGTCGGATTGAAGAGCTTGCCCGGGGCGATCCGCTCTTCCAGCTCCTGCACGCTGAACTCGACGGCGTCGGCGCTCTTCCCGGTGGTGTTCTTGATCATGGCCTTCTGCTCAGGGGTGAGCTCGAGCTTGACGTTCTTGGAGTCCGACATGGGTAGTTCCTCCCGAGTGAATGTTGCTTCGATGCTGCGTGAAACTGCCTTCGAATCAGATCAGAGGCCGCCCAGCTTGGCCGGGGCGATCCGCTCTTCCAGCTCCGTCACGCTGAACTCGACCGCCGATGCGTCCTTGCCCGTCGCGTTCTTGACGATGGCCTTCTGCTCCGGGGTGAGCTGGATCCGGACGTTCTCCTTGGACTCGGACATCGTGTGCTCCCTGGTTGAAGAATCGTTGTCGGAACTATGCAGCGCTTGCGTGAAAAAACCGTGAATCGAGTCAGTCGAGGCCCTGCCATGGCCGGTACGCCATCCCGGGAGCAATCCGGTCCTCGAGCTCTTCCGGGCGGAGCGTCAGCGATTCGGCCGTGCGCCCCGTCGCCTTGCGGATCTGTTCCTGCTGGACCGGCGTCAGGGGTAGCTGAATCGAGCCGCGCTCCCGTTCCATATGCCCTCCCGGTGATTGCCGTCGCCCATCGGACGGGAAGAGGATACGAACCTTCCGTGAACCGATCGTGAAAGCGACTCTTGCCCTTTCCGTCCCGGGCCGTAGGTTGGCGAAATTCCAGAGGAGACATGTCCGTGGCAGGATTCGTCCTGGCGCTGTTCGGCCCGCCGCACGCTTCGGTCGAGGGAAGGCCCGCAGGCCACCTCTCGGCCAAGGCCATCGGGCTGCTCGCCTACCTGGCACTCGAGCCCGGTCCGCACAGCCGCGAGACCCTCGCGGCTCTCCTCTGGGGCGAGTCCGGCGACGAGGCCGCCCGGGCCTCGCTGCGCCAGGCGCTCCTCCATCTGCGCGATGCGCTCGGCGAGGCCATCCTTGCCGACCGTGCGTCCGTGCGGATCGTCGGACCGGTCGAATGCGATGCCTGCTCCTTCCTCTCGGCCGTGCGCTCCGACCCGCGCAGGGCCATCGAATTCGACGTCCCGCGCTTCTTCGCCGGCGTCGCCGTGCGCGGCGCACCCGCGTTCGACGAATGGCTCGAGCGGACCAGATCGCGCCTCTCGCGCAAGTATCAGGAAGTCATCCGGGTGGCTGCCCGCGAGGCGGTGGCCCGGTCACGCTGGCGAGAGGCAATGGACCTCGCCGAGCGCTGGCTCGCCGCCGATCCACTCGCCGAAGAGGCGATGGGCGTCCTCATGGAGGCGCTCTACTGCCAGGGCAGCCGCGCGAGCGCGCTCGCACGCTATCGGGATTTCCGCGATACGCTCAAGTGCGAGATTGGCGCAGCGCCCGGCGATGCGCTGGCCGACCTGGCCCGCCAGCTCGAGCTCGCCGCCGGGACTGCGGATGCGTTGGACGAGGCTCCCGCGCCACTGCGCTTCGAGGCGGACCTCGTGGGCCGCGAGGCGCAGTGGAGCAACCTCACCCAGGCGCTGCATGCGGCCAAAGCCGATGGCCCGCAGGTCATACTTCTCGAGGGGGAAGCGGGAATCGGGAAGACGCGGCTTGCGGAGGAGTTCATCCGGTGGGCCATCGCGCACGGCACCACGGTGCTGCGCGGGCAGGGGTACCAGTCGACGGACGAAGCGCCGTTCGGCTCGATCGCGGCGGCGCTGCGCGCCGGTCTCTCCGCCCCGGGCCTCAGCGGCACCGATCCGGAGTGGCTCGCCGAAGTGTCGCGGCTCGTGCCCGAGCTCAACCGCCGCTTTCCGGGTCTCCAGCCGGTCTCCAGCGGCGCCGGCGGACTCGAGCGGCTCCGCCTCTTCGAAGCCGTCGCGCAGGTCTTCCTGGCCCTCACCGCCGAGCGGCCCACGATCCTCTTCCTCGACGACCTGCAATGGTGCGATGGCGAGTCGTGCGC
>DASTUP010000146.1:0-36795 GCA_035759585.1 Gemmatimonadales bacterium | reverse complement strand
TCCGGTGCGATCGCAGCCTCGTCGGCCGGGGCGGCGCCACCGAGAATCTCGCCGAGATCGAGCAGCGCGGTGCCCGGCGCGCCGGGAGCGTAATCCGGCAGGGGCCGCCACTCGCCCACCGGCGCCGCCGCCGCGAGCGCGCCGATGGCCTGGCGTGCCGCCTCTTCCACGGCGCGCTCGACGGCGATCCGCTCGCGGAAGCGGACCTCGAGCTTGGCCGGATGGACGTTGACGTCCACATCCGACGGCGCCGTCTCGATGTCGAGGAAGAGCGACGGCCGGTCGCCGGGATGAATGGCGGCCCGGTAGCCCGCCTCGGCCGCGCGAACGAGAAAGGGATCGCGGAACGGCCGCCCGTTGACGAAGAGCTGCGTGCGACGCCCCGTCGGCCGCGCATCGCCCGGACGCTGAACGAACCCGGCGACCCGGAACGCACCCGCCGCGTAGGAGACCGGTACGAGTGTTCCGGCGAGCTCGTGGCCCCACACCCCCGCCAGCCGTTCGCCCGCCGACTGGCCTGCGGGCACGTCGAGCCGCGCCGTTCCGTCCGCCGTGAGCTCGAAGCCGACTTCCGGATGGGCCAGGGCGAGGGTGGCGACCGCATCGTGGATCGCCCGCGTCTCGCTCGCCGCGGAACGGAGAAATTTCCGGCGCGCCGGCGTGTTGTAGAAAAGCGCGCGCACCGAAACGGTCGTGCCGCGCTGGCGCGCTGCGGCCTCGACTCGCTCCAGCCGGCCGCCGCTCACGGTGATGCACGTCGCTTCGTCATTGCCCGGTGACGTGGTCAGCGCAAGGCGCGAGACCGACGCGATGGCGGGCAGGGCCTCGCCCCGGAAGCCGAAGGTCGTCACGCCGACGAGGTCGGCCGCGCTCCGGATCTTGCTCGTCGCATGGCGGTCGAGCGCGAGCACCGCATCCTCCCGTCCCATCCCCGACCCGTCGTCGCTCACTTCGACGAGGGTCTTGCCCCCATTCTCCACCGCCACGCGCACGCGCCGGGCGCCGGCGTCGATCGCGTTCTCCGCGAGCTCCTTGACGACGCTCGCGGGACGCTCGACGACTTCGCCTGCCGCGATCTGGTCGGCCACGGCGTCGGGAAGAATGGCAATGCGGCGCATGCGGGAAAGCTACTCGCTCACGAACACGAGCGCGTCCGCAGGAAGCCATCCGAGCCGGCCCGGAGACGCCTCGGCGAGCACCCAAGCACCGTCCCGTCGCACCGGCCGGAGGGCCGTGCCATTCTCGGTGGGGCCGATCTCATCGGCGCGCTCGTGCGGTGAAATGCGAAGCGGCACCGGACGCACCGCGACGGCCAGCGGGCGCCGGTACTGCAGCTCGACGCCGAGGGCCGCCAATCCGAGCGCCAGCCCGGTCGCGAGCAGCGCGAGGTAGCGGAGTCGCGGCCGCCGACGGTTGCGGTAGATCAGCCCCCATCCCGCGAGCCATGCAGCGAGGCCCGCGAGCGCGAGCTCGGCCGGCGACACCGGCGAAACCCAGAATCGCCGCGCCGATACCGGATCAGGCGGCGGCACCAGCCGAAGCGCCCGGCGCACCGAAGGCGCGCGCGGCGCGATGCGGGCCGCGCGCTGCCACGCGGCGGAAGCCCGGGCATCGGAGCCGGCGCGATACTCGGCGGCGCCGAGCCCGTACCAGTGCGCGGCGACCGCAGGCTCCGTCGCCGCGCGCCGGGCAAAGGCTTCGGCCGCGGCGCGGTACGCACCGTCGGCGTAGAGCCGTTCGGGACTCAGCTGCGCGGCAGCAAGGGCCGGCAGCAGCAGGGCAAGGGCAATCGTCAGGGCCACCTGTCGTCCCCGCCGCTCGCGGTGTCGCGACTGGCCGCCGAGTGCGCGGGTAAGCTCGTCCATCTCCCGCGTGATCTCCGCTTCGGTGCGCCCGCTCGCCGGCGCCGGCCCGTATCGCGTTGCGAGAAACTCGTCGCGAACGCGCGCGATGCGCTGCGCGAGGGGAACTTCGACGCCCGAGGCGCGCAGCGCGGCGACGAGCTCGGTGCCCGTGCGGGTCTCCGCATCGGACACGAGGTTGCGCAGCGCCATGAGGAGCCGCCGGCCGGAGGCGGCGAGATCCGGGCGGAGGTCGGTCTTCCGGCGACGACGCCGGTCCCGCGCACGGTCACGCGCCTCGAGCCCGCCCCAGGCCAGCAGCGGCAGCAGCGTGATGCCGATCCACACCGGCGCGGGCAGGGCGCCGAGTGCCCGTGATGCGAGCGGTGCGCTCCGGCGCTCGATCAGCGGCGGCGGCGTCGGCCGGGACGTCGCGGATTCCGCGCCGGGTGCGACGACGAACGTCACCGCCGGTGCGCGAGCCACACGATACGCCTCGGCATCGAGATCGAAGTAGGGATACTCGACCGCGGGAAGGGTCACCGGGCCGGCAGAATCGGGAATGGCAAGGAAGCGGAAGCGCTTTTCGCCACCGAGCCGGCCGGCAGTCGTCTCGATGCGGTCGTCGGTGCGATCCTGATACTGCCGGACTCCGTCCGGCCAGCGAAGGTCCGGGACCGGCCACAGCGCGACGTTTCCGGCGCCGCGCACCACGACTTCGATCGGGACTGCCTCACCCGAGCGGGCGGTGCGCGGCGCGGTGCGCTCGATCGTGATGCCGCGACCGACCGCGCCGGCAAAGGTGGCGGGGCGCCCCGTCGCAGGAAGCGGCAGCACGTCGAGGACGACGTCGTTGCTTTCGAGTGTGTAGCGCTCTTCCTGGCTGAAGAACTGCATCGCGACCGGCACGCTGTACTGCAGCGAGGCGCGCGCGATCTCCACCCGGCCGGCGACCAGCGGGAACACGACCTGGTGCGACACGAAGAGATCGTACCAGGTCCCGCCCACCTGCCGGCTCGCCGAGATGCCCGGCGGCGTGGGCTGGGGATAGCTCCAGACGCCGGTAAGCGACGGCGGCGAGAGAGTCGGCGGCCGGCGGAGGCGCGCACGGAGATCCCGGGGAAACCAGGCGGCCGTGATCACGTCCACCTGCTCACCGACGTAGATGCGGGTGTCGGAAGCGATGAGGCTGAGCGCCGGCTCGCCGGGGCGGCGCGGAGGCGGGGCGCGCTCGAGCAGCGACCTGAGCCTTGGCGTGACGACGGCAGGACCTGCGCTCCCGGTGACCGATACCGTCACCGCCGCCGTCCGGACCGTTGAGGCGCCCTGCTGCGCGCTGATGGGGCCGAGCCGGAACGTTCCCGCGCGCGTCGGCCGCAGCCGCACTTCCAGCGTCGTCGTGCGGGAATCGGTGGCCGCAAAGGCGACCTCCGTCCGCTCGCTCCGCGCCGTGACTTCGAAGCCGTCGAGCGGCGGCAGCGAAATGCGGATCGGCTGGTCGGCTGCGCCGGACGCCCGCACGGTCAGGAGAAGTTCCTCGCCCACGGCGAGGCGCGTGCGATCGACCGTCGCGGTGACGGAAGGCATCCCGGCCTGCACCGCCAGGAGCAGCAGGAGTGCGCTCACCAGTCCTTCACTCCCGACGCCCTTCCCTGCATGCGGCGCTGCTGCTCGGCGCGCGTCTCCCGCTCCTCGCGCTCCATCGAGCTCAGGATCTGGTCTGCCTGACGCTGGTTGATCCCGGGGTCGGGCGGTGGTTCCGCCTGCTCACCACCGCCCCCTCCGCCGCCCCCGCCGCCCCCGCTCGGCGGCGGCGGCGGGGGTCGCAGCCGCTGTGCGAGCTCGAGATTCCACTTGGCGCGCTCCGACGCCGGCGCGAGCAGCAGCGCCTCACGGAATCGATCGGTCGCTTCGGCGAGCAGCTGTTCGCGGCGCGCGCTGTCTCCACGCGCGGCGAGCAGGCTCGACAATCCGAGATTGTACAACGCGCGATAGCGGAGCCCCGGATCGAGCGACCGCGCCGCCTGGCCGAGCGCACCGGCGGCAACGTCGTAGCGGCCGGCCTCGAGCGCCGCGGTGCCGGCGTTGTAGAACGCCGTGTCCCGCGCCGTCCCCCCTCCGGCCTCCTCGAGAAACGCCGCCGCAGCGTCCCCGGGGCGACCTTCCTCCATCGCCCTTACGCCCGCTGACGGCCGCTGCGCGGCGGCGCGCGCGGGGAGCACGGCGAGGCCCGCGATCGCGACGAGTGCCGCACCGCGCCGCGTGAGCGTATGCGCGAGCAGCAGCAGGGCGGCTGCGAGCAGGGGAATCCATGCGCGCGGCATGAGATCCGAAGCGCGCGTTTCGGTGCTCGGGCTCCGCTTGAAGTTGTCGAGGAGGTCGGCGACGGCGCCGGCCTGGTCGGGAACGGTCGCTTCGACGATCGTGCCATCCCCGGCCTCCGCCACCTGCTCGAGCACGTCGTCCATGCGGCGCGTCTCCACCACGCGGCCGGCATCGTCGAGCTTGTACTCGAGCAGCGTTCCGGCGGAGTCGCGAATCGGGATGCGGACCGGATCCGGGCCACCCTCCGCCACGAGCACGAGCCGCACGCCCTTCTCCCGCAGCTCCGCCGCGGCATCCACGGCAGCCGCGACGCTGTCGTGCGTCTCTCCATCCGTAAACACGACGAGAACCCGGTCGCCGACTTCACCCGAGCCGAGCAGCAGCTCGCCGCCCTGCCGCAGCACCGCGGGGAGACTCGTCCCGCCTTCGCTCGCGAGATCGGGATCGATCACGTCGAGATACATCCGCACTGCGCCGCCGTCCACCGTCAGCGGCGCGAGGATATAGCTCCGCCCCGCGAAGGCGATGAGCCCGACGCGATCTCCGTCGCTGTCCTGGACCAGCCGGCGGGCTTCCCGTACCGATCGCTGCAGCCGGTTCGGCGCGACGTCCTCCGCCAGCATCGAGCGGCTGATGTCGAGCGCGAGCACCATGCTGAGCGATCGCGCCTCGGTCGTGACGCTGGTGCGTCCCCCCCTGGGACCCGCGAGGGCCACTACCGCGAGCGCGGCGACGGCGGCGAAGAGCAGCGGGCTCCACCGCCCGCGCGATCGCACGGTCCCCTCGAGAGCTGCCGACCATGCGCGCGCGAGCACCAGCCGATGCCGGCGGGCATACCACATCCATCCGGCGGTCACGAGCGCCACGAGCGGCGCGAGCAGGAGGAGGACCGGGTGCTCGAAGATCATGGGAGCCGCACCAGGAGCGTCGAGCCGAGCAGGAGCTCGAGGCCGAGCGCGAGGAGCCCGGCCACAATGAGCGGGCGCGTGCTCTCGTCATGGCGCGCATAGCGCGTGATCTGGATCGGTGTCTTCTCCAGCTCGTCGATCTGCTGGAAGATCCGGCTCAGCGCTTCGGCGTCGGTGGCGCGGAAATAGCGGCCCCCGGTCTCCGCGGCGATCTCGCGCAGCAGCGGTTCGTCGATCCGGACCGGCATCATCTCGTACCGGAAGCCGCCGACGCCCCGCCCTGTCGGCATCGGCGCTTCGCCGATCGTGCCGACGCCGATCGTGTAGACGCGCACGCCGTACGCCTGCGCGGTCGAGGCAGCGGTGCGCGGGTCGATCAGCCCCTTGTTGTTCTCGCCATCGGTGAGGAGGAGCACGACCTTCGACTTGTCGGGACTGCGGCGCAGGCGGTTGACCGCCGTGGCCAGGCCGCTGCCGATCGCGGTTCCATCCTCGAGCGTGCCGATCCGGAGGTCGAGCACCGCCTGCTCGAGCACCGCGTAATCCAGCGTGAGCGGCACCTGCGTGAGCGCCTCGCCGGCGAACGCCACGAGTCCGATGCGGTCCGCGCTGCGCCCGCGGATGAACCCGACCGCCTGCCGCCGCGCCACCTCGAGCCGGTTCGACGGTGCGAAGTCCTCGGCGAGCATGCTGCTCGAGATGTCGATCGCGACGACGATCGAGATCCCCTCCTGCTTCGTCTCGACCGTATCCCCGCCGGTGCGAGGCCCCGCCGCCCCGATGATGAAGGCGGCAAGCGCGAGCCCGCGCAGGATCGGGGGAAGGCGTGTCCACCAGGGCGCACGCGCCGCCGCGGCCGGCAGCGACACATCGCTGTACGGCACCGCATCGCCGGGGCGGCGGCGGCGCCACCACCACCAGACGAGGCCGAGCAGCAGCAGAAGCAGCAAGGGACGCGCGAAGCTCATGCGCCACCGCCTACGCGCGCAGCGAGCGCTTCCGCATGCCGGTGGAGCGCGAGCGCATCCTCGGAGGTCCCCGGGGCAAAGCGCATCGCATCGATGGCCCGGAGCGTCTCCTCGATCCCGGCCACCGGCCACTCCGGGTGGCGCTCTCTGAGCAGCACGATGCAGCTCGCGGTGTCGAGGCCCTCATGCGCGTCGGGGTCGGCGGCGCGGATTGCGCCGCGGAGGCGTGCCGCGGCGAGCGCGAGCACCGAGCGCGCCTCACCGGCGCCGGCCCAGCGCTCGACCGGCACCGGAGTCGGCTCGGGCGAAGGCGCGGGCGGAAGCGGCTTCCCGCGCCGCCGCCACCACCAGTGCAGCGGCGCGAGCACGGCGAGCGCGGCGACGCCGAGGAGAACGAGTGGAAGCAGCGATGCGGACGGTCGCGCGACGATGCTCGCGCCGGGCTGCGGCGCGATCGCGCTGTCGGGAAGGTCGGGCAGGACGCTCGCGACCTGGAGGCGCACGGTCGCCGGCGCCAGCGAGTCGATGGCGCCATCGGGAGCGAGCAACGTCGGCGAGGGGATCTCGACCGTATGGATGCCCGGCGTCCACGCGACCAGGGGATAGCGGAGGATCGCCGAATCGGCACGCAGCGTGAGCTCGGGGTGGCCGAGGAGCTCGATGTCCCCTTCGGGCTCCCAGATCGGCGCGCGCGCCGTATACCGGGGCGGGAGGCGAACGGCGCGGCGGACCCAGATCGTGTCGCCCACCGTCGGGAGCTGCGCCGCGCCTTGCAGCGAGGCGAGGGCGAAGCAGACCGCCGCGACGCTCATCCGCGGCGGAGCCTGCGCGCCCTGAGCGCGAAGGCGCGCCGGAGTGGGATCGCGTAGTCGGTGCCCGTCGTGAGCTGCACGGTATCGACCCCGGCCGCCGAGAGCATCCGTGCGCGCTCTTCGCGCCGCTTCTCGGCGAGGGTGCGCACCCGGTCGCGCACGGTGCGGTCGCCGGTGTCCACGAGCACGCGGCGACCGGTCTCGGCGTCGGCCAGCTCGATCCACCCCGACTCGGGAAGGTCACGCTCGCGCGGATCGCTCACGACGATGGCCACGACCTCGTGGCGCGCCGCGAGCCGGCGCAATGGCTTCTCCCACCCTTCGGCGAGAAAATCGGAGAGAACGACGACGATGCTGTGGTGGCGGAGCAGGCGCGTAGCGTAGGTCAGGCTCGCGGCGAGATTGGTGCGGCGGCCCTCCGGCGCGAACGCGATCAGGTCGCGGATCACGCGGAGCGCATGCCGCCGCCCCTTCCTGGGCGGGACCACGCGCTCGACCTCGTCCGCGAAGAGGAGCGCACCCACGCGGTCGTTCTGCGCGGCGGCGGCGAGTGCGAGCACCGCGCCCACTTCCACGGAAAGCGCCGCCTTCGTCATCGGCTCGCCGAACCGGGTGGATCCGGACTGGTCCACCACGAGCATGACGGTGAGCTCGCGCTCCTCGGTGAAAGTCTTGACGTAGGGGCTCGCGAGCCGGGCGGAGACGTTCCAGTCGATGGCGCGGAAATCGTCGCCGTGCTCGTAGGCGCGCACCTCGGCGAATTCCATTCCCTGCCCGCGGAAGAGCGAGCGGTACTCGCCGGCAAAGAGGGACGTGACGAGGCCGCGGGTGCGCAGCTCGATCGCCTTCACCTGCTTCAGGACATCGGGAGAGACCGTCGCCATGCCTACGGCGCCTTGACCGCCTCCAGCAGGCGGCTCACCACGTCGTCGCTCGTGACGTTCTCCGCTTCCGCCTCGAAGGTGAGGACGACGCGGTGGCGAAGCACGTCGGGCGCGAGCGAGCGCACATCCTCCGGCACGACGTAGTTGCGGCCCCGGATGAACGCGTGCGCGCGCGCGGCGGCCGCGAGCGCGAGCGAGGCGCGCGGCGACGCGCCGAACGCGATGAGCGGCTTGAGGTCGCTGACGCCGACGGCGGAAGGATCGCGGGTGGCGCGGACCAGGTCCACGACGTAGTCGAGCACCTTGGGGTCCATGTACAGCCCCGCGATCGCCGCTCGCGCCTCCAGGATGGCGCGCGGCTCGAGCAGCCGCTCGACTTCGATCTCCTGCCCGCCGCCCAGGCGCTGCAGCACTTCACGCTCTTCGTCGCGCGAGGGATATCCGACGCGGACCTTGAGCATGAACCGGTCGAGCTGCGCCTCGGGCAGCGGATAGGTGCCTTCGTTCTCGATCGGATTCTGCGTGGCGAGCACGAGGAACGGCTCCTCGAGCTGGAAGGTGGTCCCGCCGATCGTGACCTGCTTCTCCTGCATCGCCTCGAGGAGCGCCGCCTGCACCTTGGCCGGCGCCCGGTTGATCTCGTCGGCGAGAATGATGTGCGCGAAGAGCGGTCCGCGCTTCACGTGGAATTCCTGGGTCTTCTGGTCGAAGACCATGGTGCCGATGACGTCGGCCGGAAGGAGATCGGGCGTGAACTGGATGCGGGAGAAGCTCGCGTGGATGATCTCGGCGAGCGTGCGCACCGAGAGCGTCTTCGCGAGGCCGGGGACGCCCTCGAGCAGGATATGCCCGCCCGTGAGGAGGCCGATGAGCAGCCGTTCGACCATCATATCCTGGCCGACGATCCGCTTGGAAACTTCGGTGACGACGCGCCCGAACAGCGCGTCCTCGATTGCCTGAACCGCCATCGTCACGCTCCCGTGATCATTCCTGGTCCGGATCGAGCCGGACCGCCTTGTAGAGTGCCTTCTCCTCGTCCGGCGTCAGCGGGCGGTACCGGCCCACCGGGAGATCGCCGAGGCGGACCGGCCCATAGGCAAGGCGGGCCAGCCGCTCGACCTTGAGCCCCAATTCCTCGCACCAGCGCCGGACAATGCGATTGCGCCCTTCCTCGAGCGTCACGTCGAGGATCGAGCGCCCCTCCTTCCCCGGACGCACGCGCACGGCGGTCGGTTCCACCGGACGGCCGTCGATCACGACCCGCTGCCGCACGAGCGCTTCGAGCTCGCCGGTGGAGCGGCCGTGCACGAGCGCGGTATAGCGGCGCGGAATCCGGTAGCGCGGATGCGTCAGGCGGCTCACCGCTTCGCCATCGGTCGTGAGCAGCAGCAGCCCCGTCGTCATGACGTCGAGGCGGCCGACGTAGGTGAGGCCCTTGTGGTCGGGAATGAAATCGAAGACGGTGCGGCGCCCCGCCTCGTCGCTCGCCGTGGTCACCACGCCGAGCGGCTTGTGGAAGGCGAGCCACCGCCGCTCCACCTGGCGCACGGCCTTCCCGCTCACGGTGATCTTCTGCCTTGCCGGATCCACCTTCGATCCCAGCTCGGCGACCTTGCCGTCCACCCTCACCTTGCCGGCGCGGATCAGCTCCTCGGCCGCCCGACGCGACGCGATTCCGGCGCGCGCAAGCGCGCGCTGCAGCCGCATCTCGCTCACGACGCGCCCCCGCTCACGATTCGGACGGAATCGAGACGGCCGCCTCTTCCGCGTGGTCCGGATTTTCGGGCGGATGCGGGCGAAGCGCGATCGTCAGCTCGTCCGCCCGTGGCAGGTCGCTCAGGTCGCGAAGTCCGAGCAGCTCGAGGAAGAGCGGCGTCGTGCCGTAGAGGAGCGGCCGGCCGAGACCCTCCGCGCGGCCCACCACCTCGATCAGTCCCCGCTCCTGGAGCGTGCGCAGCACGCCGCCGGCCGAGACGCCACGGATCTCCTCGATCTCGGCGCGGCCCACCGGCTGGCGGTAGGAGATCACGGCGAGCGTTTCCAGCGTGGCGGCGCTGAGCCGGGGCGCGCGCACGGAGAACTGCGCGCGCTCGATGGCCGCGGCGTGGACCGCGCGCGTGACGATCTGCCACCCGCCCGCCAGTTCCACCAGCTCGACGCCGTGCTGGCTGAAGTCGTAATGCTCGCGCAGCTGGTCGAGCGCCATGCGAACGTCGGCGAGGGACGCGTCCGGCTCGAGCGTGGTGAGCTCTTCCGCGGCGAGCGGCCGCGACGCGGAGAAGAGTGCCGCCTCAAGCAGCTGAGCGAGTGGATTCACGGGCAATGACCATCGGCGCGAACGGCGCCGGTTGAGTGACGCGAACCGAGCCGCGCTTGGCGAGCTCGAGGATGGCGAGGAGCGTGGACAGTACGTCGACGATGGTCGGCCGGGGGCCGAGCGCCTCGAGCCAGCCGATTTCCTCGCGCTCGGCGAGCAGCGCCTCGAGCCGCCGCGACGCGCCCTCCACATCGAGCGGCCGCGCGACCACCTTGTGCAGCACCGGCGTCGGGATCGCCGCAATGACACGATCCACGGCCTCGAGCAGCGCGAGCAGGTCGAGCGCAAGGGGAGGAGCCGGCAGCTCCGGCGGCTCCGGGAGCCAGCCGCGCGCAAAGAGATGCGAGCGGCGCTCGGCCGCCCGGCCCATCCAGACGGCAATCTCCTTGATCTGCTGGTACTCGAGCAGCCGTCGCACCAGCTCGGCCCGCGGGTCTTCCCACCCCTCGTCGTCCGCATGGCGCGGGAGGAGCATCTGCGCCTTGAGCCGCACGAGGCGGCTCGCCATGTCGAGATAATCCGCCGCCTGATTGAGGCCCAGATGATGCACGGCCTTCAGGAACTGGTCGGCGATGCGCGCAATGGGAATATCGGCGATCTCGATCTGCTCTTCCCGGAGCAGATGGAGCAGCAGGTCGAGCGGCCCCGAGAAGAGGTCGAGCTGGACGACGAAGCCGGGCGCCACGGCGATGGCGCCGGTCGCTTCGTTGGTCTCGGAGGCGGAGGTCGTGGGCAGCGTCATCCGAAGATCATCGCGTGGATCAGGCTCAGCCAGGGATCGAGGTGCGGGACGGGATCGTGCGTGAGCCGGCCGGGGATGAGGCGCCGGAGTTTACACCCCCGGTGGAGCGAAGTCAAAACTCTCAGCCGCTTGACCTTAGGTGGCGGCACATGTAGTATTCGCGGCTCGCCCCGGGCAGGAACTTCTGCGGGGCAATTCCAGATGACGGTCATTACCGAACTTCAGCACCCCGAGGGAAGCCGTGCCGCGAATCAAGTCCGCCAAGAAGCGCATGCGTCAGTCCGCCGCCGCCACGGCGCGGAACCGCACCCAGCGCAGCCAGCTCCGCAGCGCCATCAAGAAGGTGCGCAGCGCCGCGCAGGGTGAAGCCGCCGAGGCGTACGCGGCCGCGGTCGCGGTGATCGACCGTGCCGGGCGGAAGAACCTGATTCACCGCAACGCCGCCGCTCGGCAGAAGAGCCGCCTCGCGAAGCTGGTGAACAAGGCGACTGCCGCCGAGTAGTTTCACCGGCAGGCGCGAACACAACGGGGCTCCGAGATTCGGAGCCCCGTTTCACTTCCCCGTCCCTACCTCATCCATCACATGAACCCTGGTGCGTAACCGCTTATCCAGCTGATACCAATGACTGATGCGTCATAGGGCTGCGAGCTCGGCCCCGCAGCGCTCGCAGTACCATTCGGTCGGCCGGTTCAGCGTGCCGCAATCTCCACACTTGAGCGTCTTCACGGCTCCGGCCGGGCCACCCGGTGCCGGCCTGCCGGCGGCGGAAGCCTGACTCGCTGCCGGCGGCGCGGCAGGTTGCGGAGAGACCTCCGGCGGGGGCGTGGTCGTGGTGATGGCGGACTGACCGCCGGTGCCGCGCTTCTCCGCGGCCGCCGGGGAAAGCGATGCCGACTGCTCCACCGCAACCGATTTCAGGAAATCGAGCTCATCCCCTGCGAGTCGCTGCCCCGGCGCCTGGCCGGGCGGGCGCGGCACGAAGCGAGGCGCTGCGGGCTCGGATGCGGCCGGCTGTGCGGTGGCGGCGGCTGCCGGCGGCGGTTCATAGGCGACCGGATCCGCCGGCGCCGGAACGACCGGCTCCGGCTCGGGCTCGACGATCGGTGCCACCCCCTCGGCGGGCGCGGCCCGAATCAGCCGCTGCACTTCCGAGAGGCGATCGATCTCCGAGCGGACCTTGCCGAGCTCCTCTTTCAGCTCGTTCAGGGATTTCTTCTGCGTGCCGCTGATCTCGTTCCACTGGCGATCGTCGTATTCGCCGACGCTGTGCCGCACCTCCGCTTCGGCGAGCGTCTCGAGCAGCCCGGATTCCTTCGCCTCGAGGCGCTCGCGGTCCGCCTGATGGCGACCGAGCGCCTCGGCGATCGTGCTTTCGTGCGCGCGAAGCTGACCCATCACATTGTCGAGGCGGGACTCGTAGTCGGAGCGGACGCGCGAGCGCACGGAATCGGGAGCGCCGGTCTCGTTCAGGCGCGCAATCCACTGTTCGTACTGGCTGCGCTCTTCGAGCAGCTTCTCGATCGAGTCGCTGGAGCGGTCGGATCTGGCCATCGGCGATAATCCTCGTCAGGGCGAGGGAGCGGCGGGGACTGTAGCGGGAAAGTTAATGTCGAAGGCGCCCTGCGAGAACCCGTGCGAACCGCTCAGGTCCGCTGGTAGACCACCTCTCCCCCGACGATCGTCACTTCGACCCGTCCCCGGAGCCGGCGCCCCGCAAACGGGGTGTTGCGGCTCTTCGAGTAGAACTGGTCCGGCCGCACTTCCCACTCGACGGAGGGATCGAAGACGACCACGTCTCCCGGCGCGCCCGTCGCGAGGGTCCCGCCGGGAAGATGGAAGACCCGGGCCGGGAGGGTGCTCATCCGGAGCACGAGCTCGGGCAACGTCAGGAGTCCGCTCTCGACCAGCTCGGTGACGGCGAGCCCCAGCGCGGTCTCGAGCCCGATGATGCCGTTCGGCGCGTCGTCGAACTCGCGTTCCTTGGCATCGTAGTGATGCGGCGCATGATCGGTCGCGATCACGTCGATCGTGCCGTCCCTGAGGCCCTGCCGCACGGCCTCGCGATCGGCGGCTTCGCGGAGCGGCGGATTCATCTTCGCGTTGGTGTCGTACCCCTCGCACGCCTCGTGCGTCAGCGTGAAGTGATGCGGGCACGCTTCGGCCGTGACGTGAATGCCCTGCTCCTTCGCGCGGCGGATCAGCTCCACCGACCCGCGCGTCGACATGTGGCAGAGATGGACATGGCCGCCGGTCAGCTCCGCGAGCAGGATGTCGCGCGCCACCATGATCTCTTCGGCCGCGGCGGGGATTCCCTTGAGGCCGAGCCTCGTCGAGACGATTCCCTCGTGCATCGCACCGCCCTGGGCGAGCGACATTTCCTCGCAATGATCCGCGACCGGAATCCCGAAGACGCGCGCGTACTCGAGTGCCGTGCGCATCAGGTGGCTCGACATGACCGGCTTTCCGTCATCGCTCACCGCCACCGCGCCGGCACCGACCATCTCGCCGAACTCGGCGAGCTGCTGCCCCTTCTGCCCGACCGAGATCGCGCCGATCGGATACACGCGCGCCTTCCCCGCCCGCTGCGCCTGGCGCACGATGAAGCCGACGACGCCCTGATTGTCGGCGACCGGATCGGTGTTCGGCATGGCGCAGACCGCCGTGAAGCCGCCCGCGGCCGCAGCGGCGGCACCGGTGGCGACGGTCTCCAGATCCTCCTGCCCGGGCTCGCGCAGATGCGTGTGCAGATCGATGAACCCGGGCGCGACGACCCTGCCGGCGGCATCGATCTCGACCGCTCCGTCGGGCGATCCGATGTTCCGGCCGACCGCGCCGATCCGGCCCTCGTCGATCAGCACGTCCGCGACCGCGTCGCCCCCGCGCGAGGGATCGATGACGCGTCCGCCCCGGATCACGATCGGCCGGCTCATCCTTCCTCTCCTCCCGCAGCCTGCTGCGGACCGGGCCGGCCGCCGGCCAGCAGGTAGAGCACCGCCATCCGCACGGCGACGCCGTTCGTCACCTGCGGCAGGATCACGCTGTGCTCGCCATCGGCGACGTCGCTGTCGATCTCCACGCCACGGTTCATCGGTCCCGGGTGCAGGATGAGGAGGTCCTTCGGCGCCTTCCGGAGCCGCTCGGTCGTCACGCCGAAGACGCGGTTGTATTCGCGGAGCGACGGAATGAAGCCGGCGGTCATCCGCTCGAGCTGCAGGCGCAGGATATTGAGCGCGTCCGCCCAGGCGATCGCATCCTCGATGCGCGGAAGAATGGTGACGCCGAGCTCGCCGATGTTTCGCGGAAGGAGCGGCGGCGGTCCGCAGACCCCGACTTCGGCGCCGAGCTTCGTGAGGCCCCAGATGTTGCTCCGCGCCACGCGGCTGTGCAGCACGTCGCCGCAGATCGCGACCTTGAGTCCCTGCAGGCGCTTGAACCGGTCGCGCAGGGTGAGCATGTCGAGGAGGCCCTGCGTCGGGTGCTCGTGCTTCCCGTCCCCGGCGTTGATCACGTTCGAGGCGATGCGCTGACCCAGGAAGCTCGCGGCGCCGGAGGAGCCGTGGCGGATCACGACCATGTCGATCCGCATCGCCTCGAGGTTCTTCGCGGTGTCGACGAGCGTCTCGCCCTTCGACACCGACGAGCCCGATGCGGCGACGTTCACGGTGTCGGCGCTCAGGCGCTTCTCCGCGAACTCGAAGGAGATGCGCGTGCGGGTACTGGCTTCGAAGAAGAGGTTGACGATCGTCTTCCCCCGCAGCGCCGGCACCTTCTTGATCTGGCGCTCGCTCACTTCCTTGAACGGCTCGGCGGTATCGAGGATGAGCCGCAGCTGGTCGGCGCTCAGCGGCTCGAGGCCGACGAGGTCCTTGCCGAGGCCCGGATTCGGCGTCACGCCGGGCCCCGCACGAGCTCGACCACGTCGCGGCCGTCGCGCTCGCTGATAAGTACGTCCACCCGGTCCTTCGACGTGACGCTGATGCTGGTCCCGATCACGTCGGCCTGGATCGGCAGCTCGCGCCCTCCGCGATCGACGAGCACGCAGAGGAGGACGCGACGGGGGCGCCCGAAATCGCTGACCTCGTCGAGTGCCGCGCGGACGGTGCGTCCGGTATAGAGCACGTCGTCGACGATGACGACGATCTTCCCATCGAGGTCGGGCAGGCTCGTCTCGCCGACGACCGGCCGGGGGCCGATCGTCTGCAGGTCGTCGCGATAGAGGGTGATGTCGAGCTTGCCGGTGGGAAGATCGGTCTTTTCGGCCGAGTCGATGAGCCGCTTGAGGCGCTCCGCGAGCTCGACGCCGCGCCGCTGGATGCCGACCAGGACCACTTCGCTGGTTCCCCCGCAGCGCTCCACGATTTCCGACGCCATGCGCACGAGGGCGCGTCCAATGGCGCGGTCGTCGAGAAGTTGGGTGCGGTCGGTCATGTCGGGGGGTGAAGGTAGTACGACCCCGGGGTGGTGCGGTAGGGGGCGCGCGATGCCCTGCGACGCCCCGCCCGTCACATGCCCGAGACGCGCGCGAGCCTCACTCCGGGCGCCTCGCCACCGGCCTGGCGCCAGGCAACGAGCACGCTTCCATCGTCGAGTGCCGCCACCTGCGGGTAACTGCCGCCGGTCGATGCTTCGAGCGTCAGCGCGTCCGCCAGCTCGCCGCTCGCATCGAGGTGCGCCAGCCGGATCGCGCGCCCACCGCCTTCGTCCACGTCGAACGCGGTGAGCGCCCCGCCATCGGCCAGCGCGGTGATCGTCCCGTGGCCGGTCTGGACGCTCCGGCCGGTTACGAGCGGAACGGCGCGCGCGGCTGCCGAATCGCCTGGCGCGATGCGGCCATAGAACATCCCCGCCCCGTCGGGCTTGCCCGTGTACCAGGCGATGTGCGTTGCGCCGTTCCTGTCCACGGTCATGGCCGGACCGGTGTGGGGACACCCGGGGTATTCCCAGTCATCACGATGCACGCGCGACGGTTCGGCAGGCTCGGGAAGGAGTGGCGCAGTGACGACATCCCGGATGCTGCCCGGGAAATGCTGGCGCCAGGCCGCAACCACGCCACCGGACGGCTCCCGGGCGAGTGCAACGCGGCAGCAGGGACAGACGGCACCCCACGCGGCACGGTTCGGCGCCCATGTCGCCCCGAAATCACCGGATGCCGTGAAATAGATACGCGCATCGGATTCCATCGTCGGCGCGGCCGCCGGTTGGCCGACCGGATGGTGATGCCCGGGGAACGCCTCCCCACCGCGCTCGTCGAGCCATGCGGCGACGATTCCCGCATCGCCGGTCCAAATGGCCCCGTGAAAGGTGTGCGTGCCCGGCGCACCGGTGCTGTCGTCATTGAGCGTCACGGCGGCGCTCCACGTGGCACCGCCGTCGAGCGAGCGCGCAAAGCGGATCTCGCTGGCTGGCCAGCGGCGGCCCGGCACCGGCACGCTCCGGCTCCAGACGATGCCGATCTTTCCATCTTCACCTGCCACGAGACGCGGCGCCGATTCGCCGTGAGGCGCGCCGATATCATCCGGCGTACCGGTAACACGAATCGGAGCCGACCAGGTGGCGCCCCTGTCGGCCGACCGCGCGAACCAGAGATGGCGCGCGCCCGTGTCGCCCGCGACCCACGCGAGAAACGCGATGGCCGAATCGGGCGCGACGGCGAGCGCGGCGTCGCCCGCATCGGCTCCCGTGACAGGAGAGGCCACCGATGTGACCTCGAAGCCCCGCCGCTCACAGCCTGCGAGGAGGAGGAGCGCAAGCGCCGCGAGGGCGCAGGAGAATCGAGTCATCTGTCGTATCATCATCGGGTGAACCGGTACTGCGCACCGACGAAGAGCTGCCTCGGCGCGCCGGGGCGGAAGCGCTCTCCCTGCTGTGCATTGAAGGACGATGTCTCCGCATACCGCTCGCCCGTCACGTTGCTCACGCGAGCGACGATGTCGAGCCCTGCGTACACCGGGACGTTCGCCTGCAGGTTGAGCAGGCTGTGGCCGCCGTACTCGTGCGCATTGGCCGGATCCATGAAATAGGAGCCGAGCCGCACGAGCTCGACGGCGAACGAACCGTCGCGCACGAAGACGGGCTTCAGCGTGAGGCGTGCCGTGCCGAAGAACCGCGGCGCCAGCTCCATCTCGTTCCCGCTGTAGTCGATCGGCACCGCGCCGCCCGGGCTCCACCGCTCGTACCGGTGTCGCGCATAGGCCAGCGATGCATCGAGGCGCACGGCCGGCACCGGCGCGACGCCGAGCCCGACCTCGACGCCGCGATGGCTCGTCGCGCCGGCATTCTGCGTCAGGCGAAGACCGGTCTCGGGATCGAGGAAGGTCAGGATGTCGTCGGTGAGGCGCATCGAGTACGCGGTCGCCTCGAACGTCATGATGCCGCCGACGAGCGTCCGCACGCCGGCCTCGAAGCTGTTGGCCTTGACCGGCTCGAGATCGACGGTGCTCTCCGCCCTCCCCTGGCGGAAGAGCTGGCTCTCGGACGGCGCGCGGAAGGCGGCACGGTATGAGGCAAAGAGCGAGAGGTTCGGCCGCACTTCCCAGGCGGCTCCGAGCTTCGGGCTCAGGCGGGAAAAGCTCACCGAGGTGGATGCCGGTCGGCGGTGCGAGCCGGTGACGAGCTCACCGAGATCGTTTGCGTAGTCATACCCGAGATTATCGAAGCGCACGCCGACGTTCACCTGGAGCCCCTCGGCGATCGCGACGTCCGCCTGCGCATAGGGCGACGCCTGCCAGAAATCCACGTCGTAGTCGTACTGCACCTCGGCTTCGGTGTAGCTCAGGAAGTCGTTGCCGGTCTGCGGTGCGACGATGCGCGTTTCGCGGCGGCTCCCGGGGCTGTACTCGGCGTCGACGCCCGTGCTCACGCTCGCGCCGAGCTGGGGGATCGTGCGGCGGAATCGAGTGAGCAGGCCGATCGACCGGTGGCGGCTCTCCCAGACCTGGGGATCGAAGCTCAGCTGCCAGGACGGAAGGAGATCGAGCTCGTTGTAGCGGGCAAACGCGGTGGCGCCGAAGCTGGACGCGCCTCGGGTCACCTGCAGCTCGCTCGAGAGCCGGCCGGCCAGCACGCGGCGGAAGGCCACCTGCGTATAGACGCGGGAGGGCGTGGCCGCGAAATCCTCGGCGCTGATCTCGCCGCCACCGTCGCCCGGCTGGTCGATGTGCGAGAAGGTGGCAATCGTCTTGAGTCTCGCCGCCTCGCTCAGCGCGAGGTCCCAGCGCGCAGTACCGCTCTGCCGCGCATACGACGCGCCATCGCGGTACCCGTCCGACGAGGTGATGTTGGCGTCGATCCGGAATCCATGGCGGCCCGACGTGGTGCTCGCCGTGCCGAGCGCACGGAGATAGGTGTTGCTGCCGCCCTCGACGAAGAGCTCGGCCTCCGGAGCCGCCGACGGGTCCCGCGTGAACGAGTTCACCACGCCGCCCACCGCGTCGCTTCCATAGATCGCGGTACCGGGACCCTTGATCACCTCGATCCGGCCCGCCTGCGGCAGATTGATCTCGTAGAGCCCATTGTGATTGAAGAACCCCGTGGATCGTGTGGGCACGCCGTCCTCGAGGAAGGCGTACACCGCCTTCGTGGTGATCGGCTGGCGGATCGCGGTAAAGTGGCCTTCGCCGCCTGCATTGCTCACGTACACACCCGCCGCGCGATTGACGAGATCAGCCGGATGATGGCTCCGCGCTTCGGCGATCTCGGCAGCGCCGATCACCGCGACACTGAGCGGCGTGCGGGACGCGAGCTGCTCCTCGCGCGAGGTGCTCACGACGAGGTCCGGCAGGTTCACGGCCGCGGCGCGGAGGACCGCCTCGACGCGCGTGGTCTCGAAGACCCGTACCGTGACGAGCTGCGCGACGGTCCGGTAGCCGAGCGCGCGTATCTCGAGCCGCTGGTCGCCGGGAGCGATGCCGTCGAAGCGGAATCGTCCCGCCGAATCCGAAAGGGAGATATGCGCCGGAGCGCCGACGGCGACACTCGCCCCGGCAATCCGCGACCCGCTCTCCGTCGTCACGATTCCCTCGACGCTGCCGCCGACGCGGTCCTGCGCCGCCGCGCGCCCGGTGCCCACCAGGAGCAGCGCGAGCGCCGCGCCGCCCCTGAGGAGCCGCACCGATGATTTCAGAAACCCGATTGTCATGCTTCCCTGCCGCTGTGATCGACCATCGCGAGCCTCCGCGTGGCCGGTACCCTGCATGCCGGACTCTCCGCTCATGGCGGAGGACCAGCGGGAACACCGACTTTCCCCTGACGGGGATCGTCAGCTCAGCGGTGGGGCGGTAGCGGGTGGGAGAAGGCGATGGGCGCGGCCCGCCGGCGGAACATCCGCGAGATGCGGAACCGGGAGATCGTGACGCGGGGGAAGCTCGACCTGCGCAATGACCGACGCGTGCGGCGCGGGCGTGAAGAAGGGAGCGTGGCACGCACCGATACAGCGGCACGCATCGTCCTCCGGCTCCTCGCCATGGTGGCCGCCATGATGCGCCGCCTCCGCCGCCTGCGCGGATGCAGCCACGCCGAGCTCTGCCGTGCAGGCATGAATAGCCTGCAGCGCAACGCCCCCGAGCCCGGGTGATCCGGCCACGAAGAGCAATGCGACGAGCGGCAGCTGCCGGAGACGCGCCATCATGCCCGCAAACTAGCTCCCGGAGGCAGTCGATGCCAGCGAACGGCGGCCGCCGGGTGCGGCGCGCCGCTGCAGGCGGGGCCAGAGCCGGGCGGCGAGGAGCGCTCCGAAGATGAGCGCGAAGACCATAGGCCACGTCACATCGCGCTTCACCGCCAGGAAGTAATGCGCGGCGGCAAGCGGCGCGATCAGGTAGACCAGCCGGTGCAGCCGCTGCCACCGGCGTCCGCCGAGTCGCCGCACCCAGCCATTCGTGGAGGTGATCGCGAGCGGCACGAGCAGGAGCAGCGCGGTGAAGCCGAAGAGGACCCAGGGATGCTCGATCACATCCTCGAGGATGCTGGCGAGGGAGAGCGAATGATCGAAGACGAAGAAGTCGAGCGCGTGCAGGAGGGCGTAGAAGAACACGAAGAGCCCGAGCATGCGCCTGAGCCGGATGAGCCAGTTCCATCCCGTGAGCCGGCGCAACGGCGTGACGGCGAGCGCGGCGGCGAGGCAGACGAGCGCGCTCGTACCCGTCACCTGGGCGATCGTCTCGACCGGATCGGTACCGAGATCCCCGAAGAAGGCGGAATACGCGAGCCAGGCGAACGGCGCGAGGGCCGCCACGAAGAGCGTGGGCTTGGCGACACGAGGCATCGACGGGCTCAGTAGTTGACCCGGAGATCCAGGCCGCTGTACAGCGAGGCGACCTCCGCCGCGTAACCATTGAAGGGCAGGGTTTTCCGCCGGAACAGCTCGCCGACCCGGCGCTCCCGCGCCTGGCTCCAGCGCGGATGGTCGACTTCCGGATTCACGTTGGCGTAGAACCCGTACTCATCGGGTGCCGCGAGGTTCCACGTGGTGGCTGGCTGCCGCTCGGCGAACCGGATCCGGACGATCGACTTCCCGCCCTTGAAGCCGTACTTCCACGGCACGACGAGCCGGAGCGGCGCGCCGTTCTGGTTCGGGATCGGCTTTCCGTAGACGCCGGTGACCATGAGCGTGAGCGGATGCATCGCTTCGTCGAGCCGGAGCGCTTCGACGTACGGCCAGTCGAGGATGCCGCTTCGCTGACCCGGCATCTGTGCCGGATCGTGCAGCGTCGTGAACTCCACGAATTTTGCCTTCGAGGTCGGCTCGAGCCGGCGAATGAGATCCCGCAGCGGAAACCCCATCCAGGGCACCACCATCGACCACCCCTCGACGCAGCGATGCCGGTAGATGCGCTCCACCGCGGGATAGGGGCGAACCAGGTCGTCGAATGCGTAGGCTGCGGGGTTCGCGATCTCCCCTTCGACCGCGACCGTCCACGGCCGGGGGCGGAGGGCGCCCGCGTTGTCCTTCGGATCGCCCTTTCCGGTGCCGAACTCGTAGAAGTTGTTGTAGCCCGTGACATCTTCGTACGGCGTGAGCTTGTCGTCTCCCTGAGCGAGCTTTTCCTCGGTGGCGCAGGCCGCGAGCCCCGGTGTCATGGCGCCGAGCGCGAGCGCGCCCGCTCCATGTCCGAGGGCGCCGACGAACCGGCGGCGGTTCCAGAACAGCCGTTCGTCGGTGATTTCCCGGCTCGGAATGTCGGTTGGACGGCGAATCAGCATCGGCAACTCCCGGTATGGCACATATGGAGACTACGCCGGTGGCGGCGTATTGGTTCCCGAAGCCCCTGAATCGGCGCAGGCCGCCTCCTGCCGGACGGAAGCACGGCCAGCGTCGAGTATGCGGCATTTCCCGCCCCGATGACCCGGGTGACGGCCCAGCTGCGGCCACCGTCACACGAATGCCGTACGGTCAGGCTCCTGCGGACGTCGCTCGGGGCGGTGTTGCTGAAAAGGAGCCAGCGGGAGCGGCGATCGTCCGGCCCGGCGTCGGGGGCATAGCGGATGATCGACCCGTTGTTCCCGGGATCGACGAGCTGCGAGTCCGGCAGAAGCGCTGACCACGTGGCGCCGCCGTCACTCGAATCCGCCACGAGCCGGTGTGGCGTGGCGCGGCTGTTGAGCATCAGCCGGCCATCGGCCAGCTCAACGACCTTGTTCTCGTCGACCCCGGGTCCGGCAAGGTCGCCCATCCGCCAGCTCCGTCCATGGTCGTCGCTGAATGCGCTCGCCGCCCAGGTGGTCCCCGCGAAGCGAACCACGTATTGCTGCAGAATTGCGGGATCGTCGTCGTCGTTCCCCGTGCCCGATCCGGTGAACCCCTGATCGATCGACGCCGCGTGAAACAGGAAGATGCGCCCCGTCTCGCGATCCACGACGAAGCTCGGGTCGCCATATCCGTTCGCCGCCGGACCGCGGCGAATCACCTGGCGAGAGAGCCAGGTCGCGCCGCCATCGAGGCTGCGCCGGAGAAGCAGCGCGATATCACTCGGTACATCGGCGCCACTCGGACGGCCATCGTATGCCGCGAGCAGGATGCCGGTACGCGAACCGGCGAGCGCGGGAATCCGGTAGACCGGGAACCCCTCACCGGACACCTCGAGATCGATGTGCGCGGACTCCGGCGTCGGCGTGGGTCGATCGGGTGCGGAAGGCGCCGCGCCCGGCCGGGCGCACGCCAATGCCGCGATGATGAGGGAAGCGAATCGATGCGGTCGCATCGCGGGTCCCGCCGAGGCGGGGAACGGACAGGGTGGGATTCGAACCCACGGTACGCTTTCACGTACACACGCGTTCCAGGCGTGCGCCTTAAACCACTCGGCCACCTGTCCTTGGGCGCGGAAAACTAGGCGGGGAGGAGAGAAGTCGGAAGGTCGGAACCCGTCAGGTTGCGGCGGCGGCCGCGCCGGCCCGGCGGCGGCGCTGCTGTTCCGTGAGCGGCACGTCGTTCGATGCCTGGAGCGCGGTGCCGGGGAGCAGACTTACCAGGCCCTGGCCCATGCCCGGCAGCTTGTTGTGCCACAGGATCGCGCCGGTGGCGCCGTCGAGGCAGAAGAGCTCGCCGCGCGCTGCGGCAAAGAGGCGGTTTCCGTCGCTCACGACGTGGACGAAATCCGAGCCCACCAGCTTCGTGCGCCACCGCTCGGTGCCCGTAGGCCCGTCGAGCGCGAGCACGTGTCCCCGGATCCCGACGTAGATGTGACTCTCGATCAGGCTGGCCATCGATATCCCCTCTCCTGAAGTGGGCGGACGAGCGTCAGTCAGGCCGCCGGCGGAACTGGATCACGCCGAGCGCGACCAGCCCTGTGGCCAGGAAGAGAAGTCCTGCGGGGGGCTTCGCGTACCCGTCGTCCGGCGCCCGGCAGTAGCCGGTCTCGAGGCAGTAATTGCCATCGAGATCGCCGAGGCTCGCCGCGGGTGCGGCCTGCAGCGCAGCGAGGAGGAGCAGCGGGAGCGTCATACGGACAGGGTGGGATTCGAACCCACGATACCCTTGCGGGTATGCCGGTTTTCGAGACCGGTTCCTTCAGCCACTCGGACACCTGTCCAGCGGTCGAAAAATAGAAGATCCACGGTCCATCCGGTAGCCGCTGTGAGCGAGGCGAACACCTGCCCGCCACGTCAGACGGACCCGGTCAGCTCCCGTCGCACCGCCCACCCGAGACCTCTCGCGAAGGTCGAGACCGGGGATCCTCCGGTGAATGCCGCCGCGATCGCGTAGACCACCCGTGGCGTCACCCTCGGTCCATTATAGATCGCGTACACCGGCTCCCAGCGATCGGGCGAGAATTTCGCCTTGAACGCCTCGAGGCCGCCGAAGTTGAAGAAGCGCCTGCCGTGCGCGCGCATCCATCCGAACAGCGCACGGAGCCACACCGGTGCCGCGGATGCCGGGCTGGGCACCCGCCCCGTTGCAAGCGGCGCGAGACCGAGGCTCACGTAGCGCGCACCGTCCCTCGCAAGCGCGCGTACGGCGGTGTCGAGCAGGAGCTCCATCGTCCCGTTCGGCGCCTCGGGCGCGCGGACGAACTGCTCGATCAACCACCCCGCGCGGGCCGGGATCACCGAGGCCACGACGAATCCGACGCTCGCATCTCCGCGCCGCGCAACGAAAATCCGCCGGTCGCGGAGGCTCGAGAGCGTGTCGGGCTCGATGAGAAAGTGGAGCGGCGGGAGCCCGCGCGTGGCCAGCCAGCGCTCGAGGCATGCGGCCAGTGAAGGATCATTTTCCGCGCGGGATGGCTGCTCCTCGCGGACGGTGATTCCCTTCCGCCGCGCGCGCGAGAACTGGGCGCGCAGCGAAGCGTGCGACGCGGTTGCGGCAACCCACGCCGCGGGATCCCACGCGGGTTGTGCGCCCAGCAGGACAAAGTCGTGTGAGGGGTCCCGGGCCAGGATGCCCTCGAGCCGGGCCTCGGCACAGAAGTAGCAGACCGTCTCGCCTTCCCGCTTCGCATCCGCCTCGAACTCGCGCGCGACGTCGCCGAGCCGGGTCCCGGATGCCACCGGCGCACCGGCGACGACGCGCACACCCGCGCGGGTCACGTAACCGACCACGGCATCGCGCTCGGCGGAGAACCAGTGGGCGATGCCGGGGTTGAGGATCTGATAGGCGGTGGCGTTCCAGCCGTGCCGCAGTACGAGCTCACGCGCCAGGATCGGGTCGGTCGGATGGGGCAAGGCGGAGTAAATGATTCCGGCAGGATCAGGAGAAAGAATGCCGAGCGACTGCGCGGGACGCCGCGCAGCCGCCCGGCCGGATCGTTACTTGGTGGGCGCCATTACCACGACATGGGTCAGCTTCCATCCGTTCATGCCGCGCCGCAATACCGAGGTGTAGCGCATCTTCTGCTCCCCGCCCCCGGCAGGGTGAGTCGTGAACGAGCCGATATCGACAGCCGTGCTGCCATAGACGCGGAGCGTGTCGGACTCGATCACCGCGTGCGCCCAGTCCTTCGATTCCTCGGTCATTGCCTTGCCGATCTCCTCGGTGCCGGTGAGCATCGTTCCATCGGGCTGGATCACTATGGCGTCGTCCGCGTACAGGTTCGTGACGCCGGCAGCATCCTTCTTGTTGTACATCTCGACGTATTCCGTGCGCAGCGCGCGGAGGTCATCCATGGCGGTGCGGAGGCGTTGCCGATCCGCCGCGATGCCCTGGGCAAAGGCGAGTGACGGCGCCAGCATCAGTGCGAACAGCAAGGCACGAGACAACGAAGTCCGGACCGACATGGGAAAGCTCCTGGCACGAGGTTGGACTGGCTGGGAATGCCCTATCCTACCCCGTATCCCGGAATGCGTAAGGGTCCCGCTACCTCCCGGCCGCCGGCCACATGTCGCCGCAGCCTGCCCGCCGGAACGTGTCGCTCACGTTGAGGATCTTCCAGCGCCCCGCCAGCCGCGCCAGATGGAAAGCGTCGAAGCCGCAGTGGCTCACCCTTCCGTCGATCCGCACCTGATACTCCGCCCAGACCGACGCGAGATCGCCATCCACGTGCACCACCGGGTTCCGGATCGGCTCGTCGAGCGCGGGCTGGCCCGGGCGGGTCACCGCGGCCATGAACTGCGCCGGCGTGAGCAGCATGATGCGCGTTCCCGCCGGACTCGGCCGGAGCAGCGTGAAGCGGGTGAGGCTGTCCACCTGCCGGGCCATGAGAGCCGTGTCCTGCGTGCGGAGGCCGATGAGGAACGTATCGATGGCTGCTAGGACTCCGCGTTCGTCTTCCGCACTTTGAGCCACCGGTACGCCGGGCTGCACCGGGGTGGTCTGGGCGCGCAGGCTCGAGGCCGCGGTCGAGAGGAGGACGAACGTCATGGACAGGGCGGGAAAAGCGCTACGCATGAAAACCCCCGATGGAAAGGTCGATGGTCGATCGGGGAGCCATACGGAGGAAGGGCTCTCGCGGTGACAGCTCCCTAGGCCGTCGCACCCCTTCTGGCGTCGAGCGCCTGCCGCGCCGCACGCCGGAGATCATCGGGCGCAAATGGCTTGGGGAGGAAGGGATCGGCGGGATCGTGGCCGTCTCCCGCCACGTCCGAGTAACCGGACATGAACACCACCGGCAGGCTCGGCCGCGATTTCCGGAGCGCCGCCGCAAGCTCGCGCCCGGTCTGCCCCGGCATCACGACGTCGGTCACGAGCAGGTCGAACGCGGCGCCCGGAACGTCGGCCAGCTCGCGCGCGCGCGCGCCGTCCTCGGCCTCGGTGACCTGGTAGCCGGCTTCGCGCAGGGTGCGCGCGGCGAGCTCGCGGATGGCGGGATTGTCCTCCGCGAGCAGGACGGATTCGTGGCCGCCCGCAGTGTCGGCCGGCAGCGGTGGAGGTGTCACGGGAGCTCCCGAAACCTCGGGCAGGGCGGGCAGACGGATGCGAACCGTGGTTCCCTTTCCCGGTTCGCTCTCGACCCGGATATGGCCGTCGGCCTGCCTGACAATGCCGTAGCACATCGCAAGCCCGAGCCCGGTGCCCTGGCCCACCGGCTTCGTGGTGTAGAACGGCTCGAAAATGTGCGGGAGCACCTCCGGCGCGATCCCCTCACCGGTGTCGGCGACGGCGATCTCGGAGTATGGGCCCGCCTTGCCGTCGCCTGCGGCGGCGTCGCTCACTTCCCGCGAAGCGGTCGTGATCGTGAGGCGCCCGCCACCGCGCATGGCATCGCGCGCGTTCACCGCGAGGTTGACGAGCACCTGCTCGAGCTGACCCCCATCCACGCGCACGGGCGCGACGCGCTCGTCGAGCTGCGCCTCCACGGTGATCGTCTCGCCGAGCGCGCGCTGGAGCATCGGCTCGATCGCGACGACGGCGGCGTTCACATCGACGACGGTCGGGGTCACCATCTGCCGCCTCGCGTACGAGAGCAGCTGCGACGTGAGCGCGGCTGCGCGGCGGGCGGCGCGCTCGATTTCGTCCACGTCGGCGCGCACCTGCGTGCCGGGTTCCACGGCACGCTGCACGAACTTCAGGTGACCGATCATCCCGGTGAGCAGGTTGTTGAAGTCGTGCGCGATCCCGCCGGCGAGGTTGCCGATCGCCTCCATCTTCTGCGCCTGGAGGAGCTGCTCCTCGAGCTGGCGTCGTCCCGTGACATCCTGAGCCACGCCGATGAGCTGTGCCGCCCGCCCGCCGTGCTCTGCCGAGACGTGGCCGCGCAGCGCGATCCGCCGCTCCGGTCCACCGGTCGCCGCCGTGCGAAACTCGGCCTCGAGTCCCCCTCCGGAAGTCGCTGCCTTTTCGATGGCCGCCTCCAGGGACGCGCGGTCGTCCGCATGGATCCCGCCGAGGAACTGTGCCATGGCGCCCGGCTCGGCGGTCACGCGCTCCCCGTCGGAGGCCAGCGGCATGACCCACGTCTGCATCGTCGCGGCACCAAGGGCGAGGCGAAGCCGCTCTTCGCTCTCACGCAGTGCTCGCGCGCGGTCTGCGAGGGCCGCCTCGCGCTCCTCGAGCGCGTCGAGCATCCGGTTGAACGCAGCCGTCACGGAGCCGATCTCGTCGTCGGCGTGCCTGGTGGCGCGAATCCGCAGGTCGTTCGTCGCGGCGAGCGCCCGCGCCGTATCGGCGAGCTGGTGAAGCGGCCTCGAGACCGAGCGGCCGAGCGTTCCGAGGAGCAGCGCCGCTGCGGCACCCAGTGCGGCGAGGACGGCCGCCGCGACCATCGCGTACTGCGGAATGCGGCTCTCGAAACCCGGCACCATGTACTGGATCCGAAGCCAGCCACGATGCTCCCCGTTCGATTCCAGTCGCGTCACGGAAATGAGGCGGTCCGACAGGAACGCCGTTTCCTCCCTGCCCGGCGGCTCCGCCACCGCGGCCGGGCCGCCCGGCCGGGTGTACCGGGCGAATTCCCGCCCCCCGGGGAGATAGATCGCCGCGGAGCCGATCTCCCGGCGATCGGCAAGCGTGGCGAGGTCCTCGCGCGCGGTGGCCGTGTCGTCGAAGACGATCGCCGAGATCGCATTCGCACTGACCACCCCGGCGAGCGCCCTGGCATCGTTCACCGCGCGGCGCCGGAAGCTCACGGCGTCGTAGATGGACACGAACGTTGCCGCAAAGAGAAGCCCCACGAGACTCGCGACGAAGATGAGGATGATCACCTTCTGACGAATCGGCCGGTCGCGGAAGGGAGGCATCGGCTAATCCCCGGGCGCATTGCGGGCGAGGCGCAGCACGCGCGAGCTCAGCGACAGACCCGCGGCATTCATGGCCGGCGCGTTGACGTCGAATCGCACCGTGCGCGCCTCGAGCACGAGCGCGATCATCCCGCCGGCGCCGAGGAACTCGCCACCTTCGCCGATGGTGAGCACCGGCCGCGCCGCGAGCCGGTCGAGCCAGACGCGCGCGGCGATCCGGTTCCGCTCGGCGATGAACCCTGCATGGCACCGATCGGCCTCCACCACGCGGTCCACCTGGACGACCCGGAGCGGATGGCCGTGAATGCTGCGGCCTTCGCTCACCTCGCCGAGGAAGTCTCCGAAGGGATCAGTGCCCATGATGCAGAGTCGCAGCGGATCACCCGGGCCGAGGACGCTGTCCGGCCACGTCGTGTACGTGAGGAAGTTGACCAGGTAGGCGCTCTTGACCGCGTACTCCGGCCGCTCGGCACCCTCCTGCGCACGCGCCGCGGCCGGCTGCAGCAGCAGTCCGGACACGAGCACGAGCACCGCCGCGGCGCGACCGCTCAGAAGCGCCACTCGACGTGGAGCTCGCCCCGGCGGGGCATCTCGCGCTGCGGCGCTGCCGGGAACTCCGCATGGCGATCGTGCAGCAGGTTCTCGCCGCGGAGCGCAATCGAAAGGTCGGGCGTCACCCGCCAGCCCAGCCGCGCGCCCGCCTCGACATACTCCGCCACGACAGGCGCGGTGAGCTCGCCGACGTAGCGTCCGATCAGGTGCAGCTCGAGATTCGCCGGCAGATCGATGTACGTCGCGAGCGACCCGAACTGCTCCGGATTCGCGCCCGCGTTGATCGCCGGCTGCGAACCGGGGGGCGCATCCGCATCGGGCGTGACCCGCATCTCCAGCCGGGTGTACGAGGCACGGACGAGTACCCGCGTGGCGGGACGCCAGTTGACGGCGGCCGTCCCGCCCCAGGTGCGGCCGCTCGCATCGTTGCCAAGGGTGACCGGCTGCACGGTGAATTCGCCCTCCGTGACGGGAGGCAGCGGATGCGTGGAGCGAAGTTGCGCGTACCAGCTGTGATAGGCGGAGACGTCCACGGAGAACCGGGAGGAGAGCTCGCCGCGATACCCGGCTTCCGCGGCCACGGCCGACTCCGAATCGAATTCCTCGTTGCCGTCGATCCGGACGAGCGTGAGCGGTGACGTGGGAAGCACGTTCGCGATGAACCGGATGTCGGTATCGAGGCGGGTCGGAATCCGGACGGCGCGCGAAACGCTCGACCACGCCGTGTGCCCCGCGGACGGCGACCACCTGAGCCGGGCGCTCGGCTGGAACTCCAGGCCGGTGAAGTCGTTCCGCTCGAGCTTGGCGCCGAGCGTCGCGAAGAATCTCGAGGGCACGAGCTCGATCTCGTCCTGCGCGAACGCAGTCAGCAGGTACGTGCTTCTCGCCGGAGGCACGAGCCCGATCGCAAAGAGGTCCTCGAGCTCGTCCGAGATGCGTCGATATCCCGCTCCCCACACGAGATTCTGGCGCTGCCCGACGGCGAAGCGATGCTGGAACTCGAGATCGGCGATATCGACCGCGACGCGGCCGGTGGCCGGTAGCTGGGTCCGCACGGCGCGGTCGTAATACGCCTGGACCCGGAGCTCCGAGCGCTGGTTCAGCGTCCGGGTCCAGCGCGCGAGGACGTTCCCCCCGCTCACCTCGCGGCGACCCGGCACGAACTCGGCATACGGCGGCTCGACCATCACGCGCCGCGCGACCTGATCGCCCGCTCCCGCATAGGCATCGCCCTGGATCGTGAGATGATCGCTCGCGCCCAGCTCGGAATCGAAGCGGAAGCCCCCCTGGCCGCGCTCCCAGTCGTCGTCCGCTTCGGTTCCGTCCGGGAACTTCGATGCTTCACGGCTGGAGTACATCCCGTAGATGCGGAGCGCGCTCGCGGCGCCGAGGCCGAATCCGTAGCGCGCCTGCGCAGCGATCGGCGCGTCCGTGCTCGTCCGTGCGCTCACGCGTCCGCCGCGGGTCACGGCCGCGCTTCTCGTAATGATGTTGATGACGCCATTCACGGCGTTCGAGCCCCAGAGCGTGGCCCCCGGGCCCAGGATCACCTCGATCCGGTCCACATCCGCGATCGGCCAGGCCTGCACGTCCCAGAAGACGCCGGCGAAGAGCGGCGAATACACGGGGCGCCCGTCGACGAGCACGAGCAGCTTGTTCGGGGACGCCTCGGCAAAACCGCGCGCCGTCACCGACCAGTCGCGCGCGGTGACCCGCGCGACCTGCAGGCCGGGCGCGAGCCGCAGCGCGTCGGGAATCGAGGTCGCGCCGGCGCGGCGCATGTCCTCCCGGGTGATGACGAAGATCGCGGTCGAGGCGTGCGAGACCGGCTCGGGCCCGCGCGACGCCGACGTCACCGTGATGCGTCCGAGCGCCTCGATGTCCATCGCGTCGAGGTCCGGCGTCCGGTTGCCGGCCTGGGCGCGGGCGGTCACGGGCAGCGAGGCCAGGACACAGGCGAGGACCCATGCGAAGCGGGACCGCATCAGGTGCGGTCCCGCAGCAGCTCGGCGACTCGGCGCAGCAGGTCGTCCGATTCGAATGGTTTTCTCAGGAAGGCGTGCGGGCCCGGCGCACTCTGGTGCACATCGTACCCGGAGACGTAGAGCACGGGCAGTCCGGGCCAGTGTTCGCGCACACGGCGGCCGAGCTGCCAGCCGTCCATCTGGGGCATCCGGACGTCCGTCACCACCAGGTCGAACCCCTGCGGCGAGTCCCGGGCAATCCGGAGCGCCTCCGCCCCGTCGGTGGCGATCTCGACCACGTAGCCCTGCTCCTGGAGCAGCCTCGCGATCCAGTTTCGTACGATCATCTCGTCGTCGACGACGAGGATCCGCGCGGTGGCGGCGTCCTGGCCGCTGCCGCCCTGCTCATGGGGCTCCGGCATCCAGGAGCGCTCGTCGGGTGTATCGGCGTTCAGCGCAAGACAAACCGGTGCCGTCATGCGGATGCTCCAGGCCTGATGCTGGCGGGAAATGCCGGGCGAGTGGGAACGCCTTGAAGATCGCACCTGGCTGCCGCCGGTCAAGGCGGGCGGCCGGGTCAGCGGCGCGCGGTGAAGAAGCGCTTGAGCAGGTCGCCGCACTCCAGCGCGAGCAGGCCGCCGATGACTTCGGGCCGGTGATTGAGACGGGGATGGCGCAGCAGGTCATGGACCGAGCCGGCCATGCCGCACCGGGCGTCGTAGGCGCCGAACACGACCCGCTCGATCTTGGACAGAATGATCGCGCCGGCGCACTGGGCGCACGGCTCGAGCGTCACATAGAGCGTCGCCGTCGTGAGCCGGTCCTCCCCGACCGCCTCCAGCGCGCGCCGAATCGCGATCAGCTCGGCGTGCGCCGTCGGATCGCGGCGATGGATCGTCTCGTTGTGGGCCTCGGCGATGAGCTCGCCGTCGCGGATCACGACCGCGCCGACCGGCACCTCCTCCCGGACCGCGGCGGCGCGCGCCAGCCGGAGCGCGGCCTCCATGCCCGTGAGATCGACGGGCGACGGGGTGCCCCTACGCACTCGCCGCCTCGGGCCGGGCGCCGCGCCGCGAGAACGTGATCCGGCCGCCCTCGGCACCGACCAGAATCGTGTCGCCCTCGTGATACCGGCCCTTCAGCACTTCCATCGCGATCGGATTCTGCAGCTCGCGCTGAATCACGCGCTTGAGCGGCCGCGCGCCGTAGACGGGGTCGTACCCCGTGTTCGCGATGAGCTCGCGCGCGTCCGGCGTGACGTGCAGCTGGAGGTTCCGCGCCGCGAGCATCCGGTCGAGTGAGTGGAGCTGGATGTCCACGATCTTCGCCAGGTCGGCGCGCGAGAGCGGCCGGAAGACGATGATGTCGTCGACGCGATTCAGGAACTCCGGGCGGAAATGATTGCGCAGCTCGTCCCGCACCTGCTCGCCGACCGCCTCCCACATGTCGCCCCCGACGTCGGCGCCGGCCTCGACGATGTACTGACTCCCGATGTTGGAGGTCATGATGATGACGGTGCTGCGGAAATCCACGACCCGGCCCTGGCTGTCCGTGAGCCGCCCGTCATCCAGGATCTGCAGGAGGACGTTGAAGACGTCCGGATGCGCCTTTTCGATCTCGTCGAAGAGCACCACGCTGTAGGGGCGGCGCCGGACCGCTTCGGTGAGCTGGCCGCCCTCGTCGTACCCGACGTATCCGGGTGGTGCACCGATCATCCGGGCTACGGCATGCTTCTCCATGTACTCCGACATGTCGAGCCGCACCATGGCGCGCTCGTCGTCGAAGAGGAACTCGGCGAGCGCGCGCGCCGTTTCCGTCTTGCCCACGCCGGTCGGACCGAGAAAGATGAACGACCCCGTCGGCCGGTTCGGATCCTGCAGTCCGGCGCGGCTCCTTCGCACGGCATTCGCCACCGCTGCTACCGCGGCGTCCTGCCCCACGACCCGCTGCGCCAGCTCCGCCTCGAGCTTCGTGAGCCGCTCGCGCTCCGATTCGAGCATCCTGGACACCGGAATCCCGGTCCAGCGGGCCACGATCTCCGCAATGTCCTCCGCGTCCACTTCCTCCTTGAGGTACTTCGCGTTTGCCTGCGCCTCGGCGAGCCGGCCCTGGTCCTCCGCGAGCTTCCGCTCGAGCTCCGGGATCCGCCCGTAGCGCAGCTCGGCGGCGCGGTGCAGGTCGCCGCTCCGCGTGGCCTGTTCCACCTCGCCGCGCAGCGCCTCGACTTCGGCCTTCACGGCCTGGATCTCGCCGATCGCTCCCTTTTCGGCCTGCCACTGCGCCTTCATGGCGCCGCTCTGCTCGCGCAGCTGCGAGATCTCCTGCTCGACAGCCTCGCGCCGCTCCATGCCGGCCTTGTCCTTTTCCTTGAGCAGCGCCTGGCGCTGGATCTCGAGCTGCACGATGCGGCGCTCGACCTCGTCGATTTCCTGCGGGAGGCTGTCGATCTCGATGCGGAGCCGGCTCGCCGATTCGTCGATGAGGTCGATGGCCTTGTCCGGGAGAAAACGGTCGCCGATGTAGCGGTCGGAGAGCGTGGCGGCAGCGACGATCGCGTTGTCCGTGATGCGCACGCCGTGGTGGACCTCGTACTTCTCCTTGAGGCCGCGCAGGATCGCGATCGTATCGGCCACGCTCGGCTCGCCGACGAGCACGGGCTGGAACCGCCGCTCGAGCGCCGGGTCCTTCTCCACGTGCTTCCGGTATTCGTCGAGCGTGGTGGCGCCGACGACATGGAGCTCACCGCGCGCAAGCGCGGGCTTGAGCATGTTCGACGCATCCACCGCGCCTTCGGCCGCGCCGGCGCCGACGATGGTGTGCAGCTCGTCGATGAAGACGACGTAACGGCCCTCCGCCTCGACCAGCTCCTTGATGACCGACTTGAGCCGCTCCTCGAACTCGCCCCGGTACTTGGCGCCCGCGAGGAGCTGGCCGATGTCGAGGGTCACGAGCTCGCGGTTCCTGAGCGACTCGGGCACGTCGCCGTTCACGATCCGCTGCGCGAGGCCTTCGACGATCGCCGTCTTGCCGACGCCGGGTTCGCCGATCAGCACGGGATTGTTCTTGGTGCGACGGGAGAGCACCTGCATCACGCGGCGCACCTCTTCGTCGCGCCCGATGACCGGGTCGAGCTTTCCCAGCCGGGCCAGCTCGGTGAGGTTCCGCGTGTAGCGCTCGAGCGCCTGGTATTTCTCCTCGGGCGACTGGTCGGTGACCCGATGCGAGCCCCGGACCTCGGCGAGTGCCGAGCGGAGATCGTCCGCCGTGACGCCGGCCGCGGAGAGCAGCTCGCGCGCCGTGGTCCCTTTCTCCTCGGCGAGCGCCACGAGAAGATGCTCGGTCGAGACGTAGGCATCGTCGAGCGACTTCGCCTCCGCCTCGGCGCGGTCGAAGACGCGATGCACTTCGCGGCTGAACGACGGCTCGGCCCCTCCGCTCTGCGCGGGGAAGCGCTCGACCTCGCGCTCGACCCCCGCCGTCAGCGCGGTGACGTTGAGGCCGGTCTTCTGGAGGAGCGGCTGCACCACGCCCTCCGGTTGCGCGAGGAGCGCGGCGAAAAGATGCGCGTCGTTGACGACGGGATTTCCCCGCCGCCGCGCATCCTCCATCGCATCGCGGAAGGCTTCCTGACCCTTCAGCGTCAACCGTTCCGGTCGAATCATAGAGCGCCCATATTCGCCAAAGATTTACACCCGCCCCGTGCGCCGAATCACCCGCAGCGGAACTTGACCTGAGGCACGCAGGGGGGCAACCGGCGTGCCGCGCGGCGCTGCCGGAATGACAGAAACGGTGGGAGGGCAGCCCGCCCTCCCACCGTTTCGTTCGTTCCCGCGCTACCGCGAGCTCGTCACGCGCCGCTGCAGGATCATGTTGTTCGCCTGGCGCCGCCGGTCTACAGTAAGATGGTACCAGTAGATCCCGGTCGTCGCGTCGCTGCCGTCGAGGAGCTTGCCGTCCCAGATCGCCTCGTAATCTCCGCAGGGGAGCTTGAGGCGCTGGAGCCGGCGAGGAGTCTGCTCCGCGAGGAGTGGCACCGCCACCACTTGGGCCAGCACGTTGTAGATCTCCAGCGTTACCGTCGGCTGATGGCCTTCCCTGCAGACCTCCGGGCGAATCGTGAACGGGATCGTCGTAGACGCGTAGAACGGATTGGGGTAGTTGTCTCGCAACTCCACACTCGGCGTATCCACCGCCTGCGGAGCTGCCCGCGGCGGCGATTGCGCCTCCTGTGCTTCCACCGGCGGGCCGACGGCCAGGAGAAGCACGAGCCACCACCCCGTCCACGCGAAGCGGACCATGGGCACTCCTTCCGGACGAGGCGTTAACTCAGTGGCACCTCCATGGGTGAACTGGGGTCACGGGAAACACGTCCCGACCGTGGGATCGAGAAGGAGACTCGCGACTCGCGAACAATTCGGGTGACGCGTGCGAATATACAGCAAACAAGATGCGCATTGCGCAGCTTCTCTGTCAACTCAATGCAAACCGTGCCAAATCGGATAGTTGACCAATGTCATCTCAAGTGATACGTGAGGTCCGGAGCCGCCGGGTGTCTCCGATCCGGACAGTCACGCCCTCCCGATCGGCCCATTCGAGCAGCGGAATCAGGAATTTCCTCGACAATCCGAGCCGGTCCCGCAGGGCGCCTACGGCGATCTCCCCCTTCCCGCCGAGATCGCGCAGCTCCGCCTCGAACGCTTCCAGCGCCTTACGGGCGAAATAGCGATCTCGTTCCACCGGGACGATGCGTCCGGTTGCCGCGGCGACGCGGAGGATTGCCGGCATGTCGTCCCGGCGCGCCGCGGCTCCGAGCTCCCCGGTGGATGGCGGCGCGAGACCCGCCGCTTCGAGCTGCCGAACGACGTCGTGGACGATGGCATCGCCTCCGGCGACGTGCGGCCTGAACCCGGCCGCACGCACCAGCGCTCCTTCCACCACGATGCCGGCCGCCGCCTCGAGGGAGCGGAGCGCCGACTCCGCGATCCACGGCGGCGCGCCGACGGCGGCCCGGCGCAGCGTTTCGAGCGGCATCCCGGTGTCGGCGGGCCGCGAGCCGTGGAATCGATCGAGCGCAGCGCGCATCCGTTCACCTGCGGATTCGACCGATGCGCGCGATGCGAACCGGTGGCCGATGCGCACGAGCGCCGGGCTCCGCCTGGCAAGCCGCTCGGCGCTGCGTGGCGTGAGCCCCGTGAGGAGCGGCAGGTCGGCCACCGGAACGCCCTGCCTGCGCCGAACCACGAGCGCCTCGAGCCGCCCGGCTTCGTCGCCGGTGCCGAGCACATCGGGCCATGGTGCGCGCGGCGGCGGAGCCGGATCGAGGACGACGCCGCCGCCGATCGGGCGGGCCGGGCTGGCCGATCGGATGACGAAGCGGTCACCGCCGCGGATCGGAAGCGGCCGCTCGAAGACGACGCGCGCGAGGCCTTCCCCGCCGCTGCCGATCGGCCCGCGCGGCACGAGCCACGCCGGCGTCTCGGCCGTTCCCGCAAGGAAGAGCACCCGCGTGCGGCGCGTGCAGCCACGCGCCCCGGGCGACAATGCGACACGCACGTCGGCCCGCACAGAAACCGCCCACGGAGCGTCTGCGGCAACGATGATCGACCCCCGGGCGACTTCGCCGCGATCGATCCCCGCCAGCGCCAGCGCAGTTCGCTCACCGGGATCCGCGTGCTGGACGGCACGCCCGTGACTTTCGATTCCGCGGACGCGACCTCGTGCATCGCCCGGCAGAACCCTGACCTCGGATCCCACGGCGATCGATCCCGATCCCGTCGTACCTGTGACGATCGTTCCGCTGCCCGGGACCGAGAAGATGCGGTCGACAGGAAGCCGGAAGAGGTCGTCCCGGTGCCGAGCCCTGCCGGTGGCGGCGAGCGCTCCGACAGCGACCCGGAGGGCGTTGAGGCCCACCCCTGCCCGCACCGAAACGGCGACCGGCGCTCCGAACGGGATCGTGGAACGGGCAAGCCGTGCGGCAACCTCGTCCCGGACCAGCGCGAGCCACTCGTCGTCGACGAGATCGCGCTTGGTGATGACGGGAATCCCCTGCGGCACGCCGAGCTGCTCCAGCACGAGGAGATGCTCCTCCGTCTGCGGCATGATCCCTTCGTCCGCCGCAACGACGAGCAACGCGACGTCCACGCCCGAAGCGCCCGCGGCCATCGTGCGAATGAGGTCTTCGTGCCCCGGGACGTCGATGATTCCCGCCACGCGGCCATCCGGAAGCATGAACGGAGCGAAGCCGAGGTCGAGCGTGATTCCCCGCTGCCGCTCCGCGGGGAGCCGGTCCATCCGGCGGCCGGTCAGCGCCTCGACGAGTGCGCTCTTGCCGTGGTCGATGTGACCGGCAGTCCCGATGATCATGCCGCTGCCCAGGGACGGCGCTCCCAGAATTCGAGCGCAGGGAGCGCGGCACCCTCGCCGAGATGAAAGCGGACGAAGCGCGCAGCGAGTCGGCGATGTGCCGCCGCGTGCCGCGCATCGAGGTCCGGCAGGCCGGCATCCGGATCGACCAGCGCCGCAAGCGCCGCGCGACCCTCCGATGGGAGCCGGGTAGCCTCGAGCTGCGAGGCGCACCGGGCGCAGAGCGCCCCCCCCTCGCGCGTGCTGAATGCGATGGGCCCGGTATCGGACAGCGGCGCGCCGTCCCGCACGCATTCGTCGAGTGCCGGAGCGAATCCGAGCGAGGAGACGAGCTGCCAGACCAGCCGCACGCCCACCGGATCGACGGCGCCGGCGGGTACCGACTCGAGGAGCGCGATCGCTTCGCGGAGCACGTCGAAGCTCTCCGGATGAGGCTCGGCAGGCGCGAAGCGCAGCATGATCTCCGCGAGCGCCGATGCCGTGGCGTACCTGTCGAGATTGCCCGCC
>DASTUP010000145.1:0-6215 GCA_035759585.1 Gemmatimonadales bacterium | reverse complement strand
CCGCCGCCGGCGGCAGGAGCAGGCGGAGCGGCTCACCTCGATCATCCAGGCGCTGGGCGAGAAGGTCGAGGTCGGCCACCGCGACACGAGCGCGCTTCGGCTCCGGCTGATCCAGGCAGGCTATCCGCAGGCGAGCGCCGTGCCGATCTACCTGGGCGCGCGCATCGGGCTGCCACTCGTCATGGGCGGCTCGCTGGTGATCCTGCTGCCGATGCTCGGGCAGTCGTGGGTGGCGTCGGTGCTCATGGGCGTCTGGGGCGCGCTCTTCGGCTTCGTCGCGCCGACGCTCATCCTGCGGAGCCGCATCACGCGCCGGCAGAAGCAGATGCAGAAAGCGCTGCCGGACGCGCTCGACCTCCTCGTCGTCTGCGTCGAGGCCGGCCTCGGCCTCAACCAGGCGATGGTGCGCGTGGCCGAGGAGATCGAGCGGGTGAGCCCGGTGCTGAGCGAGCAGGTGGGGCTCGTCAATCTCGAGATCCGGGCCGGCACGCCGCGCGACGAGGCGTTCCGGAACCTCGGCCATCGCACCGGGCTCCAGGACATCAAGTCGCTCATGGCGATGCTGATCCAGACGGACCGGTTCGGCACCTCGATCGCGCAGGCGCTCCGGACCCACGCCGAGACGATGCGCACCAAGCGGCGGCAGCGAGCGGAAGAGGCGGCGGCGAAGACCACGATCAAGCTCGTCTTTCCGCTCGTCCTTTTCATCTTCCCGGCGCTCTTCGTGATCATCCTGGGCCCGGCGCTCATCCAGATTTTCGAGGCGCTCGGAAACTTCGGATGAGGTGGGTCGAGGCGCGGAACGTGGACCGGGGCACCGTGCTCGGCTCACGCGTCGGCGTCGCGGACCGGTGGTGGCTCAGGCTCCGCGGGCTCTCGGGAAGAAAATCGCTCGAAGCGGGGGAGGGGCTGCTGCTCGATCCCTGCCGCGCGGTGCACATGTTCGGCATGCGCTTTCCGATCGACGTCGCCTTCCTGTCGCGTGACGGATCGGTGGTGGCCGTCTATCCCGCGCTCGCGCCCGGTGCGCGGACGCAGTATCACCGCGCGGCGCGGAGCGCGCTCGAGCTTCCCGCCGGAACGCTCGCGGCGACCGGTACCATGCCCGGCGATCGCATTCATTGCTCGGTGCAGGAGACCCGATGACCTCGACCCCGGCAGACGACATCAGGCTCGACCCCTTCGCGGCCACGCGGGCCATCCGCCCGCAGCCGCCGGCCACGGTCGAGGACACCGGACTTCCCGGCGAGTTCATCGCCGACCTCATCCTCAAGACCCTCTACGTGCAGGGCGCGCGCACCGGCCAGCAGCTGGTGGACGTGGTCAAGCTGCCGTTCCCGTTCGTGGACGGCCGCATGCACGACCTGCAGCAGCGCCGCCTCGTCGAGGTGCGCGGCACCACCGGGCACAGCCGGGCGGGGTACGTCTTCGACCTGACCGGCGCCGGCCGGGACCGCGCGCGCGACGCGCTCACCTCGAGCCAGTACGTCGGCCCGGCGCCCGTGCCGCTCGCGCAGTACGGCCGCTGGACGATGCAGCAGTCCATCCGGAACGTGAAGGTGACGCGCGAGATGGTGGTGGAAGGGTTCCGCAACATGGTGCTCGACCCGAAGGTCTTCGAGATCATCGGGCCGGCCATCAACTCGGCGCGGTCGCTCTTTCTCTACGGCGGTCCCGGGAACGGCAAGACGTTCATCTCGGAGACGATCGCCGAGCTGCTCGGCGGCGCGCTGTACATCCCGTACGCCATCGAGGTGGATGGCCAGATCCTCGTGATGTACGACCCGGTGTATCACCACGAGGTGCCGGACGAGGGACTCGAGGCGGCGGACTGGATCAAGGAATCGGAGCCGTTCGACCGGCGCTTCGTGCGCGTGCGGCGGCCCGTCGTCATCACCGGCGGCGAGCTCACGCTCGACCAGCTCGACCTGCAGTACGACCACTACTCGAAGATGTATCAGGCGCCGTTCCAGCTGAAAGCCAACGGCGGCGTGCTCATCATCGACGACTTCGGCCGCCAGCGGATCCCGTCGCGCGACCTGCTCAACCGGTGGATCGTGCCGCTCGAGAAGCGCATCGACTTCCTCACGCTGCACACCGGCGGGAAGTTCCCGGTGCCGTTCGACTGCCTCCTCATCCTCTCGACCAACCTGGCGCCGAAGGACCTGGTGGAGGAGGCGTTCATGCGCCGGATCCACTACAAGATCCACGTCCTCGGCCCCGAGCAGGACAACTACGCCGAGATCTTCCGGCGCTGCTCCGACGAGCGGGGCATTCCCTTTGCCGACTGGGCGATCCCGCAGATCTACCGCGACTTCTACGGCCGGATGGGGCTCGAGCCGCGCGCCTGCCACCCGCGCGACATCCTCGACCACTTCATGGACATCGCGACCTTCCTGCAGGCCGAGCCGGTGCTGACGCCCGAGCTGCTCGACCGCGCCTGCCGCTCGTACTTCCTCGACGACACTTCGGAGCAGGCATGACCGATCCGCGGCTGGAGGCAGCAGGAGGCGAAGGCGTCCTGGAGCGCCTCGATGCAGTCGAGCGGGACAACGCCCGCCTCCGGCGGCTCAGCATCGCGCTCATCGTCCTGGTGGCCATCCTCGCCGGGCTCGCCGTGGCGATCATGGTGGTGTCCGCGCGGTACGGGCTTCCCGGGACGACGGCCGACATCGTCGCCGCGCGGCAGCTCGTGATCCGGGACGCGGCGGGATTGCCCCGCGGCCTCTGGGGCGTGGACGACTCGGGCGCCGTGCGGCTGCTGCTGCAGGACGAGGCGGGGCAGCCGAGGATCCGGCTGAGCCTCCTGGCGGACGGTGCTTCGGGCGTCACCCTCATCGACTCCGCGGGGCACAACCGCGCGGTGCTGGCGCTGCTGCAGGACCAGTCGGTGACGATGGCGCTGGCCGACGGCACCGGGAAGACGCGCTCGGTCTTCGGCCTCGCGCCCGACGGCAACTCGACGCTCCTCTTCGCCGACCGGACCGGCGTGCCGCGCGCGAGCATCGGCATCGACGCGCGGGGGGTCGGGAACTACTCCGTCTCGGACCGCGGGCGCTCGCAGGTCGAGGACGTGCCCGAAGACGCGCCTGCCGACACCGCCGCAGACTCGCCCCCCGGGCGCTAGCCGCGCTGCGTGGGGCGCGGCGGCGCTTTCCGCGCTCGCGCTCCTCGCCCTCGCCGGCATCGCCGGCGAGTTCCGGAGCCCGCTCAACGGGGACGCGGCGTACATGCTCGACGCCGCGCGGCGCATGCTCGCCGGCGAGCGCCTCTATGCCGACCTGATCGACCTCAATCCTCCATTCGTCTTCTGGCTCTCACAGCCGGCCGTCCTGATCGCGCGGCTGGGCTTCGACCCCGCCGACGTGCTGCGCGTGATGGTGCTGCTGATCCTGGGCGGGATGCTGGCGCTCGCGTGGCCGCTCACGCGGGAGGCGCCTGCGGTGCGCGCCGGCTTCGTGCTCTTCGCCTTTGCGATTCCGCTGGGGCACTTCGCGGAGCGGGAGCATCTGATATTCGGGCTGATGGTGGGGTACGTGGTGCTGGCGAGCGAGCGTCATCGCGAGGAGGGCGCGAAGCGCCCGACGCGGCGCGACCCGATGGCTTCGTCGGCGGCTCCGCCACCTCCTCGCAGTGACATCATGGCCGGCATCGCCGCGGGAATCGCCATGGCGATCAAGCCGCCGGCGGCGCTCGTGCCGATCGTGCTCACAGTGTATGCATGCATCCGCGAGCGGAGCGCACGGCCGATATTGCGGGCGGAGAATCTCGCGGCGTTCGCCACACTTGCCGTGGCGTTCGCGTCGATCCTCGTCTTCGCGCCCGCCTATCTCGACGCGGTCTCGGCCTATGGCGCGCTCTACGCGGAATTCTCGCGGGGGACACTGCGGCAGCTGCTGCTGCGGGACATCTATCCGCTCTCGGTGTGGCTCGCGCTGATCGTGGCGGCGGTGACGGTGCGCTCGGTGGCGAACCGGCAGCGGGTGACGGTGCTGGCGCTCGCCGCGGCCGGCTTTCTCGCGGCGGCTGCGGTGCAGGGGAAGGGGTTCGGGTATCACTACTTCCCGGCGATGGGGTTCGCGGTGATCACGATGCTCGAGCTGCTCCTGGCGCCGGTCATGGCGGAGCGGCACACGACCGGGGTCGCGCGGCGGGTGATCGCCGCCACGGGCCTGCTGATCGTGCTCCTGCTTCCGTTCCTCGTGGCGGCCGAGCGGTTCATGGGGAAGGTGGGGAGCGACGTGGTCGAGCGGTCGCAGCTCTCCGGCGCGCTCCGGGACCTTCCGCCGGGCTCGCGCGTGGCGATCTTCTCGGTGCGGCTCGCGGATGCGTATCCGATCCTGCTGGAGCGGAAGTGGGAGCATGTGCTCTCGATGCCGCATCTCTGGTTTACGGGGCTCGGGGGGCGGGACTCGGGACTCGGGACTCGGGGCTCGGGACTCGAGACTCGGGGCTCGGGCCTCGAGGCTCGCGACTCGGGAGCGTCCGCCGCCCTCTGGCGGCGGGTCGGGGAGAACCTGCGGGATGGGCGGCCCCGGGCGATCGTCGTGCGGGCGCCGGCGCCAGGTGAACGGACGCGGGGGGATCTTGCCGTGAACTATCTCGATTTCGTGTGCGCCGATCCGGTGGCGCGAGCGGCGCTCAGTGGCTACGGGTTGTCCGCCCACGCCGGCGGATACGACATCTATCGTCCACAGTCATCAGGAGCGGGTGCATGCGCGTCCTCGTAACCGGCGGCGCCGGGTTCATCGGCTCCCATCTCTGCGAGCGGCTGCTGAAGGATGGGCACCACGTGCTCTGCGTGGACAATTTCTTCACCGGGAGCCGCGCCAACGTCGCGCACCTGCTGGAGCAGCCGGGCTTCCGGATGATCGAGCACGACGTCTGCCTGCCCCTCTACGCCGACGTCGAGTGGATCTTCAACCTCGCCTGTCCCGCGTCGCCCATTCACTACCAGATCGATCCGATCAAGACGGTGCAGACGAACGTGATGGGGATGCTCAACGCGCTCGAGAACGCGCGGCGCTTCGGCGCGCGCATCCTCCAGGCGTCCACCTCCGAGGTCTACGGTGACCCGGCCGTGCATCCGCAGGTGGAGAGCTACTGGGGGAACGTGAACCCGATCGGGCCGAGGGCGTGCTACGACGAGGGGAAGCGGGTGGCTGAGACGCTGATGTCGGACTATCACCGGCAGGCGAAGGTGGACATCCGGATCGCGCGCATCTTCAACACGTACGGCCCGCGCATGGCGGAGAACGACGGCCGCGTCGTCTCGAACTTCATCCTCCAGGCGCTCCGCGGCGAGCCGCTCACGGTGTACGGCAGCGGCGAGCAGACCCGGTCGTTCTGCTACGTGGACGACCTCGTCGAGGGGCTGGTGCGCCTCATGTCCTCCGAGGGCCTGCACGAGCCCGTCAACCTCGGCAACCCGGTCGAGTTCACGATGCGCGAGCTGGCGGAGTCGGTGGCGTCGCTCTGCGGGCGGGAAGCGCAGGTGGTGTTCCGCGCGCTGCCGCAGGACGACCCGGCGCAGCGCCAGCCCAACATCTCGCGCGCGAAGGCCCTCCTCGGCTGGGCGCCGACGGTGGAGCTCGAGGAGGGGCTGAGGCGCACGATCGACGACTTCCGGCGGCGGAAGAACATGGAGCCGCTGCCCGAGCGGCGCGCGACGACGGCGCACCGGGCGCCGGTGATGGGGCCGGTCGCCGAGTAGGAGGGTCCCCCATGCTCCGCAAGACACTTCGCTTCACGCTCCTCGGCATCGCCGCCGGCATGGTCACGACGCTGGTATCCGTGTTCACGATCTTCGCCCTGGCCGGGGTGCCCGAGGCGGTCACCATTCCCATCATATGGGGCGTGAGCGCGATGATCGGCACCGTTTTCGGCGGCATCGCCATGCCGATCCTCGGATGGTGGCTGCTGCCCGACGTGCCGGTGCGGCGCGTCGTGCTCGTCGTGAGCACCGCGACGTTCGCCGGATCGGTCCTCATCAGCGTCCTCGGCCACGGAGGGCTGGGCGCGCTCGCCGGGGCGATCGCGGCGGTGGCATGGCTGAAGTACCTCGAGCCTGCGCTGGTCCCCTCTCGTCGCTCCGCGCTTCGCGGCTGAAGCCGCGGCTCGGCTGGTGTCGGCTGAAGCCGACTGGCGCCGCTGAACGGGCGCTCCCCGAACCTCGCACGGATCCCGAACGAACGTCGCTTCAGCGACACAAAGCC
>DASTUP010000144.1:0-2659 GCA_035759585.1 Gemmatimonadales bacterium | reverse complement strand
TCCCGCGCCGCGGCGGTCGTGTCGTCATCGGCGCGATTGGCCTGCCGCCGGCGCTCGAAATCGGCGCGGCGCGCCGCTGAATCGTCGGCGGTCATCGGCGGGCCGTCCGGGTTCCACACGAACGACGGATCGTTCAGCATGACCCACGCGCCGCGGATGCGCTCGCGGTTCGCCTCGAGCTCCTCGAGGCTCGAGATCGAGACGCGCACCACCGGGCCCGTCAGCGGACGCCCCCCCGTGCCCTCGGTCCAGGCCCAGCTGTAGGCGAGCAGCGCCCGCCGGAACGGGGTCACCAGGTGCACGCTGATGGGCCCGCGCTCCCACGTGACGCCGAATGGATACGACTCGAGCGAAGCGGCGAGTCCGTAGGCGCGGAAGCGCTCCGCCACCCAGTCGTTGGCCTTCCGCATTGCCTCGGAACCGCTGAGGCGCGGTCCGATGGCATCGCTCAGGTGCTGGAGGTTCTGCATGACCTCGGAGCGGTCCATCGCCTGGGCGATCAGGGCGCCCGCGCCCGCGGTATCCACCTGTGTCTGGGCCGCGAGCGGGACAGCTGCGGCAGCGAGCAGCGCGAACGTAGCCAGCTTGATCATCGGTTTTCGCTCGTTGGATGAATGGAAGTGGGGACGGCGCTGTGGAATCTACGTGGACCCGCGTGATTCGGTTGCAGACCCGGGATCCGTGGTTGTGACCGCCCCCCGGCCGCGACTATCTTTGCGGCCGAGCCGCATCACCCGCCATCGCGCATTCGACGAGGACTCCCCGTGCCCAAAGACACCCTCACGATCACCGACAACCGCACCGGGAGCTCCTACGACGTCCCCGTGAGCGACGGCACGATCAAGGCGATGGACCTGCGCCAGATCAAGGTGTCCGACGAGGATTTCGGGCTGATGACCTACGATCCGGCGTTCATGAACACCGCGGCCTGCCGGAGCGCCATCACGTTCATCGACGGCGATCGGGGGATCCTCCGGTACCGCGGCTACCCGATCGAAGAGCTGGCGGAGCGGGCTTCCTTTCTCGAAGTGGCGTACCTCCTCTCGGCCGGCGAGCTGCCGACCACGGCGCAGCTCGAAAAGTGGACGCAGGACATCAAGTACCACACTTACGTCCACACCAACATCATCAAGTTCCTCGGAGGCTTCCGCTACGACGCGCACCCGATGGGCATGCTTTTGGGCGTCGTCGGCGCGCTCTCGACGTTCTATCCCGATGCGAAGGACGTGCACGACCCGGAGAACCGCTACATCCAGCGGGTGCGCCTCATGGCGAAGATTCCCACGCTCGCGGCGTTCGTCTTCCGCCATTCGCGGGGGCTTCCCTACGAGTTCCCGCGCAACGATCTCGACTACATCGGCAATTACGTCAACATGACGTTCAGCATCGGCGGCCAGCACCAGCCGAACAAGGTGCTGCAGCGGGCGCTCGAGATCCTCCTCATCCTGCATGCCGATCACGAGCAGAACTGTTCGACCAGCGCCGTCCGCGCCGTGGGCTCTTCGGGGGTGGACCCCTTCAGCGCCATCTCGGCCGGGATCGCCGCCCTCTACGGCCCGCTGCACGGCGGCGCCAACGAGGCGGTGCTGCGCATGCTCGACGAGATCGGGGACAGGAAGAACATTCCCGCGTTCATCGATCGCGTGAAGTCGGGCGAGGGCCGGCTCATGGGCTTCGGGCACCGCGTCTACAAGTCGTACGATCCGCGGGCCAAGCTCATCAAGCGGGTCGCCGACGAGGTCTTCGCCGAAACGGGGCTCAATCCGAAGCTCGAAATCGCCGTCGAGCTCGAGCGCATCGCGCTCTCGGACGAGTACTTCATCAAGCGGAAGCTCTATCCGAACGTCGATTTCTATTCCGGCCTCATCTACCAGGCCATGGGCTATCCGACGGAATATTTCACCGTTCTCTTTGCCCTCGGCCGCATGCCCGGCTGGCTCGCGCAGTGGGAGGAGATGCTCGAGGACAAGGAGCAGAAGATCGCCCGCCCGCGGCAGGTGTATACGGGAGCGGAGCAGCGGGCGTTCGTGCCGATCGAGAAGCGGAAGTAACGGAGAAACTGCGGGAGGTTCCGTGGAGGATGCAGCTCCGAGCCCCTGATGGGTTCGGAGCTGATGTCTTTTGGGGGCTTCCCCAATGGCGTGGTATCGCGCGTGCCGTTCAAGGCCCGCCTATCCCACGTCTCCTTCGAGGTACGTGTATCCCTCGAGTCCCGCCACATAATCCGCGATGAAGCTGTTCGCCTCCTGGCGGGTGAGGCCGGTGGCGGCGCTGACCTTCCGGCGGAAGGTGGTGAGGAGGTCGGAGGCGTGGAACTGGACGTAGTTGAGCACCTCGGTCACCGTATCGCCGTGCACGAGGTCGGTGATCTCGTAGCCGCCCTGCTCGTTGAGCGAGACGTGCACCGCATTCGTGTCGCCGAAGAGGTTGTGGAGATCGCCCAGGATCTCCTGGTAGGCGCCCGAGAGGAAGATGCCCAGGATGTAGGGGTCCCCGTCGGGTACGGCGTGCAGCGGCAGGGTGCGCCGCACGGGCTTGCCGCCGGCGAACCGATCGATCTTCCCATCCGAATCGCAGGTCACGTCCTGCAGCGTACCGCGCCGGGTGGGCTCCTCCCCCAGGCGATGGATCGGCATGATGGGAAAGACCTGGTCGATCG
>DASTUP010000143.1:0-12147 GCA_035759585.1 Gemmatimonadales bacterium | reverse complement strand
GCGTGATCGACCGCAACGAGCTGCCCGTCGTGGTCCTCGGGCCCGCGCCGTGCCCGGTGGCGCGGATCAAGGAGCGCTGGCGGTGGCACGCGGTGCTCCGCGGGCCTTCCCGTGACCTGGGCCGGATCGTCCGCACCGCGGCCAGGGGCCTCGCCCGGCGGAGGCGGGAGCCGGCGATCGTGATCGACCGCGACCCCGTTTCCATGCTCTGATCCACGGCGTCCGACCTTCATCGCCGACCCCGGATCGGTTACGTTCCACCCCTCTATGACAGCCAGGCCGAGCACCATTCCCGACTTTTCCCGGGCCCCGTTTGCCGGTGCGCCCGAGGCCCGCTTCGAGCCGCTCCCGGCCGACGGCGTCCTGCCCGAGGGATTCTTCTCGACGTCGAATCTTCCCACGTACGTGCACCTGGGCGGGCAATGGATCGCCCCGACGCGGCCCCGGATGGATTGCGTCATCGTCCGGCGGGGGGACCTGCTGGAGACCATCGAGCCGCGCCGCCTCCGCGCGGGCGAACTGATCGCGATGGGCGAGGCCGAGGACGGCACCGAAGGCATCGTGGTCCATTCGGAGGGGTTCCTGGGCGGCGTGCACGGCGCCAACGAATTCCGGTTCATGTCCACCGAAGTGAGCCGGGAACGGCCGGTCAACTACGAAGAGCTCGCAGCGCGCCTGATCGAGCAGAAGGCGCGGGGGGGATACCTCGTCTGGGTGGCCGGCCCGGCGCTGGTGCACTCCCGCGCGCGGACCGATTTCGAATGGTTCATCACCAACGGCTTCGTTCAGGCAGTGCTGGTCGGCAACGCCGTCGCGGTGCACGACATGGAAGCGGCGATCTTCGGCACCACGCTCGGCATGACGAACACCGGCCAGCCGACCGAAGGGGGCCACGGCCTGCACATGCGCGCGATCAATCGTGTGCGCGCGGCCGGCTCGATCGAGAACGCCGTCGCTTCGGGACTCGTCCGGAGCGGGATCATGCACGCCCTCGTCACCCACCGGGTGCCTTATGTGCTCTCCGGGTCGATCCGGGATGACGGTCCGCTGCCCGGTGTCATCACCGATGCGCTCGATGCACAGGATGCCATGCGCGAGCACACCGTACGCGCGACGGGCGCCATCTTCATCGCCACGGCACTTCATGCGATTGCGGTCGGCAACATGCTGCCGGCGTTCCACACGCAGCGTGGCGCGCCCGAGCCGCTGATGACCATCTGCGTGGACCAGACCGAGTTCGTGGTCAACAAGCTCAAGGATCGCGGCACGCACCAGGCGTACGGCGTCGTGACGAACGCGCAGGACTTCATGCACGTGCTCCGCATCTACATCGAGCGCGGCGTGGGAGTGGTGAAATGATGGAGCCGGGGCAGGGCGACGGGTGGGAGCGGCTCGCGCAGAGGGTGTCGGAGACCGTGCCGGTGGAATCGATCGACGGCCTCTGGGTCTTCCCGGTCCTGCGGCAGGACCAGCGGGAGTGGGGCACCGCCGTGCTCACGCGCATCGAAGGCGCCGAAGGGGAACGACGCCGCATCTACACCGCCCGCTACATGCTGCAGATCAAGGGCAAAGAGCGCGGGAAGTTCGAGGCGTCGGTGGAAGAGGTCGGGAGCGGACCTCTGGAGCAGCTCCCGACGCTCCTGCACGAGGTCCACCAGCGGACGGATGACGAGGTGCCTCCGGTCGAGGTGGATGTCGCGAGCTGGTTCTCCGCGCCCGCCGATGCCGCTGCCGGATAGGAGCGAGCGCGCGGAGTTGCTCGAGCAGTTTCGCCGGTGGCTCCGGGAGCAGCGCCTCCCCGTCACCCGTCCGCGCGACGTGATCGCCGAGCTCGTGATCGGCTCCGACGGGCACGAATCGGTGGGGACGATCGCGGCGCAGCTCAAGGCGCGCGGCGAGCGCATCGGCACGGCGACGATCTACCGTACGCTGGACCTGCTGGTCCAGTCCGGGCTCGTCCGCGCGAACGAGTTCGGCGAGGGCTTCCGCCGCTTCGAGCGTGCGGCCGGGAAGGAGCACCACGAGCATATCGTCTGCATCCGCTGCGGCCGGGTCGTCGAGTTCGCGAACGAACGGCTGGAGCGTATGCTGCCGGTGATCGCGGATGAGCACGGGTTCCGGCATGAGCGGCATCGCGTGGAGATCTTCGGCACGTGCCGGCAATGCCTGCAGCGCGAACTGGGAGGACTGCAGCAGTGAGTGACAGCATCTCGCTCGGTGTCTTCGTCGCCTTCAGCGCCGGCCTCCTGAGCTTCCTTTCCCCCTGCGTCCTGCCGCTGGTGCCGTCCTACATCGGCTTCCTTACCGGCATGATGGCGCCGGACGCGGTGCAGCGCCGCCGCGTCACCGTCACGCACGCGCTTTTCTTCGTCCTCGGCTTCACGCTCGTCTTCCTCGCGCTCGGCGCCGGCGCGTCAGCATTCGGCGCGGCCCTCAAGTCGCAGAAGATCCTGATCACCCGCATCGGCGGCGCGTTCATCATCCTCTTCGGCCTGTGGACGCTCGGGGTGGTGAAGCTCGATTTCCTGCAGCGCGAGAAGCGGGTGCAGATCGAGGACAAGCCGGTGGGCTACCTTGGCTCGTCACTGGTGGGGATGGCCTTTGCGGCGGGATGGGTGCCGTGTCTCGGCCCGATCCTCGGAGCAATCCTCGGACTCGCAGCGACGGAAGCGGATTTCTCGCGGGGAATGGCACTGCTCGGCGCCTATTCCGCCGGCCTCGCGATTCCATTCATCGCGGCCGCGTTCGCACTCGATCGCTTCCTCGAATGGTTCACGGGCTTCCGCCGTCACCTCGGAACGGTCAAGGTGGTGAGCGGGATCCTGCTCCTCTTCGTGGGGATCCTGATGGTGACCGGGAAGTTCACGCAGCTGGCCGGCTGGCTCGCGGACCTCACGCCCGGCTTCCTGAGGGATCGGATCTAGCTCGCGCCGCCTGCCACGGGCACTTCTTCGATTTCCTCCTCGATCTGCTGGCGCCGCAGCAGTGCCCAGTACCGCCCACCCGCGGCCTGCAGCGCCGCGTGCGTCCCGCGCTCGACGATCCGGCCCCGCTCGAGCACCAGGATCAGGTCCGCCGCCCGAACTGCCGCAAGTCGATGCGAGACGGTGATGCTCGTGCGCCCGGCGAGCGCGCCGCGCAGCGCGCCGAGGATGCGGGCCTCGGTCTGTGTGTCCACCGCGCTGAGCGCGTCGTCGAGCACGAAGACGGGGGGATTCCGGGCGAGCCCCCGGGCAATTGCCGCCCGCTGCTTCTGGCCGCCCGAGAGATTGATCCCGCGCTCGCCGAGCTGCGTGTCGTAACCGTGCGGCAGGGCCGGAAGCGCCTCGGCGAGCTGCGCCGTTTCGGCGGCGCGCTCGAGCCGGCCGTCATCGGGCGCCCCGAGCAGGATGTTTTCCCGGACCGTGGCGCTGAAGAGAAAGGTCTCCTGCGGCACGAAGCCGACCGCCGCACGCAGCTCCTCGAGCGACAGTTCCCTGATATCGATGCCGTCGAGGAGGATGCGGCCGCGATCGGGATCGTAGGTGCGCACCAGGAGATCGACGAGCGTGGATTTGCCCGCACCCGTGGCGCCGACGATGGCGAGCGCGGCGCCGGCAGGGATCTCGAACGACACATCGTCGAGGACCCACCCGCGGTCGGGCGCGTCCGGATACCGGAATGACACGTTTTCGAACGCCACCGCCCGGCCACCGCGCGGCGGTGGCAGGGTCCGGGGCACCGCCGGCGATCGGATGGCAGGGACCTGAGTGAGAATTTCGTTGATCCGCCCCATCGACGCGGCGCCGCGCTGCACCAGGCTCACGACCCATCCGAGCGCAATCATCGGCCAGACGAGCGTTGCGAGATACACGCCGAACGCGACGAATTCGCCGACGGTGACGTCGCCTGCAACGACGAGCCGCCCGCCCGCGTAGAGAAGGGCGACGGCACCGAGGCCGCCAAGGAAGGTGAGGAGGGGGTGGAACATTCCCTGCGCGCGGGCGAGCGAAAGGTTCCGGCTCGCGTATTCATCGTTCAGGCCCCGGAAATGGCGCAGCTCCGCCGCTTCCTGCCGATAGGCACGAACGATGCGGACACCGGAAAGCACCTCGTGTGCATGGGAAGTGAGTGCAGAGAATTGCGCCTGGATGGCTTCGCTCCGCCGGTGGATCACGGACCCGAAGGCCACCATCGCCAGTGGGAGCACCAGGAGGGGGGCGAGGGTCACGAGGGCGAGCCGCGGGCTGATGTGCACCATGATCGGGATGACGATCACGGTCCGGACCATGGTGTCCACCAGGTACATGAGGGCGGGCCCCGCAACCATGCGGACGGCGAGGAGGTCGTTCGTTGTGCGCGCCATCACATCACCGGTTGCGTACCGGTCATAGAATTCGGAGGATAACTCCTGTAAATAGGCGTATAGACGATTGCGCAGATCGTACTCCACGCGGCGGCTGGCACTGTTCAGGAGATCACGCATCCCGTAGCGCGCAACGCCGCCCAGCACCGCGGTCCCCAGCAGGAGGAGGACGGCGGTCCTGACCGTGGAGAACGGCGCGTTCCGGTCGAGCGCATCGATGGCGCGCTCGACGAACAGAGGCGCGACCGTAGTGAAGACGTTGGAGACGACCACCAGGGCGAGTCCGAATCCCAGCGCCTTGCGGCAGGATCGGAGGTACGGCAGGAGGGTTCGCAGCTCGCGCATCGTGGTGTGGAATGTCGAGACAACAGGAAGTCGGAGCAAGCTCACAACCCTGAGGAGGAGCCGATGTCGAGAAGATTGCTGGCAGTGTTCGGTCTGGCCCTGGCGGCGGCATGCGCCGACGGCGACGGGGACGATGCGGCCACCGCCGATAGCCTGAACCGGGATCTGCAGCTGGCGCCGGCCGATTCCAGCGTGGCGCTCAACGACGCGCCCGCCACGTCGACGACGCCGGAGCCGGCCGCGCCTGCGCCGTCGACTTCGCGGCCGTCCACCTCGCGTCCTGCACCGAGCCCGTCGCGGCCGTCCACATCCGCGCCGGCACCCGCCGCGCCGGCCGCACGGACGCTTCCGGCCGGGACGGAACTGAGCGCGACGGTGGGGACCGAGATCTCGTCCAAGACCCACAAGCAGGGCCAGACGGTCACCGCGCGCGTGGCGCGGGACGTGCGGGACGCACAGGGCCGAGTCGTCATCCCCGCGGGCTCCACGGTCAATCTGACGATCACGTCGATTCGTGAGTCCGAGAACAAGAGCGACAACACCGGCACGCTGACCCTCGCCGCCTCGAGCGTCGAGATCAACGGGACCACGCACGACCTGACGGGTAACGTGACCGGCCTCGCCACCGAGCTGCGCGACCGCCCGACCGACGTCGGTGACGTCGCCAAGGTCGGCGGCGGTGCGGCGGCAGGTGCCGTGGTGGGACGCGTCCTCGGTGGCGGCAGCAAGGGCGCCATCATCGGCGGCGTGATCGGCGGTGCGGTCGGCGCCCAGCGCGCCAACGAAACCCAGGATCGCGACGTGATCCTCCCCGCAGGGAGCACGGTCGTTGTGACCCTGGACAATACCTTCACCCGGACGACGACCTGACGGCAGGCGTCAGGCGGTCGGTGACAGGCGGTACGTAGAAACAGCGACGACCCCACCGAAGCACCGGTGGGGTCGTCCATTTTCATCCACGCACTACCTGCCGCCTGCCGCCTGCGCGTGTGCGCCGTCGATCACCGCCGACCGCCGCTCAGAACCCCGCCCCACCCCCCCCGTACCTCGGATCACTCACGCCCTCCCACCCGCGCTCGGTCCGGATGATCGCCTCGACGTCGCCCGAGGTGCCGCTTTCCTGAACTTCGTGGCCGCGGGCGCGGAGGTTGGTCAGCGTGGCCTCCGTGAAGCCGCCGCGCTCGACGCGGATGTAGTCGGGAAGGGCCTGGTGGTGCATTCGGGGCGCCGCGACCGCGTCCGCCAGCGTCATCCCGTGGTCGATGACGTTGGAGATCACGTGATAGACCATGGTGATGATGCGCGGTCCACCCGGCGTCCCCACCACCATGTACAGCTGATTTGCCGAATCGAGCACGATGCTCGGTGTCATCGCGGAGAGCATGCGCTTCCCGGGCTCCACGGCATTCGCCTCGCCCTGCACCAGGCCGAACATGTTGGGCTTCCCCGGGGCCGTCGCGAAATCGTCCATCTCGTCGTTGAGAAGGAATCCCGCTCCGGTGACCGTGACGGCGCTGCCGTAGCTGTTGTTGAGCGTCGTCGTGGTGCTCACCGCATTGCCTTCGGCATCGACGACGCTGTAGTGCGTCGTCGATGCGCCGCCCCGGATGGCGGGATCGAACGGCGCCGTTTTCGAGGCCTGTTCGCCGATCTGCTCCCGCAGCTCGGCGGCGTATGACTTCGAGAGGAGTCGCTCGAGCGGCATGGAAACGAAGGCGGGATCGCCCAGATGGACATTGCGGTCGGTGAAAGCGCGGCGCATCGCTTCGGCCTCGTGATGGAGCAGCTCGGACGTGCCGAACGCCGGAAGGGGATCGTACCCTTCGACGATGTTGAGGATTTCGCCCATCGTGACGCCGCCCGACGACGCGGGCGGCATCGAATAGATCGTATGTCCGCGATAGCTGATCCGGATCGGCTCGCGCCACTCGGCCTTGTAGCCGGCGAGATCCTCGTGGCTGATGATCCCGCCGCCGCGCTTCATCTCCTGGACGATGAGGCCCGCCACCCGCCCCTTGTAGAAACCGGCCGGGCCTTCGTCCCGAATCGCCTCGAGCGTGCGGGCGAGGTCCGGCTGCCGCCACGTTGATCCCGGGGCGGGAGCATGGCCGCTGTCGGTGAGGAACGCTTCGCGCGAGCCGGGGAAGAGGTACAGCCGCTCGCGGTCGCTCTCGATCGACCGGAACCGGAACGAATCGACCAGGAAGCCGTCCCGCGCGAGGAGGACGGCCGGCTCGATGACGTCCGCGCGGCTCAGCTTCCCGTAGCGGCGATGCGCCTCGAGCATCCCGGCCACGGCACCCGGCACGCCGGCGGCGAGATGGCCGGTGATGCTCAGGTTGCTCGGGTTGCCGTTGTGATCGAGGAACATGTCGCGCGTCGCTGCGCCGGGGGCAACCTCGCGGTAATCGATCGCGTTGACGCTGCCGTCGCGCATGCGGATCACCATGAACCCGCCGCCGCCGATGTTGCCCGCCTCCGGGTGCACCACCGCGAGCGCGAAGCCGACCGCCACCGCCGCATCCACCGCATTGCCGCCGCGCCGGATGATGTCGGCGCCGACCTGGCTGGCGATCGGGCTTCCGGATACGACCATTGCCTGCTCGCCGAGCGTGACGCGCGATTTGCCGGCGTGGCGCCAGGCCGGGCTGATCCCTTCAGCCCCGATCGCGGGAGCGGCTTCGGTCGGTGCCGGCGCAGTTCGTCCCGCACACGCGGGAAGGGCCGGAAGCAGGACGGCAAGGAACAGCCCGATCAGGCGACGATACACGCGAGCCTCGTTGTTTCGGGGGGAAATGGCCGGGTTGCCCCCGGCGTCAGACGAGTCCTAATTTAGCCCCGTCTCGGGGTTCGCACACTCCAACACCGACTTCATGACCCAGAGTTTCCGCGACGCACGCCTCACCGAACGCCGCAACGCCCGCAGCCAGGGCATTGACGTCGCGACGCCCCGCGAGATCGTCTCGCTCATCAATGCGGAGGATGCGCTCGTCCCCGGCGCGGTGGCGGCCGAGGGAGACGCGCTCGCGCGGGTGATCGAGCTCGCCGAGGCCGCATTCCGGGCCGGCGGCCGCCTGCTGTACGTCGGCGCCGGAACGAGCGGGCGCCTCGGTGTGCTCGACGCCGCGGAGTGTCCACCCACCTACGGCACGCCGCCCGAAATGGTCGTCGGCATCATCGCCGGCGGCGCGCAGGCGCTCGTGAGGTCGGTCGAGGGCGCGGAAGATGACGTGAACGCCGGCCTGGCCGTAATGGAAGAGCGTCGCGTCGGGCCGGACGACCTCGTGGTCGGCATCGCGGCGAGCGGCACCACGCCCTACGTGCGCTCTGCGCTATCCAAAGCGCAGACCCTCGGCGCGAAGACGGTGCTCCTCACCTGCGCCGAGCCGCCCGCGCTGCTGCGGGAAACGTGCGACGAATGCATCGTCATGCGGGTGGGGCCGGAAGTGGTCACCGGCTCGACGCGCATGAAGGCCGGCACCGCCACCAAGCTCGCGCTCAATACCATCACCACCGGCGCCATGATCCGCCTCGGCAAGGTCTACGGCAATCTCATGGTCGACCTTCGCGCCTGGAACGACAAGCTCGTGGACCGGAGCGAGCGGATCGTCATGGAAACAACGGGCCTGGCGCGCGATGACGCGCGCGGCGTCCTCACCCGCGCCGATGGGCGGGTCAAGCTCGCGATCGTCATGGCGCGGCGCGGCGTGGAGCGCGACGAGGCGGAGCGCCTCATCGAAGCGAATCGCGGTCGCCTGCGGGAAATCGTCGGCGACCCGCCGGCAATGGAGGAGGCGTGACTGAACGTCCGACGCTCGCGGTCGGCATCATGTCGGGCACGTCGCTCGATGGCGTCGATGCCGCGCTCGTGCAGTTCCATGGGCCCAGCCGCGTGGGCCTTCTCGGTTTCCTGACCCGCCCCTACTCGGAAGCGGAGCGCCAGGAGATTCGCGCGGCGCTCGACGGCGCCACCGCGCCCGCGCTCGCGCGGTTGCACGTTCGCCTCGCCGAATGGGCGGCGGAAGCGGTGCAGGGGGTGCTCGAGCGCGGCAACGTGCTCGCGTCGGACCTGTCGTTCATTGCGTTCCCGGGCCAGACGATCTGGCACGAGCCGCCGCTCGTCTCCTGGCAGCTGGGCGAGCCTTCGGTGCTCGCCGAGCGATTCGGCGCGCGCGTCGTGAGCGGCTTTCGCGCCCGGGACTGCGCCGCGGGCGGCCAGGGTGCCCCGCTCGTCCCGATGGCGGATGTGCTTCTCTTCGGCGGCACCGGTCCCCGCGTCCTGCTCAACATCGGAGGGATGGCGAACCTCACCTTCGTCGCACATCGCGAGGACGAGGCGGGGGCATTCGCGTTCGACACCGGTCCGGGTATGGCGGTCATCGACGGGGTCACGCGGCTGGTGGATCCGCGGCGCGGGTACGACCGCGACGGGAAGCTGAGCGCGCAGGGGACGCCCGACGCCGGCCTCCTCGCCGAGCTGCTCGACGATCCGTATTTCGCCGAGGCGCCGCCGAAGAGCACGGGGCGCGAGCGCTTCGGCGATGATTACGCGCGCGCGCTCAGCAGCCGCTGTCCCGGCCCGTCCGGCGTCGCCACGGCCGTCGAGCTCACCGCCCGGAGCATTGCCGACGCGATCGTGCGGTGGACCCCGCCGGCGGAGGTCGTGGTATCCGGCGGCGGCGTGCATCACCCGGGGCTGATGCGCTCGCTGCAGCAGCACCTCGACGCCGGACGCCGGGCGCCGGTGACGCTGCGTCGCTTCGACGAGCTCTTCTTTGCCGGAGACGCCAAGGAAGCGGTTGCGTTCGCACTGCTCGGCTATCTCACCACGCACGGCCAGCCCGGGAACCTGCCGGCAGCCACCGGCGCCGCCGGATCGCGCATCCTCGGCAGCGTCACTCCCGCATGAAGTCCCCCGATCCCGCACGCCTCATCCTGCCGGCAATCCGCTGGGCGGACGAAACCGGCTTCAGCCATGCAGAGGATGCGATCGCGGAAGCCCTGGAGCTCGGCGTCGGCGGATTCATCGTGTTCGGCGGGCCGACCGACGAGGTCCGGACACTCACGGCGAACCTTCGCACGCAGGCGGGGCGACCGCTCCTCATCGGCGCCGATCTCGAGCGTGGCGCCGGCCAGCAGTTCGCGGGACTCACGGAGCTGCCGCCGCCACTCGCCCTCGCGTCTCTCGACGATCCCGACGCGATCCGTGAAGCGGGGGCGATCACGGCGCAGGATGCGCTGTCGGTCGGCGTCAACTGGGTGTTTGCGCCGGTAGCCGATCTCGATCTCGCCGCCAGCAATCCGATCGTCCAGACCCGGTCCTTCGGCGACGATCCGGCAGCGGTCGGGGACGCCGTGCGTCGCTGGATCGAAGGCTGCCAGGGCACGGGCGCGCTGGCATGCGCAAAGCATTACCCGGGGCATGGCCGCACCACGACGGACTCCCACGCCGGCCTCCCGGTCGTCGAGGCCGATGCGATGACGCTCGACACCGTGGACCGCGCGCCGTTCGCCGCGGCCGTGGCAGCCGGTGTCGCCGGTGTCATGACGGCGCACGTCGCCTATCCGGCGCTCGACCTCGGATCGCTTCCGGCCACGCTCTCCTCGGTGATTCTCGGCGGGCTCCGGACCGACCTCGGGTTCGACGGCGTGATCGTGACGGACGCGATGATCATGGACGGGGCGTTCGTGGGGCGGAGTGAGGGCGCGGCATACGTCCAGGCCGTTGCGGCCGGTGTGGACCTGCTGCTCTATCCGAAGCAGCCTCGCGCCGCGCGCGATGCACTCGTCGCCGCGATCGAGGACGGTACGCTGGCCACGGCGCGCGTCGCTGACGCGCTGGCGCGCTACGACCGGCTCCTCGCCCGCGCGCCGCAGCCCGGAGGTGGGGCACCGGCGCCCGGCGATATCGGCCGCCGCCTCGCGGACCGGCTCGTTGCCCGCGGGCTCGTGCGCGGCGAGAAGCTTCGGCTCCGCCAGCCCATCGATCTCGTCGTCGTGGACGACGATATCGGCGGCCCGTATCCCGCGAGCCCGAGCGACTGGACCGCGGCCGCGCTCGAGTCGGAAGGGATCGAGCTGGGACCGGGAGGATCGCGCGTGGTGCTGGCGTTCGCCGAGCCGCGCGCATGGAAGGGGCGGGGCGGCTTCGGGCGCGTCTCGAGGGATCGGCTCCTGGTCGAGACGCCGATGGCCTCGCTCATCGTGCTCTTTGCGCACCCGCGGCTCATGTCGGAGATCCCGAGCGACGCGCCGCTGGTCCATGCGTGGCACCGCCAGCGCCCGATGCAGGAGGCCGTGGCCCGCTGGATCGCGTCGCGCCTCTGACGGCCGCGATTCACCCCTGCGGGAGCGCCTCGCCGTCGGGCCGGCCCGCCCGCCTGAGGAGCGGGATGAGCGCGAAGGCGGGAAGCCCCAGCGCAAACGTGATGAGGAAGTAGTCGGCATAACCGAGCCGTTCGGCGAGCCCGCCGGAGACGGCGCCTGCCGCGCTCCGGGTGAGTGCGAGGAGTGCCGAGAGGAGGGCATACTGGGTCGCGGCGAAGCGCCGCTCCGCGACCGACATCAGGTAGGCCACGAACGCCGCGGTGCCCATCCCCGCCGCGAAGTTCTCGAACAGCGCCGCCGCAATCACTCCGCTCTTGGAAACGGTGAACGCCGCGGCGGCCCAGTAGCCCAGACTCGAGAGCGCCTGTACGGCGCCGAGCGACCAGAGCGCCGTCCCGATGCCCCAGCGGCTCGTCAGCATGCCCCCGAGCACCGCACCACCCACGGTCGCCAGGATCCGCCCGGTGGTGAGGAATGCGCCGATCTCCTCGAGCGTGAGCCCGCGATCCACCCAGAACGCGCGCATCATCGGCTCCAGCAGGGCCACGTCGAGCTTGAAGAGGAGCGCGAATGCGATGACGGCGGCGATCCCCGGCCGGCGGAGGAGCTCGCGTATCGGCGTCCAGATGCTCGCGTGGTGACGCTCGTCCGTGCGCGTGCCCGGCATGGCGAACGATGCCGCCGCGAGCGCCGCCATGACGAGCGCGCCCGTCGTGAACGAAGCGTCCCATCCCCAGCGCCCCGCGATCCAGATCAGCGCGCCGCCGGCCGCGAACATCGCAATCCGGTAGAGCGCGATTCTGACCGAGTTGGCGACGCCGAGCTCCCGATCGGTGGTGGACTCGATGGTGTACGCGTCGATGGCGATGTCCTGCGTCGCCGAGAGCGTCACCATCAGCGCGAGGAGGAGCCAGAAGCCGGGCGCGATGGTCGCAACGTCGGCGTGTCCGGCAACGATGGTGAGCACGGAGAGGCCGGCGAGGCAGGCGGTGATCCAGAGTCGCCGCGTGCCGACCCGGTCGACGAGCGGCGCCCAGAGAAACTTGAACGTCCAGGGGAAGGTGACCGCGCTGACGAGCCCCACCTCGACGAGCCCGGCGCCTTCCGTTCGCAGGTAGACCGGAATCGTC
>DASTUP010000142.1:0-13459 GCA_035759585.1 Gemmatimonadales bacterium | reverse complement strand
CACGGACAAGCAGAAGCGCCAGGCGCGGACGATCGAGGAAGGTTACGAGGAGCGCGGGGTGCCCGAGGAGGAAGCCGAGCGGCGCGCCTGGGCGACGGTCAACCTGATGACCGGCGGCGGCAAGAAGAGCGGGTCGGGGCGCGGGAAGAAGGTGAATCTGGCACCGGCGAAGAAAGGTGGCCGGAAGGGAGGCGCTGCCGCCGCGGCGCGTCCGAAGGCAGCCCGCTCCCGCAGCGCGAAGAAGGCGGCCGCGACCCGGAAGCGCCGGGCATCCCGCTAGCTGCCTGTGACGCACCGCACAGCGGTGCCCTCCGGGGGGGATGATCTTGCCGTTGGCAGGCGGAGCGGACGATCGGTGATGTGCGAGACGTCCGGATCAAACCCGAGGCTCCCAGCCAAACGGTCGGATGAGCCGGCTGACGCAGCGCCTGTTGTAGTCCCCTTTCCCAACCCCTCTCTCTCTTCTATTGATCTCGCCTGAGGACGGGCGTCACCCGACGCCCGTTCTCCCCTCCTTTTCTACCCGGCCGTCCGGCCGCGTCGCTCCCACCAGAGCCAGCCTGAGGCCGCCGTGAAGATGGCCAGGAAAATCCATGGCGCGACTGGCGCCGCGGCAACCGAATCGGCGCCGGAGGCTTGCTGATCGTGGAGTGCGGCGTGGAGCTCCGTCGCGCGCTGGTTCGCGGCGGCTCTCGCCGCGAGCCAGCCTCCCCGCGCAGCGGCGCGGAAGCGGAGCGTGTCCCCGGGCCCGTATGCCCGATACTCGCCCGTGCTGCGCGGCCACAGCGTGGCGGTCCATGTGAGCGAGTCGCGATCGGGCGTCGGGAAGAGCGTATCGATGCCATCCGGACCGGAGACGAGGAGCGTATCGAGGCGGCTCGGCCAGGTGAGACTGAACGGGCGTCCAGTTTCGGCAGGAAGCTCGGAGGGAAGTCGCCACCGGGCGGCGGGGCGCGCAAGGCTCGCGAGGATCGCCGTCCAGTAGCGATCGTATGCGTCACGGTCGCCCTCGAGGAGCCAGCGGCTCGGATTCCGGACGGCGCTGATTCCGACGCGCCCGGCGCCTGCAGCCTCCCACGCGACGACTGCATCGCCATCGCCTTCTTCGAGCAGGACCGTCCCCGCCGCATCCGGCATCGGCGTCCACGACTCGGCGGTGACGGGTGGCGAGAGCTTGCGCGAGCCGACGGCGCGCACGCGAATCGTGCGCGTTGCCCGACCGGGGCGTGTAGCGGGCAGGGGAAGTCCGCCCGGTCGGAGACCAGCCCCCGTGACCAGCACCCCGAGGCCTTCACGCGTGACGGCGTCTCGCAGGGCCGCAAGCTCGCTGCCGGACATGGCGCGGGCGGCTGCGTCGTCCAGGATCACGATATCGAAGTCGCGCAGCAGCTCTGCGGTGAGCGCGCGACCCGGTGCCGATGCGCCCTTGACGGCGAACGTTCTGCTCCGGCCGCGGCTCACGCTCGTCCGCGCGGCGACCTTGCCTCCGCGCCGGGCCAGCCATCGCCGCAGGTGCGTCAGCTCGAAGCCGGGCGTCCCTTCGACGAGGAGTACGGCAGGCGGCGTGCGGGCGCGGACATCGACGGCGCCGGTGTCGGTCACTCCGCCATTTGCGAGCGTGAACGACTGCAGCCCTGCAGCGCGTGGTGTGAAGCGTAGCTCGAAACCGCCATCGGTATCGGCCCGGGCCGAGTCACTGGTCACTCCGGTCCCGCCGAGGTGGATCCAGCTTGCAGGAATGGCCTTGCCCGTGATCGCCACCGATTCGCCGAGCACGACGCGCGATGGCCATGATAGGCTGCGAATACCGGGTGGAAGCGGGACGGGCGCGAGCGACACGCGGAGATCGCCGGCACGGGCCAGCTCATCTGCAGGCAGGCCCCATCCGGCGACGACTACTTCTGCGACCGAGGGGTGAGTGCGCCGGAGCGCCGACAGGTCGGCGACCGATTCGCCGAGCACCAGCACCTGCCGCGCTGCCGCGGAATCCGCGATCCGCTGCGCGCCTGCGCGCGAGATGCCACCGGCGGCGAGCACCACCCGCTCGTTCACGATGTGCCGCGGGAGCGCCGGCTCGAGCGCCAGTGCCGTAAGCGCGCCGAGCGCGATGACCGACGCGCCGATACGGAGTGCGAGATGGCGGCGATCGCGGCGCCGCACCTCGAGGCGAACCATCCAGGCGGACGCCAGCAGCGCGGCAGTGCCAACGACGATGCCGCTCACCGAGCACCCCGCAGAATCTCCGCATACCGCCGCGCCAGCGCGGTCCCTGCGCCCCTCGGCGACGCGCTTGCCGGCGGCGGTGGGAGTGATGCCACGAGCGCGGATTCCGCAGCGGCTATGCAGCCGTCACATGGAACTCCATCGGCCAGCGACGCGCGCAGACGCCGCACGTGCCGCAGCGCGTCGAGCTGCGCACCGTCGCCTTCGACGGCAAGCCGCGCAAGCTCCTCTTCCGCAGCCGCGAGACTCGCGCGATCCGCGGGGGCGGCACGCACGCCGCGCTCGAGCTCGCGCAGGAGCGCGAGCGCCTCCCGGGTTGCGCTCCGCGGGTCTTCCGTCTCCGCGCTGTCATTGACGGTGCGGCTCCGCACATCGCCGAGATCACCGGTGAGGCGGCGCCGATCGATCTCGAGCGGCGGCGGCTCGAAGCCCACGCGCTGGACGTAGGCGCGCGATGACTGCTGGACTGCCTTGAGCAGCTCCAAGGCCCGGTATTCGTACGGCAGCGCCTCTTTCGGACGATACGTGCGCAGCCGCAGTTCCGCCTCCCACATTTCGGCAATCGCGCCCTTGAGCGTCGCTTTTACAGAGTCGGCGAGGAGGGTCGCGTTCTCTTCGCTGTCGTGCTCGTGCGTTTCGCCCGCCTGGACTTCGCCTGCGAACTCCTCGCCGGTGAACTCGCCGTAGCGGAGACGAAGGAGGCCCTGGTCGATGCCGATCGCATTCGCACGCTCGCGGAAGATGTCGGTCGGCAGGCGCGGCGCGTCGGCGATGAGCCGCTCGGTGTCGATGATGATCTGCCGCTGGCTGCGGAAATACTCGGGCGCCACGGGGAGGGCAACGCCGGCGACGAGCGGCGGCGACTGCACGGCCGTGTCGGCGAGCGAGATGAACACCGTCGCCGAGCGGCCGACGTTCGGTTCCGGCCGCCGGTCTCGCGCCAGGACGTGGAAGTAGAGCTCGTCTCCGGGGGCCATGCCGAGCGCGGCGAGGTCGAGCGCCATGCGGAAAAGCGATCCGCCGCGTGCCGGACGGGGTGCCGGGAAGGGAACCCGCTGCTCGCGGAAGCGCACACTTTCGCCGGAGCCCGTCGTGACGGTCGCGACGAGCTCGGCGGACGCCGCGCCGTGGTCGTCGGTCGCGAGCACCTCGACCGGAACCCGAAGCGGCACGCCCGGGCGCAGCTCGGATCGGGGGGCCGGCCGCAGTACCGTAACCTCCGGCGCTCCGTCGAGGCGAACCGTGAGCCGGTGAATCTCCGGCGATTCGGGCGTCGAGTCGAGGAGGACCTGGTAGAGAAGCGATCGCCGCGCCGTGACCCGTGCTTCCAGCTCGCCGGCGGTCGCGATCAGAGCGATCGTATCGCCCGCGGATGTGACGAGGCGCGGCGCCCGCACCTGGCCGCTCGTCCGCAGTCGCCAGCGGATTTCTGCACCCTCTTCGGCATCGATCTCGAGGCCGTCCTGCGTCCTGATCGGGATGGCCGTATACCTCGGGGGGCGGATCTCCACGGAGACTTCGGTCAACCGTGCCGGCACATCGGCGGCGCCTTCTTGCCCGGCCGGTCCGGTTGCGGTGCTTCCGGCGGTCGTGTCCGGGAGGAGCGATATCGCAATCGCGCCGATCAGTGCCACGATTCCGGAGGCAGCCACGTGCCGGGCACCGCGATCCGGCGCCTTCGGCAATTCCACTCGATCGAGCGCTGCCTCGACCCGACGCCGCTGGAGCTGCTCGACCAGCGTGAGGCCGCCTTCGCGGAGGACGAGCTCGGCGCTCTCCTCCGTCCCCGGCACTGCGCGGTCGACGTACCGGGCGACGGCAATGTCGGGCACCGGCTCGAGGAGCCGTCGGGCAATCAGCGCGGCGAGCACACCGCCTGCGATCCCGCTCCCGATCGAGAGTGGCATCGAAGCCCCGATTCTCCAGGCCCCTGCGAATCCGAGGAGCCCGACGCCGGCGCAAAGGACCGCGGCGGCGAGTCTCCGTCGCCGCCGGTACCGGCGCGCCAGCTCGGCAATGCGCTCCGCGGCCGTCATGCCCGCGGCGCCGATGCCGGGCGATGCGAAAGCCAGCGCTCGAACAGGAAGAGCGCGAAGGCGAGCGCCAGGAGAACACTGCCCAGCTCGGTTCGCGGGACATCGGCGCGATCGGTGCGCGACACGCGCGCGGGGAGCAGCTGGCTCGTCGAAATGCGGCCAGGCTCCGGCTCCGTCGGGGAGAGCACGGTCGGATCGGGCCAGATTCGAGCAATGAGCTCGGGGAACGAGGCATCGACCGGTGGAGCTCCGACGGCCGCCGCTTCGATGATGAGTCCGCTTCCGAGCCGCTGCGCCGTCACCGCCTCGTGCCCTGCGCTCGAGGCGCTTCCCGCGGTAAGAAGCGTCCCCCCCGCTCGCACGCGCTCGAGCACGGCCGGCGATGGTGCGGCATCGGAAAGCCAGGCGATCCAGCCGTCGTCGCTCGAGCTCGCCTCCATGACCAGCGAGTCGCCCCGCCGCTCCGCAACGGCCTGGAATGCTGCCACGTGACGCGCCGCGGCAACGCGGTGCGAAGTGTCGGCAATGACGCTGACGTGAAGGGCCTGCGTCGCGTCACCCGAGGAGCTCGAATCGCGGGTCCAGTCGAAGCGATGCAACGAGACGGCCGACTCGAGCGCGGGGCGCGCGCCGGTCACCGGGAGCGCGAACGGCGCGGCAACCACGATCGACGATCCCGGCGGCAAGCCGGCGTCGAGCTCCGCGAGCTCGGACCAGAGATCTGCCATCGGCAGCTCCCGCGTCTCCAGGCCGGCCGCCTGCAGCGAGTCCAGCGCCGGCAGTAGCCGCCGGAGCGTGACCTCCGGAATCGCCGAGGGAATCACGAGCAGAGCGCGGGGAGGCCGGGACGGGCGGTGACGGTCGAGGAAGGGCTGCGCGATGAAGAGCGCCAGCAGCGCAAGGACGAGCATCCGCACCGCGAGCAGCAGCGGCTCGCTGATGCGGGAGCGCGCCCGGCGCGGCGCGGTGCTGCCCGGCAGGTGCCTGAGCGTGCCGACGAGCACGGGACTTCGTGGCCGCCGACGCGCGAGGTGAATCAGGAGCGGCACCAGGAGCGCGGCAAGCGCAGCGAGGCCGGGCGGCCAGCCGAAGCCCATCAGCGCCTGAGGCGGCGGACGAGTGCCTGGCGCAGCGCCGCGTCGAGCGGCGTGTCGAGGCGAATGCGGGTGTACTCGATGCGCTGCTCGCCAAGCTCGAGCTCCACTGCCCGCAGCGCCCCGTCGAGCGATGCGAGGTAGTGCGCGCGCACCGCGCTGCCCGACACGTCGAGCGTCCGGCCGGTCTCGAGCTCCTCGAAGACGAGGTCGTCACCGTAGTCGAACTCGAGCTCGCGGCGGCCGATCAGGTGGAGCACCGCCACGTCGTGGCCGAGCGCGGAAAGCTTCCTGAGCGCCGCGCGGATCTCGGTGCTCCGCTCGTGGAGGTCGGTGAGCACGAAGGTGATGCTGCGCCCCGAGCCACTGAGCAGCGCCCCCTCCGCGTCCCGCCAGCCAGGCCAGGCGCCGGCCGGCGACAGGCGCTCGAGCTCCCGAAGGGTCCGGTTGAGATTCAGGCGGCCGCGGCTGGCCGGCCAGGCACGGGCCCCACCGGCGAGAAGCGCGGTGAGGCCGACGGCATCTCCCTGGCGGAAGGCGAGGGTGGCGAGACTCGCGGCGAGCAGGCGGGCAAAGGTGAATTTCGAGACGCCGTCTTCCTCCTGGCGCATCGAATCGCTCGCATCGAGGATGAGGCGGACCGTGACGCTCGTCTCGACTTCCGATTCACGCAGGAAATAGCGATCCGATCTCGCGAACAGCTTCCAGTCGATGCGCCGGATGTCGTCGCCCGGCTGGTAGCTGCGGTATTGGCTGAATTCCACGCCCGCGCCCTGCAGCCGGCTCGGATGCGTGCCGAACATGAACCCGTCCACCACCCGCCGCGCGACGAGCTCGAGATCGCCGAGCGAGGCGAGGGTGCGCGCGTCGAGCTCGATCACCGGAGCGGTGCGGCCGGTGGCGGTACCGCAGCGAGAAGGCTTGCCGTGACGTCGTCCGGCGAGATGCCATCCGCCTCGGCGCGGTAATTGACCAGGATCCGGTGCCGCAGCACCGGTGCGGCGACGGCGCGGAGGTCGTCGAGAGTCACGGCGAAGCGGCCCGCGAGGAGCGCGCGTGCCTTGGACGCGAGCACCAGCGACTGCCCGGCACGGGGCCCGGCGCCCCACCGCACCAGCGTCCTGACTTCATCGATCGCCGAGTCCGCCGGCCGGGTGGCGCGCACGAGCCGCGTCGCGTAGTCGAGGAGCGCATCGCTCAGGCGCACCTCCCGTACGAGCGCCTGCGCTGCCAGGATCTCGGCGGCCGAAATGACCGGCTCGGCCGAGGCCTTCGCGGAGCCGGTGGTGCGTGCGAGAATCTCCCGCTCCTCCGCCTCGCCAGGATAGGCGACGCGGATGTAGAGGAGGAACCGGTCGAGCTGCGCCTCGGGCAGGGGATACGTGCCGCTCTGCTCGATCGGATTCTGCGTCGCAAGCACGAAGAAGGGCGCGTCGAGCGGATACGAGGTCCCGCCGTAGGTGACCGCATGCTCCTGCATGGCCTCGAGCAGCGCCGCCTGCGTCTTGGGCGGGGTCCGGTTGATTTCGTCGGCCAGGACGATGTTCGCGAAGATCGGCCCGCGCGTGAACTTGAAGAAGCGCCGCCCCGAAGCATGGTCCTCCTCGAGCACTTCGGTGCCGAGAATATCGGTCGGCATCAGGTCCGGCGTGAACTGAATGCGACGGAAGGTCAGGTTCACCGCGTCGGCGAGCGTACGGATGAGGAGCGTCTTCGCGAGGCCGGGCACGCCCTCGAGCAGGGCGTGGCCGCCGGCCAGGAAGGCGATCAGCAGCTCGTGCACCGTCGCATCCTGGCCGACGATCACCTTGCCGATCTCGGCGCGGAGCGTGCCGAGGCGGCCGAGGAGCGAAGTGATCTCGCGCTCGGTGGCGGGGAGGGCCGTCATGCCGTCAGCGCGTAGATCACGATGTTCACTCCGAATTTCGTATTGTCCTCGGCCAGGAACCGCTTGTTGCGGAAATCGTAGTCCCACTCGCAGCCGTAATCCTTGTTGCTGTAGAGAATCCCGATGCGGCCGTCGATCTCGACGGCCTTCAGGTAATCGTGCACCAGGTCGTCGCCCCAGCCGTTCAGCTCCAGGGCGGTCGGCGGCGGGCCGTCGTCGAACTCGAAGAAGGCGCGGTAGAGCTCGTGGTCGTTCGGGATCTTCCGCAGCGCCTGCTCGCCGAAGATCGCGGCGATCTGCGCTTCGAACGAGCGGGCGAAGAGGCCGTCGATGTCGTGATTGCAGTCGTCGGCAAAGACGAAGCCGCCTCCGCGCACGAACCGCTCGAAGATATCCCGCTCGCGCGCCGTGAACTCCACGAGACGATGTCCCGCCATGTACGCGAACGGCGCATCGAAGACGGCGGCACTGTCGAGCGGAACGACGCGCTCCACGGGCGCCACCTCGACGGTGGTGTACTCGACGAGCGAATTGAGGAGATTGGACGGCATGCGCTCGTCCACGTCCCAGTCGCCGGAGGTGTACTGGAGGCGGGTAAAGACGAAATCCGATCGTGCAGCGCTCACGGCCGAGCGATCCGGTAGAGATCGATGCCCTGGAATCCCTCGTCATCGCCTTCGGTCCGTTCGGCCAGCACCGCGAGGTGCGAGCCACGGATGGTGAACGAAACGACGCGCCCGGGCGTGGTTACGGTGCCGCGGAAGTCGCCTGCGGCGGAGAAGACATCGAAGTCGGTTCGATTCGACCCCCGCGTCGTCAGGACCCAGACGCCACCCGTCTGATCGACGACGATGCCGCCCATCCAGGGAAAGTGCGGCTTCGGCTCCTTCCCAAGCGTCTCGCGGAGGCGTGCCGCGAGGTTGCCGCGCTGCTCGGCGTTCACCGGGGCGCCGGCCAGCATCCGTCCGCTGCGTGTCACCATGGCATCGATCTCGGCGGGCGTGCGGAACACAGGCGGCAGGTCGCGCCCGAAGCGATGAAGCGGGCGGCCCGCCGAATCGAACACGGTGATCCGGTAAGGCCGCGGCGAGCCGACGACGATGCTCCCGCGAGGTCCCGGCGCGACCGCGAGAAACGCCGAATTCCCGGCCCCACCGGGCATGGGCGAGGCGAGCGATGGATCGCGCGCCAGCACCTGAAACCGCTCGAATGCCGCGCCGCCCGTGAGGTCGATGTCGCTGATCGTGGGGCCACCCCCGGGCATGAAGGATGTCCACGCGATCCGTACACGGTCCCCGCTCCATCCGAGCAGCTGCAGAGTTGCCCCCGGCGTGGGAACGCTTGCGATGAACCGGCGTTTCCGGTCGAACCGGCTGATGCGTCGGGTCGTGATGTCGTCCACGAGCACCTCTCCGTCCCGCGCGAGGAGGAATACCGGTGCACGGAATTCACCGGGCCCGCTTCCCTCGCGTCCATGGCGTCGCAGCGTGCCGTGCCTGATCTCGGCCGTTACGAACTGCTTCGCGTCGTTGTCCAGGAGCGCCAGGGTCGAGTCATCGACCCAGATGAGCGAGGAGCCGGTGAACTCGAGGGTGGCGAGCGACGCGGGGACGGCGACCGGTGAGATCGTCGGCGCCCCGCGCTGTGCGCCGGCGGTGGCGGGCGCGGCCGCCACGAGAAGCGTAGCGGCCGCGAGGAAGTCACGATGCATGGTACCGATGCTGCGGCCCCGGCGAACGCCGCGCCGCGATCCGGTCGGTCCGCCCTCGACTAGATCGCGTCCGACAGCGAGGTAAACGTGAAGTCGCGCACGCGCATCGGCGGAATCAGGTTGCCGCGGATCCGCTCGGGGCGCCCCAGCGCGTCGAGATTGTTGAGCATGATGACCGGGGACTCGTTGAACCGGAAGTTCTTCACCGCGTACCGGATCTGGCCGTCCTCGATGTAGAAGGTGCCGTCGCGCGTGAGGCCGGTGTAGAGCAGGGTCTGCGGGTCCACCGTCCGGATGTACCAGGTGCGCGTGAGGAGAATCCCGCGGCGCGTGCCGCGGATCAGCTCCTCGAGCGACTCGTTCCCGCCTTCCATGATGATGTTGGCCGGGCCCGGCAGCGGCTCCTTCCCCTGTTTCTGCGCCCAGTAGCGCGAGTAGGCGAGGTTCTTCACGACGCCCTTCTCGATCCACATCGTCCGCCTCCGCGCCTGGCCATCTCCCGACCAGGGCGACGCCGGGACTTCGGGATTCGACGGATCCGAATAGATCGTCACGCGCTCGTCCATGAGCTTCTGGCCGAGCCGCGTGGTGCCGCCGGGCGCGGCGAGCCAGCTGCGGCCCTCCTCGGCGCTCCGCGCATCGAAGCCCATCATGTTCTGGATCAGCTCGACCGAGGCCTCCGGCTCGAGGATGACGGTGTACTTCCCCGGCTCGATGGCCCGCGGATTCCGGCTCGCGACCGCCTTCTCGAGGGCGATGGCGCTGGCGGTCTTCGCGTCGAACTTCCGCACGTCGTTCGCGTCGCGTGTGACGTAACCGGAACCGGAGCCGTCGGTGGTACGGACCGTGAGCGAGAAGTCCACGTCGCTCGACCGGTGGTACGCGAACAGTCCCTTCGAGTTGAGCATCGAGGTGAAGCCGGCGCCGTCGTTCAGGAATCCGGCGGCGGTGCAGTCCTTCCCCCGGGCCGGCACGATGCCGGCCGCGGCGACGTCCGCGCGATAGTCCGGCGTGATCGCAGCCGTGGACTCGAAGTATGCGGGGGTCGGCGTGTACGTCTGCGGGCCGAGCACCTCCATGTGCTCGGGATTCTCGGGAGCGAGCCGCGCGAGCTCCTCGGACCGGCGGATGGCGCGCTCGATGGACGCGTCGTCGAACTCGTTGGTGGATGCGCTTCCCGTGCGCTTGCCGAAGCTCGAGGCCACGCTGAGGCTCATGTTCTGCTGGGCCCCGGCCGTCGTGACCGTGTTGCGCGCATAGCGGATGTTCCCGCCGGTCCGGCCGTTCAGCCGGACCGTGCACTCGTCTGCCTTGCTCAGCCGCAGCGCCTTCTCGAGGATCGCGCGTGCCTGGCGTTCGTCGAGAATCATGTCAGATCTTCCTCGCGGTATTGATGACGTTGACGCCGGTGATGTGAGTGGTGCTCGACCCGTGGGAGACCGAGCTCGACTGCGGCGGCTGCCCCTTGCCGTCGTTGAAGGAGCCCCCCATGCGGTAGTCGCGCTGGTCGCAGATGGCGGCGCACGAGTTCCAGAACTCCTGGGTGTTCGCCTGGTAGGCCACGTCGCGCAGCATCCCGGTGATCTTCCCGTTCAGGATCTCGTAGAAGAGCTTGCCGCTGAACTGGAAGTTGTAGCGCTGCTGGTCGATCGAGTAGGAACTGTCGCCCACGATGTAGATCCCCTTCTCGACGTTCGCGATCATCTGCTCCGGCGTGAGGGGCGCGGTGCCCGGACGGAGCGACACGTTCGGCATCCGCTGGAACTGCACCTCGCTCCAGCTGTCGGCATAGCAGCAGCCGTCCGACTCGTCCTGGCCGAGGATGTGCGCCTGGTCGCGGATCTTCTGGTAGTCGACCAGGATCCCGTCCCGGACCAGCATCCACTCCTTCGTCTTCACGCCCTCATCGTCCCAGCCGACGGCGCCGAGCGAGTGAGGCTGCGTCTTGTCGGCGACGAAGTTCACGATCGGCGAGCCGTACTTGAAGTCCTTCCCGCGCCACTTGTCGAGCGTCGCGAAGCTGGTGCCCGCGTAATTGGCTTCGTAGCCGAGGACGCGGTCGAGCTCGAGCGGATGGCCGACCGATTCGTGGATCGTGAGCCAGAGGTGCGACGGGTCGAGCACGAGATCGTACTTGCCGGCGGTGACGGACTTTGCGGCGAGCTTTTCCCGCGCCTGCTCCGGTGCCATGGTCGCGTCCTCGACCATGTCGTAGAACGTGCCGTACTTGACCGTGCCCGGTCCCTGGTGCTTCCCCGCCGGACGTCCCGACAGGTACTCCCATCCCATGCCCATCGGCGCGGACAGGTCGCCGCGCGACTCGAACTTTCCGCTCGCGCGATCGACGACGGTGACGTTGAAGCCGGGGCCGATGCGGTGGATGTCCTGGTCGATGTAGCTCCCGTCCGTCGAGGCGAAGTATTTCTGCTCGTTGACGAAGCCGAGATTGGCGTTGATGAAGTTGGCGCCCGCCTTGAGCGCGGCGGAGGCGACGGCGCCGAGGAGGTCCGCCTTCTCGCTCACCGGGACCTCGAACGCGCTTTTCTCGATCGGCGTTTTCCATGAGACCTCGCCGAATCCGCGCTGCGGCGCGAGCTGCACCGGCTCGGTCTGGAGCTTTGCGTTGGCCTGCGCGATCGCGACCGCCTGGCGAGCCGCCGCGGCCAGGCCGTCGGTGGTGACGTCGTTCGTGGCGGCGAAGCCCCAGGTGCCCCCGGCGATGACGCGGATGCCGGCGCCGTACGATTCCGAATTCGAGACGCCCTGGATCTTTCCGTCGCGCGAGAAGATCGACTGGTTGAGGTAGCGGCCGATCCGGATGTCCGCATAGGTCGCCCCCGCTGAGCGCGCAGCGCCGAGCGCCGCATCGGCGAGCGCCTTCTTGTCCGCGGTGGGAATCGGGGTCAGAGCGCCGTTCAGGTCGGCGAGCGGCCGGCCGCGCACCGGAAGCACGAGTGCTCCCGCGGCAAGGCCGGTGTACTGCAGGAAGTCGCGACGTTCCACAGGCGTGCTCCCGCTGAGTCGTCAGGTGAGAAGGAAAGGCGGATCTGTTTCGGGATGATAAACGTATCGTGGTCGGCGGCCACAACGCCATACGACGCGGCCGCCGGAAATGTTGCGGATCAGCTCAGCCGCGCACGGCCGCCCGGCGCACCTCGTCCGGCTCCCGGTCGTGCCTCAGGCTGATGAACCTCGGCTGCTTCGGCAGGCCGGCCGGTGTCCACTCGCTGAAACCGATCTGCGCAACCAGCGCCGGCGAGACCCACTGGATGTGGCCACCTCCCGGCACCGCTCCACCGAACGGCGAGGTGCGCCGCCGGAGGCGCGCGAGCGTCGGCGCCATGGCGGTCAGCGAAGAAGGATCATAGGCGGCGCTCACGCGGCCGGCATAGCGGAGGCGACCGTCTTCGTAGTATCCGATCAGGAGCGCGAGTGCGGCGGCGCTTTCGGGAGCTTCGGAGTAACCGCCGATGACGAACTCCTGCGCGTTGGCACAGTCGAAGGCGAGCCAGTCTCCGCTGCGGCCGCCGACGTACCGTCCGGCCGCGCGCTTCGCGATGATCCCGGCGCCCGACGGGACACTGCCATCGCGCCCGGCAGCTCCCGGCGCGGCCAGGCGGTAGGGCACGAGGTGCAGGCCGTCGCCGAAGAGCACGGCGTCGCGCAGGACGGCGCGACGGTCCACGAGGGGAAGTGAGGTAAGCGTCGCCCCCTCATAGAAAAGGCAGTCGAAGAGCTCGAGGCCCTGAGCGGTGATCATCCCGTCCAGGATCGCGTCTCCGCGCGCGGCCTCGGCGAGGAGCGCCACGAGCCCGGGATACCGCCCGTCCAGCGAGCGCCGCCCGGCATCCTTCAGCATGACGCCGCCATTGGACGTCCAGGCGAGGCACCGCAGCCCTTCGAGCCGCGGCTCCCAGACCCAGTCCCCGCCGAGTGGGCGCGGCTCGGCCGGCGAGGCGCGCATCGGCTCGATCCAGTCGGGCCGCCGGCACCAGAGTGCCAGCCCCCGATCGCGGCGTGAAGTGATTTCCTGAATCATCTGCCGAGCCGGTTGAGTGATCGGTGTTTTCCACGGCCGCGCCGGCTTTTCCACGCCATGCGACGGGTTTTCCACCGAGTTGTCAACAGAAGTTGTTGCAGCGCAATGACTTACCAGACCATAGGTACGGCCGGTCGGCGGCGGGCGCAAGGGGAGTGAAGGGGGCAGGACAAAGGGCGGGAATCGGGAGACCGCTCCCGAACCCGCCCCTCGGTCACTTCATCGACGCCTGGTTTCCCGGGCGCGGCGATCGCTCGGTTACATGCCGCGCTTCGGAATCGCGGCGCAGGCGACGATGCGATCGCCATCGTTCTCGTCCGCGATGATGATGTGATTGCCGTCCATGAGCGTCGTCATGCTGACGGCGACCTCACTGTCGCTCGCCTGGCCGTTGCCCTGGACGTCGTCGAGGTTGCTGACCTCGCCACCGGGTGCCGCGCAGGTGCCCGAATGGATCCGGACGTCGTG
>DASTUP010000141.1:0-5215 GCA_035759585.1 Gemmatimonadales bacterium | reverse complement strand
AGTAGGTCGCGCCGGGTGACACGGCCACGTCGAGCGGCCCCATTCGCGGCCCCACGAGCGTCCAGTGCGAGTGCCCCCCGAGCGTGACAGCGGCGAGCGCGATGCAGCCGTCCGGCCAGACCCGGTGGACCGGCGGATTGGACACGCGCACGCGGAATCCCCAGTACGCGGTGACGTGTCGCGCGAGCGGCGGCGCCGGATCGAACTCGAAGTACTCGAAGGAGCGATTCATTTCACTGGTGCCGGGTCTCGGCGGCGGATAGGTTGGGGGGACTCGGGGTTTGGGACTCGGGGTTTGGGACTCGGGACTCGGGAGTCCGCCTCGGGCTCGGGGCACGCCGGGTGGCCCTGCCCTTGACCGAGTCCCGAGTCCCGAGTCCCGAGACCCGAGTCCCGAGACCCACCCACCAACCCTCTCACCCATAACTCTCAATGCCTCTCCTCCAGCAGCGCAAGGTGTACGACGTCTGCGTGGTCGGCTCCGGCGCGGGCGGCGGCATGATGGCCTACATGCTGACGCAGGCCGGCGCCGACGTCGTCATGCTCGAAGCCGGCGGCCCGTGGGACAATACGAAGGACTCGGTGATGCTCCAGTGGCCGTACGAGTCGCCCATCCGCGGGAACTCCACGAAGGAACGGCCGTTCGGCGAGTTCGACGCCTGCATCGGCGGCTGGGACATCGAAGGGGAGCCGTACACGCGCGCCGACGGCTCGAAGTTCGACTGGTGGCGCGCCCGCATGGTGGGCGGGCGCACGAATCACTGGGGGCGCATCTCGCTCCGCTTCGGCCCCGACGATTTCCGCCGGAAGAGCCTCGACGGGCTCGGCGACGACTGGCCGATCGGCTACGACACGCTCAAGCCATACTACGACCGGGTGGACGACCTCATCGGAATCTTCGGCAGCGTCGAGAACCTGCCGAACGAGCCCGACGGCCGCTTCCTGCCTCCGCCCGCTCCCCGCTGCTACGAGCTGCTGGCCAAGCAGGCGGCGGACCGCCTCAATGTCACCTGCATCCCGGCGCGCCTCTCGATCATCACCCGGCCGCACAACGGCCGCGCGGCGTGCCACTACTGCGGTCAGTGCAACCGCGGCTGCCGGACCAACTCGAATTTCTCCTCGACGAACGTGCTGATCGCTCCGGCGCTGGAGACGGGGAAGCTCACGCTGCACACGAACGCCATGGCGCGCGAGGTGACCGTCGGCGCGGACGGGAAGGTGGACGGAGTTGCGTACGTCAACAAGGCGGACGGTACCGATCAGCACGTCCGCGCGCGGATCGTGGTGCTCGCGGCCAGCGCCTGCGAGTCGGCGCGCCTGCTGCTCAACTCGAAGTCGTCACGCTTTCCCCAGGGACTCGCGAACTCGAGCGGCGTCGTCGGGAAGTACCTGACCGATACGACGGGCACCGACGTCGCGGGCTTCATCCCGAAGCTCATGAACGGCATTCCGCACAACGAGGACGGCGTCGGCGGAATGCACCTCTACTGCCCCTGGTGGCTGGACAACAGCAGGCTCGACTTTCCGCGCGGCTACCACATCGAGATCTGGGGTGGGCGCGGCGTGCCATCATACGGATTCATGGGCGGAATCGAGAACTATCCCGAATTCGGAGGCTACGGCAAGGCGCTCAAGGATTCGTACCGCCGGCTCTACGGCACCACGATCGGGTTCTCCGGCCGGGGCGAGATGATCCCGAACGACCGCAGCTACTGCGAGATCGATCCCGAGGTGAAGGATCGCTGGGGCATCCCCGTGCTTCGCTTCCACTGGGACTGGACCGACCACGAGCGCCTGCAGGTGAAGCACATGCAGGAGACTTTCCGCGCGCTCATCGACGAGATGGGCGGCGAGGTCTTCTCGCCGATGCCCACGAAGGAAAGGGGCTACGGCATCGCCACCGGCGGGCGCATCATCCACGAGATGGGCACGACGCGGATGGGGAAGGACCCCTCGCGCTCGGTGGTGAACGAGTGGTGCCGCGCGCACGACGTGCCGAACCTCTTCGTCTCCGACGGCGGTCCGTTCGTCTCGCAGGCCGACAAGAATCCCACCTGGACGATCCTTGCGCTCGCCATGCGCACCGCCGATCACATCACGGAACAGCGGAAGGGAGGCGCCGTATGACCGATTTCTCCCGCCGCGAGATGCTCGGCTTCCTCGGCCTCGCCGTGATGAGCGGCGCCTTCGGGTGCACCTCGGACGGCGTCGAGCGCGCCGCGCGCAAGGCGCGCGAGGCGGCCGACGGGCCGTTCACGCCGGAATTCTTCACCGAGCCCGAGCTCCGCACCGTCCGCATCCTCGCCGATATCGTCATCCCGAAGGACGAGCGCTCCGGCAGCGCCGGCGATGCGAAGGTGCCGGAGTTCATGGATCACATCATGGTCGTGTACCCCTCGAGCGGCGAGCAGATGCGGAAGGGGCTCGCGTGGCTCGATGCGGAGAGCGTGCGACGGCACCAGAAGGCGTTCGCGGATCTCGCCGAGGCGGAGCGGATCGGCATCGTCGAAGCCATAGCCTGGCCGAAGAAGGCAACCGAGGGAATGAAGGAGGGCGTGGACTTCTTCAAGAACTTCCGGAATCTCACGGCAACAGGGTTCTGGTCCAGCCGTATCGGCGTCGAAGATCTCCGCTACATCGGGAACGTATTCAATCCGAACTGGAACGGCTGTCCCGCGGAGCAGTTGAAGAAGATCGGGGTAGGGTGAGGGCGTCTCGTAGCTAGGTAGCTAGGTAGAGGGGGGCGGGGGAGGGCGTTGCGGGCGGGGCGATCTTGCGGCGGAATAGCGGCGGATCAGGCCCTTGATCAGCGCCTGGCTCCGGCGGCAGGTTGCGAGTGCAGTCGCGGCATCATCTGGAGCGAGGATCGCTTCGTCAGCGAGAACCTGGAGGAGATCGTCCGTTTCCATCGCCGATGCGTAGGCGATTTCCAGGAAATACCTGCATCGGCGTGTCCGGCCCGAGGCGTATCCTTCGGCGATGTTCAACTGTACCGAGAGCGATGACCGCTGAAGCTGGGCAAAGACCGCACTCAGGTAGGGTTTCCATGCACCGCGACTCAGTCGCAGAACGATCGCTACCACCTCCCGGGCGGCCTGCCATGCAGCGAGATCACGATGTGGTGCCATCTTCGAAAATGCGGTTCGGTGCCCAGCAAGCTGTAGCCCAATTTCCGCGCGCATCATCTTTCGCGCGCCATAGATCGCCTCGCTAGCATCTACCTAGCTACCTAGCTACCAACGACCCTTTCACCGACCTCCATGACCCCACCCCTAGGCATCGGCTTCATTGGCAGCGGCTTCAACGCACGCTTCCATATCAACTCCTTCGTTGGCGTGCGGGACGCGGAAATCCGCGGCGTGTGGAGCCCAACCGCGAAGAATGCTGCGGCCACAGCGGCGTTTGCGTCCGAGCTCGACGTCGGCCGCGCGCGCGCCTACGCCTCGATCGCCGACATGGTCGCCGATCCCGCCATCGACGCCCTCTGGCTCTCCGGCCCGAACCAGGCCCGCATCGAGAACGTCGAGGAGATCGTGCAGGCCATCGAGAGCGGAAAGGGCGAGCTCAAGGGCCTCGCCTGCGAGAAGCCGCTCGCGCGGAACGTCGCCGAAGCGAAGAAGGTGGTGGAGCTGGTGAAGCGGGTCGGACTGAAGACCGGGTATCTCGAGAACCAGCTCTTCGCCCCGCAGGTGTCTCACGGCCGCAATCTCATCTGGGCGCGCGGCGCGAAGCTGACGGGCCGGCCGTATCTCGCGCGCGCGGCCGAAGAGCACAGCGGCCCGCACATGCCCTGGTTCTGGCAGGGCGCGCTCCAGGGCGGTGGCGTGCTCAACGACATGATGTGCCACTCGGCGCTCGTCGTCCGGCACCTGCTCACGAAGCCGGGAGCTCCGCTCTCGACCGTGAGGCCGCGGCGCATCACGGGGCACATCGCCAGCCTCAAGTGGTCGCGCCCCGAATACGCGGAGAAGCTCGCGCAGACGATGGGCGCGGCGGTGGACTACCGGAAGCATCCCTCGGAAGATTTCGCGAGCCTGGTCATCGAGTTCGAGACCGACGACGGCCACACTGTGATCGGCGAGGCCTCCACCTCTTGGAGCTTCGTCGGCGCCGGGCTCCGGCTTTCGGCCGAGCTGCTCGGGCCGGAGTACTCGATGGCGTGGAACACGCTCGACAGCGGGCTCAAGCTCTTCTTCAGCCGCGAAGTGCAGGGCAAGGCGGGCGAGGACCTGGTCGAGAAGCAGAACGCTGAGATGGGGCTCATGCCGGTCGTCGCCAACGAGGCGATGGCGTACGGCTACGAAGCGGAGAACCGCCATTTCGTCCGTGTCTTCCAGGGCAAGGAATCGCCGCTCCTCACGTTCGATGACGGACTCGAGGTCGTGCGGATGCTGATGGCGGCCTACCAGAGTGCGGAGGAAGGGCGCACGATCGACTTCCCGCCGGAGGGACTCGATACGTTCGTGCCGGCCGTGGCGCGCGGTGCATGGAAGCCTTGAGCGAACCCGGGCTCCGGGGAACAGGAAGCGCTACAGCAGGCCGGCTTTCTGGAGCTCTGCCTCGAGCTGCGCGGGATTCCGGTAGAGAATCGTGCGCATACCCCGCGCCGCGGCGGGCGCCAGGTTCTGCGCCCGGTCGTCGATGAAGAGCGACCGCTCCGGCGTGGCCTGCGTCACGGCGAGCGCGGTGGCGTAGATCTGCGGAGTCGGCTTGCGCACGCCGAGCCAGCAGGAGCTGAGAAAGGCGTCGAAGATGCCCGCCAGCCCGAAATGGTCGATGCGGTGCTGATTCAGCGCGGCGGACTCGTTGTTCAGCGTGAAGAGCCACACCCTGCCAGCCTCCGCGATGCGACGGGCGAGCCGCACCGACTCGGGAAACGGCCGGCTCTGTGCCTTCATCCAGTCCTGGAACGCCTCCCGGGAGAAGGTCCGGGGCTCGTAGAACACGGCGATGTCGAGATACTCATCGAGCGTGAGACGCCCCAGCTCCCAGTCACCGACGATTTCCCGATGACGTGCATCGAATTCCCCGTCGAGCCCGAATTCCGCTGCGGCCGCCGCGCGCTGCCGCGTGTCCCACCCGTTGGTACCGAGCACGCCTCCGATATCGAAGAACACGTGGGATGGGGGTTCCATGACCGCTCCTTCGCTATCGGGAAATCCAGGTTGCAGGCGGCGCTCCGTTGCATACTACCCCACCGGCATGCGATGACAAG
>DASTUP010000140.1:0-7605 GCA_035759585.1 Gemmatimonadales bacterium | reverse complement strand
CACCTCCTCGGCCCGCGGATCCGTATACGTCCCATCACAGAACTGCGCTGCCGTCCCGGCCGGGGCATTGATGATGAGCCGTCCGGAGCGGTCGTCCGCGGCAGCACCTTCGCCGTCGTCCTCGAGGTACCAGCCGGTCTCGCTGCCGACCTGGAAAGTGGTGAAGAAGGCCTTGTCGACGGTCCCGCCGACCCGGACCGCGCCGTCATCGAGCAACGAGAAGCAGATGAGCGAGCCGCTGATGATCGAGGCGCCCGCCACGAGCTGCCAGCTTCCATCCACGCTTCCGTCCTCCCGCCTGCTCACCTGAAACGCGAGCCGGCGCCGGACGACGGAGCCGTTGGTGAGTGTCTGGAACGTGTGCGCGCTTCCGGTCACCGATTCCACGACGGTGCTCGCCGAGCTCGCCTGAAAGGGTGAAGCGGATTCCTCGGCGCCGCAGCCTGCCAGCGCCAGAACGCCTGCAAGAACCCCGCTTCCGGTCGTGAATCTCATTGCCATCTCCTGTCGAGGGTGGATTGTGATGACAGGAGAGACGCGCGACGCCGGGCCGTCGGACCGCGCCGGGACGGGCCGCGATCAGGGAGGGACGAGTCGCGTCAGGCGAATGGCTTGAGGAGTGTGCTCCGATAGGTTCGGCTGACGCGGACTTCGCGGCCGCTTTCGAGCACGGCAATGCAGTCGCCGCTGAACCAGGGGCGGATCTCGCGGACGTGGGCGACGTTGACCGCGAAGGAGCGGTGCACCCGGACGAGGCGGGCGCCAGCGAGCTCGGACAGCAGGTGGTCGAGCGTCCGGCGGACGATGTCCGCGCCGCCCCGGTGATGAATGCGCACGTAGTTCCGCTCGGCGGCGAGGCATTCGATGTCGTCGAGTGCCACGAAGCAGCTTGCCTCGCCGCGGCTCACCAGCAATCGGGTGACGGGCCTGGAACCCGAGGCCTGCACGAGCGCCGCCAGTCGCCGGCCGAGCTCACTGTCGCGCCGGAGCGCGATCTGCGCGCGTGCGCGGCCGAGCGATTCGGCAAATCGCGCGTCGTCGAATGGCTTGAGCACGTAGTCGAGCGCGTGCGCCGAGAAGGCGCGGATCGCGTGCTCGTCGAAGGCGGTAAGGAAGACGACGGGCGGCATCCGTGCCGCTCCGACCTTCTCGATAACCCCGAATCCGTCGAGCCCCGGCATCCGCACGTCGAGAAAGACGAGGTCGGGAGCCAGGCGCGGAATCTCTTCGGCCGCCTCGAGGCCATCGGTACATTCGCCGACGACCTCGACGTCCGCGTGGGAGGCGAGCGCGAGCCGCACGCAGTCGCGCGAGAGCGGCTCGTCGTCGGCGATGACCACGCGGAGCAGGGTCATGCGGCCGTCCTCCGGGCCTGGCGCTCGAGCGGCAGCGTCACCGTCGCGATGGTGCCGTGCTTCGGGCCGTTCTCGAGCCGCAGTCCGGCGCTGTCGCCGTACAGGTGCCCGAGCCTTGCCCGCGTATTCGCGAGGCCGATTCCGCTGTGGCCATTCCGGCTCGCCCCGAGGCCGGGTCCACTGTCCGCAACTTCGAGTGCGAGCATGCCCTCATCGACTCGCGCGGAGATGCGCACGCTGCCGGCGCCTGGCGTCCTTGCAATGCCGTGCCGCACGGCGTTCTCGGCAAGCGGCTGCAGGATGAATGCGGGAACCAGCGCATCCCTGAGGGACGGATCGATCGCCCACTCGACCAGGAGCCGCTCACCGAATCGGGCGCGCTCGATCGCGAGGTAGAGCTCGAGGCACTCGACCTCCCGCGCGAGCGTCACCTGGTGCGCATCGCGCTGCTCGAGGGAGAGCCGGAGGAGCTCGCCGAGACGCGCGAGCATCTCGACCGCTCCCGCCTCGTCGCCCTTCCTCACGAGCCCCGAGACGCCGTTCAGCGAATTGAAGAGGAAATGCGGATCGAGCTGCATCCGGAGCATGCCGAGACGCGCCTCCGCCATCTGCGCCTCGAGCGAGGCTGCGCGCGCTTCGAGCTGCAGTGCCGTAGTCTCCCGCTCTCGCACCCGCCGGGCAAACTCGAGCGCATGCCACACCCCCACCACCGCGCAGTACGTCATCAGGTTCACCACCAGGTACGAATCGAGAATGCTCTCGACCTGCGCGCCCGCGCTGCCGATCGGCCCGCCGCGGGTGTTCGTGTAGTAATAGAGAGTTCCGGCCACGATGACGTGCAGCGCCGAGAGCGCTGTCCCCGCGCCGAGATGGACCGCCGCGGATTGCGGCCACCGGGGGCCGTCGAGGCGGAACTGCGCGGAGAGCCGGAAGATGAGCGGCGTGAGGAGCGCCCAGAGGAGCCACCACGGCATGTTCCCGATGAGCGCGGCGTCCCACCCGGTCGCCACCCCCGGCACGACGCCTTCCGCGCCGCGCAGCTGCTCGGCGAGGTACGCCTTGCTCGACTCGAGGAGGCCGAGCACGGTCCAGAAGGCGAGAATGAGGGCGGCGGGGCGCGGACGCATGTGATATAGGGAACGTCGGGCGGGGAGCATGATGCACGCGGGGGCCGAACCCCGCTTTCCTGTCTGGCCCTCCCCCGTCCGTTGCGGTATCCTCAAGCGTACTCCACCCCGACAACCGGACCTCAGTGACCGATCTCCAGGACCGCCTCCGCGAGGCACTGGCGGACCGCTACCGGATCGAGCGCGAGCTCGGCGCCGGCGGCATGGCCACCGTCTACCTGGCGCACGACCTCCGGCATGCTCGACAGGTGGCGGTGAAGGTGCTCCGGCCGGAGCTCGCCGCCGTGATCGGCGCGGAACGCTTCCTCTCCGAGATCCGGACCACGGCGAACCTGCAGCACCCGCACATCCTCCCGCTCTTCGACTCCGGCGTCGCCGATTCCTTCCTCTACTATGTGATGCCCTACGTGCAGGGGATTGCCCTGCGCGAGCGGCTCGTGCGCGAGAAGCAGCTTCCGATCGCCGAATCCGTCCGCATCGCTACCGAGATTGCCAGCGCGCTCGACTACGCGCACCGCCACGGCGTCATCCACCGCGACATCAAGCCCGAGAACATTCTGCTGCACGACGGCTCGGCCCTCGTCGCCGATTTCGGCATCGCACTCGCCGCGAGCAAGGCGGGCACGCGCATGACCGAGACCGGCATGTCTCTCGGGACCCCGCAGTACATGAGCCCCGAGCAGGCAATGGGCGAGCGCGAGCTCGACGCGCGAAGCGATATCTACGCGCTCGGCTGCGTCACCTACGAGATGCTGACCGGCGAGCCGCCATTCAGCGGACCGACCGCACAGGCGATCGTCGCCAAGGTGATGACCACCGAGCCCGCCGACGTCGCGGCGCTCAGGAGGACGGTGCCGCCGCACGTCTCGGATGCGGTGCACACGGCGCTGCAGAAGCTGCCGGCCGACCGGTTCGGAAGCGCGCGCGAATTCGCCGCCGCGCTCGGAAGCGCATCCGATGGAGGTCGTACGCGCAGTCCGGGCAGGGCGAGCGCCGGACCTGCCCGGCGGATGCGGTCCAGCCCCGTGCTGCTCGGCGCCGTGACCGCCGCTGCGCTCGTTGCGGGTGCCGCGGGCTGGGCATGGATCGGGCGCGATGATCTGCCCGCGGCGGAGCCGGTACGGGTCCGGCTCCAATTCCCGGCGACCCAGCGGATGTTCGTGCGACCTTTCCCTGCGCTGACGGGAACTCCCGATGGGTCGGGGCTCCTCTATGTCGGCTTCGGGGAGAATACGCGAACGCAGCTCTGGCTTCGGCGCTGGGAACGGCTGGACGCTCGCCCGTTCGCGCTGACGGTGGACGAATCGTGCTGTGTCACTTTCTCCCCGTCAGGCGACTCGATCGCATATCTCTCGCCGCCCCGGCAGCTGAACATCCTTCCACTGACCGCGGGACTTCCGAGGGTCCTCCCGGATTCCGGCCTGACGTCCGTCAGCGATCTGGGTGGCGGACTCGATTGGGGCGCCGATGGATGGATGTATGCCAGCGGCCGCGACGGCCTGATCCGCATCGACCCACGCACGGGCACCCGCGAGCTGCTCGTGCCCCACGATACCGTGCGCGGCGACTTCGCCTATCTCTGGCCCCAGCTCCTTCCGGGGGGGCGCGGCGCCGTCGTCACCGTCGTTCCGGCCGCCGGCCTCAGCAATCCCCAGTCTGCGTCCATCGGCATCGCCGATTTCGCGGCGCGGCGCGTCGACGTCGCCCTGCAGGGCGTGCGCGCGATCTTTTCGCCGACCGGCCACCTCATCATCGCGCGCGCGAATGGCGTGCTCTGGGCTGCGCCGATCGACGTAGCATCGCTGAAGCTCACGGGTGCGGCGCGGGAGCTCGCCGATACGGTCGCGGTCCGCACCGGCAACGCAGCACCCGGCATCGTGGACTTCGTGCTCAGCCCGAACGGCACCTTCACGTACGTGGCGGGTGGCGAGGAGTCCTATGAGACCGTATTGACCGATCGCAGCGGCGCCGCGCAGCCGATCTCCGAGCCGACCTACAACACGATGGATGGCGTTTCCATCTCGGCGGATGGCACCGAGCTCGTCACTGCGATCGGGGACGACAATCGAGCGCTCCATCTCTGGGTTCACCCTGCCGGAGGTGGTCCTGCGGCGCGCCTGACGTTCGAAGGACTCGTGAACATGCGCGCTCGATGGCGGCCGGGAACGTCGCGGATTTCATTCCTGATGGGAGGCGGCGCGGCGAACGTCGCCAAGCTCCGGCTGATGGAGCTGGAGGCAGGCGGGCAGGGCGAGCCGCGCGAGATTCCGGTCAACGACAGCCGGGGCATCGGTGGCCACGCATGGTCACCGGACGGACGCTGGCTCATCTATCGGACCGACGATCAGGAGCCGGGAGGCGGCGACATCCTGGCCATGCGACCGGGCGTCGATACGGTCGCGCGCCCCGTCGCTGCGACGGCGGCGGAGGAGCTGGCGCCCTCGATCTCACCCGATGGCCGCTGGATCGCGTACACCTCGAACGAGAGCGGACGGCGCGAAGTGTACGTGCGCCCCTTTCCCGGGACGGACGCCGCCCGGTACCAGGTGACGACGACGGGCGGCTTGACGCCCGTGTGGAGCCGGGACGGGCGTGAGCTCTTCTACCTCGACATCGCCCAGAATCTCGTGAGTGTGCCGCTCGTGCCGGGGCCTTCGTTCCAGGCCGGCCGGTCGCGCGTGCTCTTCCCCGCGACCGGATACTTCGTCAACCCCTATCACCCGCAATACGATCAGGCTCCCGACGGCCGCTTCGCCATGATCCGGGAATCCGGCGGCGAAGACCTCGGCGTGGTCGTCGTGTTCAACTTCTTCGAGGAAATCAGGCGACGGATGGCGGAGGATGATTGAGCGAGAGGTGGGCCAGGGCGCATGGCAACGGTGAGTCTCGCCGAGGACATCCTCCATGCGCGCCGCGTCGCGACGGAGGGGTCGCGGTGAGCGGATGACGGAGCCGGGGAAAAAATAACGAGGGCCGGAGTCCCGGCCCTCGTCGGTGCTGCAGATTCAGGTTATTGCCGGGCGGCGGTCCAGGTCCCGGAGAACGGATAGGTCGTTTCGTCGATCTCCACGGCGCACTCGACGGTGCCGCTCATGGCGTTCTCGGAGTCGATGGTGCCGGTATAGGTGCAGTCCTCTGCATCGATGAAGACGGCCGAACCGTTGACGGTGCCTTCGATCGTGCCCTCGGCGCTCTCGGTGAGCGTACCGGCGGGCCCGGTGCAGGTGAAGTCGCCATCCGAATCGCCGCCGAGTACGGCGCCCGACTGGTCCAGCTCGATCGATCCCGTAGCGGTGCAGGTGCCTTCGATGTGCTCGCTGGTGGCGCTGGCGGAATACGTCCAGCTTCCGTCGAGCGTATTGTCTCCCGGCTCGGAGCTTTCCGAGCAGGCGGCGGCGGCGAGGGCGATGATGGAGCAAAGTGCGAAAGTGCTTGGCTTGCGCATGATTTCCTCGTTCGGGTAGTACTGCGTGTGGGGGAACGCTCCCGCACACCTACAAGACATGTGCCACGAGGAAACGAGCGGTTGGCCGGCCTGGGCGGGATCGACGTCGAGATGCTCCCGGCACTCGGAGCTGTCGCCTCCATGTCGCGGATTGCGCCTGTACAGGTGACGACTCGCTTCGAGGCTTGCCATGACGGAAACTACGCTCTCGACGGGCAGGCGCCGCGCGCACCGTCTGCCCGACCGCCTTCGCCGCGCGCTGGAAGGGCGCTATGCCATTGCGGGCGAGCTCGGCCGGGGCGGGATGGCGGTCGTCTATCGCGCCCACGACATCCGGCACGATCGCCCGGTGGCGCTCAAGGTCCTGCGCGACGACGTGGGCCGAACCCTCGGGGCCGCGCGCTTTCTCGAAGAGATCCGCCTCGTCGCCCGCCTGAGCCACCCGCACATCCTTCCGCTGTTCGATTCGGGGGAAGCCGACGGCTTCCTCTACTTCGTCATGCCCGTGGTCGCCGGCGCATCGATCCGGGATCGGCTCGAGGAGCAGCGGACGGTGCCCGTCGCGGAAGCCGTCCGGTTGACGGCCGAAGTCGCCGATGCGCTCGACTACGCGCATCGGCAGGGCATCGTCCATCGCGACATCAAGCCCGAGAACATTCTCCTGCACGAAGGACACGCGTTCGTCGCCGACTTCGGGATCGGAAAGGTCCTGACCAGCATCGAGGAACAGGCGCAGGAGCTCGGCGGCGCCGGCATCGCCATGAGCGTGGGAACACCGGCATACATGAGTCCCGAGCAGGCCTCCGGGGACAGCGTCGATGGCCGAAGCGATCTCTACAGTCTCGGCTGCGTCCTTTACGAGATGCTCATCGGCGATCAGCCGTTCACGGGCCCCAATCTCCAGGCGGTCCTCGCCCGGCGCTTCGTGCAGACCCCGGCCGATGTGCGCACGCTTCGAGACGGGATTCCGCGCGGCGTCGCGCATGCGCTGGGGAAGGCGCTCGCGCGCACGCCGATCGAGCGCTTCGAGTCCGGGGCCGAGTTCGCCGCGGCGCTGCGGCAGCCTGAGCCGGTCGCGCCACCGGTCGTCGCGCCGCCGCGGTCGGTGGCCGTGCTGCCGTTCGTCAACCTGAGCGGTGACGCCGAGAACGACTATTTCGCCGACGGGATTACGGAAGAGATTCTCAACGCGCTCGCCGGAGTCCCGGCGCTCCGGGTCGCCGGGCGCGCGTCCTCGTTCGCTTTCAGGGGCCGCCATCGCGAGCTCCGGGCCATCGGCGAGCAGCTCAACGTCGGGACGGTTCTCGAGGGCTCGGTCCGCCGGTCGGGCAACCGCGTGCGCATCACTGCGCAGCTCAACGACGTCACCGACGGGTTCCATATCTGGTCCGAGCGCTACGAGCGCGAGATCGGCGACGTCTTCGCGCTGCAGGACGAGATCGCGCTTGCCATCGCTTCACGACTCGAGGCGACGCTCGACGCGGGCCGGCGCGCGACCCTGGCGCAGCGTGCCACCGGCGTCATCGAAGCGTATGATGCCTATCTCAAGGGGCGCGGCCAGTTCTATCGCCGCGGGACGGGGATCAGCGAGGGGCTTGCGAGCATGAAGGAGGCGCTCGAGCTCGATCCGACCTACGCACTCGCGTGGGCCGGCCGCGCCGACGGTTTCAGCCTGCTC
>DASTUP010000139.1:0-6908 GCA_035759585.1 Gemmatimonadales bacterium | reverse complement strand
GTGCGGCGGTCGGCGATCTCGCGGATGCGCGCGAACGAAGCGTCGGCCGCCGCTTCCTCGAACGCCGCCTCCGAACGGATGACCCAGAGGTAGTGCAGGAAAAGGAGCGCGAGCGCGAGGCCGATGCCGGACCACCAGGTCGAAGGGTCGGGTGCGTAGAGCGGCGCCATGAGGGCGCGGAACGGCGCGAGGACGATCGCGGGAAGCGGAAGCAGCGCGATCTCATCCGCCACCCGAGCGATGTCGCGAAATCCCGAGACCGTGGCGGCAACCGGCCACGCCTGAATCATGGCGCCGAGGACGAGCCCGGCGGCGATCACCAGCACCGTCGCCGCGACGAGGCTCCGGCGGAGCCCGTACCATCCGTGATCGCCGAGCGACGTGCGGACGAGCGTGGCGCCGAGCCGGTGGAGTTGCAGCGTGCTCAGGGCGCACCAGACCGCTACGGCACGCATCGCGAGTGGCAGGCCGGAGCGCCCCGCATCGAGGAGGAGGGTCCAGATGGCCGTGTTGAGCAGAACGAGGAGCTGGGCGCGCAGCAGCTTGTAGTGGATCAGCGTCCGGCGCGAGATCGGCGCCGGAAAGAGGAAGGTCACCTCGGCCGTGCGGAAGGTGAGCGCGCGGCGGTCGTGCGCATAGAGCCACGACCAGATCACGACGAGGAGCACGCCCCCCGCCACGAGCAGCTCGATCACCGCCGTCGGAAAGCGCGCGAAGTCCGGCCGCTCGCGCGGGTCGCCGAAAACCAGAATGATGTACGCGATCCCGGCGAGCAGTGCGAAAGCGTAGCGCGGGCTCCGCGCCCGGTGGAGCTGCCGAAGGAGGCGGTTGCGGATACTGTGCGAAACGAGGAACCACAGCGCGCTCGCTCTCACGGCGCTTCGTCTTCCACCAGCGCGATGAAGACGTCCTCGAGCGAGCGGCCTGCCAGCTCCGGGCGCTCGGCGGTGATCGTCGCGATGGTGCCTTCCGCCACCACGGTTCCGCGCCGCAGCACGAGGACTCGCGTGCAGACCTCCTCGACGAGGTGGAGCAGGTGCGAGCTCAGTATGACCGCCGCGCCTTCCTGCGCGCGCCGCATGATCGTGGCCTTCATGCGGCGGATGCCGAGCGGGTCGAGTCCGGTGAGTGGCTCGTCGAGGATGAGCGCGGTCGGATCGTGCAGCAACCCGCAGGCAATGGCGAGCTTCTGCTTCATGCCGCGGGACAGCTCGTTGGGGAACGCCTTCGGCCGGGTCGCGAGCTCGAGCTCGTGCAGGAGCGCCGCGCCCTTCTTGGCCGCATCGGTGACGCCATAGAGCCGCGCCACGAACGCCAGGTGCTCCTCGACCGTCAGGTGGTCGAAGAGATGCGGCTCATCGGGAATGAATGCGAGGTGACGCTTTGCCTCGACCGGATCCTTCCCGAGGTCGAACCCGGCGATGCGCACCATGCCGCTGCTCGGCACGATGATCCCCGCGAGGCTCCGCAGCGTGGTCGTCTTCCCGGCGCCATTCGGCCCGACGAGCCCGAGCACTTCGCCCGGCCCGACAGCAAAGGAAAGATCGCGGACTGCAGCGACGTTCCCGTAGACTTTCGAGAGCGAGGATACTTCGATCACGGCTTTCCGGGGTGAGGCGTCGGCGTCGGTGCGGGGGGCATGAGCCCATGGAACTTACATGGGCCGAAGGTCCCCGGCCTCTGAAACCTGAAGCCGCCAGATTACGTTTCTATTTGAGACATCGGGACGGTTACCCCCACGAGGCGGGCATATGCGTGGTTACTGGCTCAAGATAGCTGCAGGCGCCGCGGTCATTTTCGGAATCGGGATGGCGATCGTTTCGGCGTTCGAGGTCGGCCGGCGGAACGTCGAGGAGGTCGTCGACGGGACCGGGCCGATCGCCATCCCGCTCGCCTTCATTCCACTCAACCTCGACGGCGGAAAGCTCGGCACGCTCCGCCGGGTGACCGTCTTCCGCGATTCGCTGCAGACGCCGACGCGCATCGAGGTGACCGCTTCGATCGAGGACAGCGCCGCCCGCGCGCGCCTGAGCGGATGCGTCATGGCCGTCGAGGCTGCCGACAGCAGCGGCAACGTCCGGCCGAACCATTACCGGTGCCTCGCCGCCGCGGATACCACCGGTGCCGACCTCGTCACTTTCGGCGATCTCCTCGTCCGCGGGTACGATCTCCGGTTCCCCCTTTTCGCGCCACGGGAGCAGGTCGAGGAGGTGACGTCGGAGTTTGGTCCGCATGTCACGGCGGGCGACAGCGCGGCCGGCGACTCACTCGAGCTGGAAGAGGCGCGGGTACAGCGCCTGGCCGACAGCATGGCTGCGGTGGCCGAGTCGCTGCACGGTGCGGAGATGGAGCGGATCGACTCGATCAGGCGGTCGGTGGGGCAGGAATAGCCGGGGAACCCCGGCCCCTAACTTGTTGACAAAACAGCCGATAGCAGATACGCCCGAGCCGATCCTGCCTCGCGGCACGACTTTTGACTTGGGTAGCCCCTCCGCATTACCTTGTGGCACATGCGTTCGCATGGTCCACGCCCGGCCGATATCGGTTTTTTCCTGTTCCCGTCACCCCGTTCCACCCAGCTGCCGGCCCCGTGCCGGGCGGCGTGCCTTTTCGAGGATCGTCCATGACCGGATCGAGCTCCACGAAGTTCATTTTCGTCACCGGCGGGGTCGTGTCCTCGCTCGGCAAGGGCATTGCGGCGGCCTCGCTCGGCCGGCTGCTCGTGGAGCGCGGCCTCAGCGTGACGATGCAGAAGTTCGATCCGTACATCAACGTCGATCCGGGAACGATGTCGCCGTTCCAGCACGGCGAGGTGTTCGTCACCGACGACGGCGCGGAGACCGATCTCGACCTGGGGCACTACGAGCGATTCATCGACCGCTCCCTCTCGCAGCAGAACAACATCACGACCGGGCGCATCTACCAGACGGTCATCCACAAGGAACGCCGCGGCGAGTATCTCGGCTCGACGGTGCAGGTGATTCCCCACATCACCGACGAGATCAAGAACGCGCTGCGCCGCTCGGCGCCCGGCCACGACGTGGTCATCACCGAGATCGGCGGCACGGTCGGCGACATCGAGTCGCTTCCATTTCTCGAGGCAATCCGCCAGTTCCGCCAGGAAGTCGGCCGCGACAATGCGCTCTTCGTCCATCTCACGCTTGTGCCGTACATCGCGGCGGCCGGCGAGCTCAAGACGAAGCCGACGCAGCATTCGGTGCGCGACCTCATGCAGATCGGGATCCAGCCCGACATCCTGATCTGCCGCAGCGAGCAGCCGCTCGCGGCCGACATCAAGCGCAAGATCGCGCTCTTCTGCAACGTCGATTTCAGCTGCGTGGTCGAGAGCCCGGACGTGAAGTCGATCTACGAGATCCCGCTGCGCTTCCACGACCAGGGCCTCGATCGCGAGGTCTGCGACCGCCTCCGCCTGGAGACGAAGGAGCCGGACCTCACCGCCTGGAAGTCGATCGTGGAGCGGGTGCTGCGACCGGCGAAGGAAGTGCGGATAGCCGTGGTCGGGAAGTACACCGACCTCCACGATGCCTACAAGTCGGTCCAGGAGGCGCTGATCCACGGCGGTATTCCGAACGACGCGAAAGTCCGCATCGAGTGGCTCGGCAGCGACCGCTTCACCGACCAGGCCGCGGCCGGGGAGATCCTGCGTGACTTCGACGGCCTCCTGATTCCCGGTGGCTTCGGTGAGCGCGGCGTGGACGGCATGGTGGAGGCGATCCGCTGGGCCCGGGAGAACGGGCTGCCGTTCTTCGGCATCTGCCTCGGCCTCCAGGTGGCCATCATCGAGTTCGCGCGGAATGTCTGCGGGCTGCCCGACACCAACAGCACCGAGTTCGCGCCGGACTGCGCCACGCCCGTCATCGCGCTCATGCAGTCGCAGCGCGATGTCACGAACATGGGCGGCACGATGCGGCTGGGCGCGTACACGGCGCGCCTGCGCCCCGGATCCAAGGTGGCGCAGGCCTACGGCGCCACGGAGATCAGCGAGCGCCACCGCCACCGCTGGGAGGTGAGCAACGCGTATCGGGACGTGCTCGCCGAGTACGGGCTCCGGCTCTCGGGCCAGTCGCCCGACGGCGGGCTCGTCGAAGTGATCGAGCTGCCGGATCATCCCTGGTTTCTCGGGTGCCAGTTCCACCCCGAGCTCAAGTCGCGCCCGACGCGGCCGCATCCTTTGTTCGCGGCGTTCATCGCGGCTGCGCTCCGGCGCCGCGCGTCTGCCGGGACGCCCGGCGCTCCGGTCGAGCTGGCGGCTGCGGGCCGCTGATGCGGCTCCTGCTGTTCTGCCTGGCCTTCGCCCTCACCGCCTGCGGCGAAGAGGGCACGCCCCCCTCGGGGGTCATGGCCGAGGCCGACAGCGCCGACCAGCGGATGTACGGGGTCACGCAGCATCTCGATCACGACGGCATCCGGCGCAGCACCATTCAGGCGGATACCGCCTATCTCTACGACGCGCGCCAGCTCACGATCCTGCTCGGGGTGCGTGCCACATTCTACGACGACAACGGCGTCGAGACATCCTCGCTCACGGCAAATCGCATGGAATACAACATCCGCGATGGCTCGCTCCGCGCCGAAGGGAATGTCGTCCTCTCCGTGTCGGATGGGCGCCGCCTCACGAGCTCGGCGCTGACCTATGATCCCGGCCGCAATTCGCTTGCGAGCGACCAGCCGTTCGTGCTGACGCGGGGGGCCGAGCGCGTCGAGGGTGACGGCTTCCGGGCCGACGCCGATTTCCGGAATTTCGTCGCCAGCCGTCCGCGCGCCATTGCCGGCGACAGCCTGATCCTTCCCGGCCAGTGATGAAATCCGCGCTGCTCGCCCTCGCCCTCCTGGTCGCTCTCCCCGCGGCAGTCGTGGCGCAGGCGCGGGCGGACCGGTGCCGGGTGCAGCTCGTCTCGTCGAGCGATTCCGGGGGCTTTCTCGGCAGCAGCTATTTCGCGAGCGGCGACGTCCGCCTCCGCTGCGCCGGCCAGCCGATCACCATGGAGACCGACAGCGTCATCGCGCATGCGAGCGGCGACGTCGAGTTCCACGGCTACATGCGGTACCGGGATACGACCGTCGCGATCGATGCGCGCCAGGCGTACTACCGCAAGGCGACGGAGACCTGGGAAGCGCGCGGCAACGTGGTCGTCCGGAATCTCGGCTCCGGCTCGATCGTCCGCGGTCCGGCAATCGACTACATGCGCCCGGCCGCCGGCGTGCGGGACAGCGCGGAGATGTATGCGACGGGGCGGCCCGAGGTCGAGTATTTCGATACCGATTCGACCCCGGGCACGCCGAGTGAGCCGTACGTCATTCTCGCCGATCGTCTGCGCTCACGGGGGAATGCGCTCATCTGGGCCGGCGGCCGCGTGACGATCGACCGGAGCGACCTTCGCGCACGCGGCGACTCGCTCCGGCTCGACACCGGGGCCGACGACGACGGCACGCTGCTCGGACAGCCGATCTTCGAGGGCCTGGGCGTGGACAGCTTCTCGCTCCGCGGCGCCCGGATCGACTTCCAGCTCGAGGAACGGAAGCTCAGCTACATCACGGCGGCAGGGCGCGGGCATCTCGTGCGCGGGGAGTGGGACCTGGTGGCCGATACGATCGCGGCGGACCTCGTCGCCGGTGCGGTCGAGCAGCTGCTCGCGTGGGGGGACAGCGCGCGTCCCGACGGCAAATCGACCCGCCACGCGGTCCGCGGCGACTCGGTGGCATTCGACCTTCCGGGCGAGGTGCTCCGGCAGATCCGCGTGTTCGGCGACGCCTGGGTGGCGGGCACACCCGATTCGGCCTCCGGCGAGCGCGACTGGATGATGGGCGACACCGTCGTCGCCGACTTCGCCGAGCCGGCGGGTGCCGACAGCAGCGACGCGTCGCTCTCGCGCCTCTCGGCGCGCCACGATGCGCGGTCCTATCATCGCGTCGAGCCGACGCGGGCGGGCGATGCGCCGTCCATCGCCTATGTTCGCGGCGCCGAGATCACGATCGAGATGCAGCCGGGTGGCGGCGAGCGGGTGGCTCGCGTCGAGATCGCCGGCCAGGTGGAAGGGGTGCAGCTGGACCCGGACGACGGTCAGGCGCGCGCGCCATGAGCGAGAGCTGGCTCGGCGCCGTCACCCGGCGCGATCCCTCGGTGCCGCTCACGCTCGCCGCCCTGGTGCGCGGCGCGGGCGAGCACGGCGCGCTGTCGCTCGCCGAGCTGCTGATCGCATACCGCGAGACGTTCCTGCTCACCTATCGCGATCTTTCGCGCGGCGTGGAGCCGGATCTGTCGGAAGACGAGATCCGGGAGCACCTGACCGGGTCGCTCCTGCCGCGCCTGGCGGCCGAAGGATGGCTCGAGGACACCGCGTCGATCGGCTGGGACGCGATCCAGGCGGTGGGCGACTGGTGGCCGCATGCCGCGGCGAATCGTACGGCGGCCATCGACGGCCTCGTCCGCGTGGCGCGCACGAGCCTGCGGGCACCGCGCCGCGCGGCACCCTCCGGGCCGCGGAGCGTGCTCGAGGGAATCGAGCTGTCGAAATCGTTCCGCCATCGGCGCGTCGTGGACAACGTCAGCGTTCGCGTCGAGCAGGGGGAGATCGTCGGCCTGCTCGGCCCGAACGGCGCCGGGAAGACCACGACGTTCTATCTCATCACCGGACTGATCCGGCCTGAAACCGGGCGCGTGGTGCTCGACGGGACGGACATGACATCGCTGCCGATGTACCGCCGCGCGCGCGAGGGTATCGGCTACCTGGCGCAGGAGCCGTCGATCTTCCGGCGCATGACGGTCGAGGACAACATCCGCGCCATCCTCGAAGTCCGCGGCCTCGCCGCGCGCGATCGCGAGCGGGAGCTGGAACGGGTCCTCGACGAGCTTTCCATCCGGCACCTGCGCCGGGCGCGCGCCTATT
>DASTUP010000138.1:0-17255 GCA_035759585.1 Gemmatimonadales bacterium | reverse complement strand
GCGGCGTCGAGCAACTGCAGGACGTGGCGATCGGCACCTCGACCAACGATCGCAACGGCACGATCACGCTCGAGGTCTCGCTGCGGGATCCCGATCTTGCCGCCGCGGTGGCGCACCGGCTCTACGAGCACCTGGAACGGTTCAACTTCGAGACGCGGCGCAGCTCGGCATCCGAGCGCCGCGAGTTCGCCGAGCGGGAGCTGGCCCGCGCCCGCGGTGAGCTGAACAGCGCCGAGGCGGCCATGCGCTCGTTCCTCGAATCGAACCGCGGCGGCCTGGACATTCCCCGCCTCGACTTCCGCCGGCAACAGCTGCAGCGCCGCATCGATATTGCGAACGACACGTACGGCCGGCTCGCCCAGGAGCTCCAGGAGGCCGCAATCGACGAGGTGCGCGACACACCGGTCTTCACCCTCGTCCAGCGTCCGACGGCGCCGATCTATCGTGAGTTCCCCCGCCGCACGCGAATGACGCTCATCGGGGGAATCCTCGGCGGCGCGCTCGCCGTGCTCGTCATCATCGTGCAGGCGAGCAGCCGCTCCGCCCGGGCGCTCGACCCGGCCGGCTTCGATGAGATCCGCCGTGCTTTCCGCAGGAACCCATCGCCCGCTCGCTGATTCTGCTATCCGACGGCTGAAATTTCGGGAACCGACTCGGCTCCGGGTTTCCGGGCCGGGCGCCGGTCGAGCACGGCCATGGCGATCACGCCCGCGATCATCATCGGTGCCGTCACGTCCGGCTGCTCGAAGTAACTGTCGAAGCAGCCGAGCACCACGAGAAACGGAATCGCGAACGCAGCCGTCGCCCCCGCCGCGCGGAGTGGCGGATCCGCGTCCGATCGCCGCCATGCCATCATCCCGGCTCGCACCACCATGCCGAGCATCCCTCCCAGCACGAGCGTCCCAAGAATTCCGAACTCGGCCACGATGCCCACGAGGCTGCTGAAGGGGCTCGTCAGCACGCCGCTCTGGAACCGGATCGCATCGACGAACTCGGTCGTGTAGAGATCGTACGCCACCGAGCGGTACGCGCGGCCGGTGTGTGGCGGAATGAACGAAGGGAGCTCCTGCTCCTCCTTGTAGAGCACGTCCGTCGCGCGGATGGTCGCAGCGCGAGTCGCGTAGCTTCCCGGCCCATGTCCGATCCACGTCTGGAGGTTGTTCCTGCCGAGCAGCTCCACCGAGCGCATGTAGAGCTGCAGTTTCGGATTCAGCGTCGCCAGCGCGAAGTAGGGCCGCCAGACTCCGTTCACCACGAAGTCCACCGTGCGCGCAGCCACGAGCGGCCCGCCGACGAGCGCGAGGACCAGCAGCACGATGCGGGCCCGCTGCTGGTTACGCGGGGCGAGCCTGGGCCAGAAGACCAGCGCCGCAAAGAGCATTCCGGCCGGCAGCGCCGCCAGGATGACGTGCTTCGAGTCCGTCATCAGGAACGCGAACGTCATCACGAGGATGAGCGGGACGAGCCTTACCCGCGAGAGTGCCGTGGCGAGCGCGAGGAGGAACACGATGGTGAGCAGCAGCGCCGTGCCGAGATGGTGCGCGCTCGGCGTCGTGCCGAAGGTGAGGTCGAGAGCGTTCGTGAGGCCGATGGCGGTCAGGAGATCGGCGCCGAAGATCGTGAAGAGGTCGAAAGGCACGAGGTAGGCGCCGAGCTCACGAACGGCGAGCGGCTTGAGAAAGATCGGGGCGAGCTGCGAGGCGCTCAGCGCAAGCCAGACACCCGCGATCACATGGAGCTCGGCACGCTGCCAGGGTGCAGCCCGCGCGACGAACAGCAGCAGCCAGGGCGAGAGGAACGTCAGGAGGAAGACCGGCAGCGACCAGGGATCGGTCTGCTCCCCCATGTTGACGAGCCAGCTCGCCGTGATCCAGACCAGCACGGCGAGCAGCGTGAAATCGAAGCCATCGAGCCGGCGGGTGAGCCGCCTTCCCCCGTACTCCGCGACGAAGTACGCCAGCGCCAGCAGGTACGCGGCAAATCCGGCTTGCCGCGACGGAAGGTAGGTCGCGACCAGCGGCAGGAGGATGAACAGGCGTGGGCGGCCGCTCAGCACGACCAGTCCGCTCGCAATGCCGAGCATGGCGATCGCGCCGGACATCGGCATCGTGTCGAGCTGGATGTTCGGATATGCGACGACGCCGATGACGAGCGCTAACGGTGCGAGGAGCAGGGCATGCAGGGACCATCGGGACTCGATGCCGTCCCACGACCGGATGGCGCGGGCAGCGGCGTTCAATCCGGGCTCCCGCGCAGCCATGCTTCCAGAACGAACAGCGCGAGGAGCTGCCGGGTTCGCGGTGCCCCCTCGCGTACGGTCGCGATGAGCGCCCGCACGCCGTCACGCGAGAGATAGTCCATCGCGCGGGCCTGCGGTCCCGTGAGGTACGCCTCGGCGTCCCCGCGCAGCCACTCCCCGAACCACCGGTCGATCGGCGTGGCGAAGCCGAGCTTCCGTCCGAGCCTCGCGCCGACACCGGTCAGGTCGCTCCGAATTCCGGCCGGAAGCAGCGGTGCGACGGCCCGGCGATAGAGCCACTTCCGCTCGCCGAGAGCCGAGACCTTGAGCCGGCCCGGCATCCGCTCGAGCAGGCCGAAATATTCGAGATCGAGAAAGGGCACGCGGAGCTCGACGGACTCCGCCATCGACATGTGGTCCGCTACGATGAGAAGGTCGTCGGCGAGCGAGAGCCGCGCATCGGCTCGCAGCAGGCGATTGAGCGAATCGCCATCGTTCCGGTCGGGCAATGCGCGCCGGACCGGATCGGCGAGGGCATCCGGGTCCACGGCATTCCGGGTCAGCCCTGCCGCCTCGCTCGGCGAGAACACGGCGAGAATCTCGGTGAAGCGACGGGCTTCATCGGGCTCGGAGGCGAGCCGTCTTACCCGCCGGACGCGATCGCTCGACGCGAGTCCCTCCGGAAGGTGGCGGAGCAGCGGCCCGAAGTGTTTCGCGATGGCATAGTAGCGCTCGCCTGCGTGACGCGGATAGCCGCCCAGCGGCTCGTCGGCGCCCTGCCCCGTCAGCACCACCTTGTGTGACTTGCGCACTTCGGCGCACAGCATGCCGACGAGAAGGACACCCGAATTGGCGATCGGCTCACCGAGCCGCGCCGCATGAGCCGGCCACCGGGCCCGATACTCCTCGTCCGAAACGCGGACTTCCGTGAGCGGAACCCCGAGCGCGCTGGCCGCGCGCCGTGCGTTGGCGAGCTCGCCGCCGTCCGGCTCGCTCGCGAAGCCGATGCCGAAGGCGGCTGGCGGCTCCGGAAGCGCGTCTCGCATCAGCCGGGTGATGACGGTGGAGTCGACGCCACCCGACAGCAGCGAGCCGACCGGCACGTCGGCCATGAGCTGCCGGCGGACGGCCGCGCCCAGGCCGTCGCGCAGCGCCTCCTCCCATTCGCCAGTGGTCGCCGGCACCGTGGAGGGACGGACCGCGGTCGTGTAGGGCTGGAAGACCGGCATGCCGACGGGAAGCTCGTCGAGTGACAGCCGGCAGAGTGTCGACGGCGGCAGTTTCCAGGCATTCGGATAGAACGTGCCGGGCGAAGGCACGAAGCGATAGACGAGGAACTCGTCGAACGCGGCCGGCCGGAGCACATCCCCGACCAGCCCCGCCTCGCGCGCTGCCGCGAGCTCGCTGGTGAACCACCAGAGCCCGTCGGTCAGCCCGACATAGACCGGCTTGACGCCGACCGGATCGCGCGCGAGCCACAGCTCACCGGCACCTCGGCGTCCATCGAAGATCGCAAAGGCGAAGATCCCGTTGAGCCGCTCGACGAGCCCCGGGCCCCATTCCTCCCACCCGTGCACCAGGACCTCGGTGTCGGCGTTCGTCCGGAACGCATGGCCCAGCGCCTCGAGGTCACGGCGCACTTCGAGATGATTGTAGATCTCGCCATTGTAGCTGACCCAGACACGACCATCCTCGCCGGTCATCGGCTGCAGGCCGCATGCGAGATCCACGATGCTGAGCCGCCGGTGCGCGATTCCGATCGAGCGCCCCCGCTCGAAGCGTGAGCCGCTCGCATCCGGCCCGCGATGCGCGAGCGCGCTCGAGAGGCGGTCGAGCACGTTCGTCACGTCTCGCGTCGCATCCCCCGCAATCACTCCGGCAATGCCGCACACTCAGCGCGCCGGGCCTCCATTCAGCAGGGTGGCCACCCCGAACGCGACGCGCTCCGACGCATCGCCCTTTCCGTATGCATCGCGATCCCACGCGCGCGGGCTCGCCAGCCGTTCCTCGACGGCGGCCGCGAGTCCTGCCGCGTCGGCCGGGGGAAGCAGCCGGTTTGCGCCGAGCTCCACCGTTTCCATCCACTCGGTTTCGGTTCGCATCGTGAGGCACGGCACGCCGAGCCAGTAGGCTTCGCGCTGCACGCCCCCGGAATCGGTAATGACGAGGCGCGCGCGGGCCGTAAGCGCCAGGCTCTCCAGGTAGCCGACCGCCGGCACGACCGTGAGCGAGCCCTGATCGCCGACCCGATGGCCGTGCGCCTCGAGGGCGGCCCGCGTCCGCGGGTGCATGGCGAGCAGGACCGGCAGCGGAAGTCCGGCAAGCGTGCCGAGCAATGCCACGAGGCGGTCGGGCCGGTCCGTCAGCTCGGCGCGATGCAGCGTCGCGAAGGCGTACTCCCCGCGGTCGGACGGCGGGACCAGAGCGGATACGTCGGGAAGCTTCTCGAGCTGGGCGAGCAGCACGTCGCGGGCGACGTCGCCCGTCTCGGCGACCAGGGCCGCGGGATGCTCCGCGCGCATGCGGGCAGTGGCGGCGCCCGACGGCGTGCAGAGGAGCGACCCGATCGCGTCCACCACCCGCCGGTTGATCTCTTCCGCCATGAGCGCATCCTCGGCGCGGAGTCCCGCCTCGACGTGCACCACGGGAATCCGGAGCTTCGCCGCAGCGAGGGCGCAGCCGAGAGTCGAGTTCGTGTCGCCGATGACCACCACGATCCGCGGGGCCAGCGAAGCGTAGAGCGCTTCCGCCCGCACCAGAATGCCGGCGGTCTGCGTCGCATGGGAGGCGGATCCCACCTCGAGGCAGTGATCGGGCGCGGCGACGCCGAGCTGGTCGTAGAGGAGCTGATTGAGGGCGTAGTCGTAGTGCTGGCCGGTATCGATCGCCGCGACCGGGGCGATGGCGGCGAGCGCACGACGCAGCACGCTCGCCTTGATCACCTGCGGGCGCGTGCCGTAGCAGAGCGCGATCGGACCGGTCATGATGCCTTCCCCAGCGCCTGCTCGTACACCGCCCGGATTCGCCGCGCCACCGCGCGTTCGTCGAGCTCGGCGAGCACCGGCGCAGCGTCCACCCGGGCTCTCTCGCGCAGCACGTCGAGGACCGCTGCAGCAAGCGGCTCCGCGCGGCGCTCCGTGAGCCGGCACCCGGGCACCCGCAGGAGCCACTCGCGCGCATCTCCTGCGTCCACGCCGACGACGGGCAGCGCGCACGCCAGCGCTTCCTTGACCACGTTGGGAGACCCTTCGGATTTCGAGGTGAGGAGGAGGCAGTCCGCAGCGCGGTAATAATCGGGCATGTGCGAATGAGGCACTCCGGTCACGTGCAGGAGCCGCGCGGATGGCTCGGCGGCCCGTACCCGCTCCATGACCGCATCGGCCAGGTCGAACCCTTTCTGCTCCGCCTGCTGCGGGGCGTGCGGGAACAGTACCAGAAGCTCGGCCGGATCGAGACCGAGGGCGCGGCGGGCCGCATCGCGGTCGCCAGGCATGAAACGCATGAGATTCACGCCGTTCGGGATGATGTGCGCCCGCGCCCGGTCTTCGGGACGCTCGAGCGCCTCGGCGAGATTCCGCGACTTGCAGACGATGGCCGCAGCCTTGCGCGCCGCCGCCTGGCTCATGCGCATCGCGATCCCGGACTTGAAGGTGCGGCCTCCGCCGCGCGCGGGCGTGCCAAGGAGATCATCACCGCAGAAGGATACGACGAGCGGCATGGGCTGCCACTGTGCGGTCCAGCCCGAGAGGCCGTAGTGCGCATGGACGACGTCCGGACGGAGGCGGCGCACCGCCGCTCGCACGGCAGGGACATCGAGCGCATACGACGCGGCGCCACGGTCGCCCGCGATCACGTGCAGGGCGACCTCGACGCCGAGCGCCTCGATCGATTCCACCTGCGACTGCACGAATGCCCCGAACGCCGGCCGCTCGCGGCGCGGCCACATGTTCGTCACCGTGAGCACGCGCATGGCTACGCCGCCCGCGCCGAAAGCGGCTCGTCCGGAGCGAGCGAGCGCTCGAGCGCCATTGCACTCCAGACCCCGAGCACGAACAGCAGCCAGACGCGATCTGCGCGCGCCGAGCCGCGCTCGAGCTCCACGTAGGCATCGGCCGCCGCCTCGGGCGCGATCCACTCGTGGAGTGCAAGCCCCTTCGCCGTCACGAACCGCCGGTACGCGTCCCGCAAGGGGCCGAGCAGCCAGCGACGAACGGGAATCCCGAACCCCGTCTTCCGCCGCCCGATGATTTCCGGGGGGAGCAGGCGCCGGGCGATCGGCTTGAGCAATGCCTTCGGCTCGCCGCGCGGGAACGCCAACTCCGCCGGCACCCGAAGCATGAGGTCGACGAGATCCATATCGAGGAATGGGGACCGCGCTTCGAGCCCCACGGCCATGGTCGCGACATCGACTTTCGTCAGGTAGTCGTTCGGCAGCCAGGTACCGAGGAGCGTGCGGCGGAGGGCATCGGCATCGGGAAGATGCGCATACCGCTCGAGGCGGCGCCGATAGATCCACTCGGCCGGCTCCCGCTCGGGAATGCGCAGCAGGCGCCGGCGGGCCGCGGCTTCCCAGCCCATCCGGTTCCGGAAGGATGCCGCGAGCGGCGCGGAGGCGTAATCGAGGAGCGCGTCCAGCTTGTTCCTGATGCCGGGCGAAGTATCATCGCCGGCGACACGGAATCCGCGAATCAGCGGAGCCGGAAGGATCCGGCGCAGCTGCTCGGCGCGGCGCACCCCCTCGAAGACCGAGTAGCCGAAGAAGAGCTCGTCGCCCCCGTCACCAGTGAGGGCCACGGAGACGCCGCTCCGCGCGGCGGCGGCGACGCCCGCGCTCGGCAGGAGCGAAGCGTCTCCGAACGGTTCGCCCGCCTGCCAGATGAGCCGCGGCAATGCCTCGGCCGATAACGGCGGAACCTCGACCTCGGCATGCCGCGTCCCGTATCGCTCCGCAATGCTTCGGGCAGCGCCGCGTTCATCGAGCGGATCGCCGGTCGTTCCCGCCGTGAAGGTGAGGACCGCCTCGGACGATTCTTCGGCCATGAGCGACACGATCGTGCCGGAATCGAGGCCGGCGCTGAGGAACGCGCCGACCGGCACATCGCTCACCAGCCGGCGACGCACCGATACGCGCAGCGCACCCTCGATCTCTTCGAGCAGCTCCTCGCGGCTCCCCTTCCAGTCCGCCCGATCGGGAACCTCCCAGAAAACACCGCGGGCGGTCTCGCTCGCTCCCTGAAATCGAATCCACGAGCCTGGCGGGACGCGGTGGATGCCCTCGTAGATCACGGCCTCCTGCGGCACGACCATGTGCGCGAGATAGTGCGCGACGGCATCCGGACGCACTGCCGGGGTCCGCCCCAGGCCGGTGAGGACCGCATCCAGCGTCGATGCGAAGACGAGCGCGCCATCCCCGCGCGTCGCGTAGAAGAGCGGCTTCTTGCCGAGTGGATCGCGCGCGAGCAGCAGGGAGCGCTCGGCGGGCCGCCAGAGCGACAGCGCGAACATCCCGCGCAGCGACCGCAGCGCGTCCGGCCCGTCATGGACGAGTGCTGCGAGCAGGATTTCGGTATCGGACTCGGTGCCGAAGGTGATCCCCCGGCGTTCCCACGCCGCGCGGAGCTCCCTGAAGTTGTAGATCTCGCCATTGAATGCGACGACTGCGCCGAGGTCGGGACGGGCGAGGGGCTGGTCGGCGCGGGCGGAGAGGTCGATGATGGCGAGCCGGCAATGCACCAGTCCGGCGCCGGGAAGCGCCGCGAAATGCGTCCCATCGGGACCGCGATGGCCGAGCGTCGCGCCCATGCGGGCGAGGAGATCGCCCGGGACGAGCCCGTCACCGGGCAGGATGATGCCACCGAAGCCGCACATCGGGAAACTGGTCCTACGGACAGCGCAGTGGAATCACGCGAACCCGATCGACACTTGATTCATCCGCACGCTCCGCCACCTTTCCGCGTCCCCATGGAGTTTCGCTGCCCTGACGTCGAGGCCCCCGTTGCCGCCGATCCGCCGCCCGTTCGACATCGTGCACATCGCGCAGACGCAGTTCCCGGACGATCCGCGGCCGCGCAAGGAAGTCCTTGCCGCCGCGGAGCTCGGGGCCCGCGTCGCGGTGATTGCGCTGCAGGACGGGCTCGATCGCCGCCCCGTGGGCCACTACGGCCGCGCGGTGATCGTCCGCCTGCCGGGAGAGCGAAGGCGTGGATCGCTGGGCAAGTACGTCATCGAATATACCGACTTCCTCGTGCGGGCTCACGCCCTGATGCGCCGCGATCCGCGCTTTTCCCGCGCGCGCATCGTGCACGTGCACACGCTGCCGGACTTTCTCGTCGCCGCGGCTCGCCCGGCGCGCCGGCGCGGTGCGCGGGTCGTGCTCGACATGCACGAGATCCTTCCCGAGTTCACGCGCACCAAGTTTCCCGGGGTCCTCGGCCGGATCGGGGCCCCGATCGCGCGCGCCATCGAGCGCTGGTCGCGGGGACAGGCGGATGTGGTCCTGACGGTCAACCGCTCCATCGAGAGGCTGCTCGGGGCCCGCCGGTCGCGTCACGACGAGCCGCTGGTCGTGATTCACAATCTCACCGACCCCGCAGACTTCGGCCCGCCACGCCTTACCGACGGTGTGGTGAACGGTCCCGTGCGGCTGGCGTATCATGGCACGATCACGGCGCTGTACGGGCTCGACCTGGCCGTGGCTGCAATCGCAGAGGCACGACGCATGGGCGCGGATGTCGAGCTGGACATCTACGGCCGCGGCCCGATGGTCCCCGAGATCGATGCGCTCATCCGGTCGCTCGGACTCGAAGGGAAGGTCCGGCTTCTCGGAAGCGTCTCGCATCACGTGCTGCGCGAGCGGCTGCCCGGCTACCACGCGGGCCTCCTTCCCACGCGCCTCGACCTGATGACGCAATATTCGCTGTCGACCAAGCTTCTCGAATACGTCCATTTCGGGATTCCCCTGGTCGCCGCGCGCCTCCCGGCCTACCTCGAGTACTTCCCTGCGAACGCGGCCTGGTACTTCGAGCCGAACGACGCCGGCGCGGCGGGACGTGCGATCGCGGCCTTTGCTGCCGCGACGCCGGCGGAGCGGTGCGCCCGTGCTCGCTCCGCCCAGGAAGCGATGCGTGACCTGTCGTGGGAGCGGGAATCGGAAAAACTGAAGCGGATCTACGAGGCGCTGCTGAACGATCGGGAGGCGGGGGAGCGGAATGAGCCGGCTATGCCGCCCGCCCGGAGTTGAAGAGCACCACCGGGATCGTCTTCAGCAGGATCTTGAGATCGAGCCAGATCGACCAGCGACGCACGTAGTCCACATCGAGCTCGCAACGCTGCCGGAACGGAAGGAGGCTGCGGCCGGACACCTGCCAGAGCCCCGTCATGCCGGGGCGCACCTGCAGTCGGTCGAACTGCCAGTGGTCGTAGGCCTCGAACTCGTAGGGGATCGGCGGCCGTGGACCCACGAGGCTCATGTCGCCGAGCAGCACGTTGAGGAACTGCGGCAGCTCGTCGAGCGATGACTTCCGCAGGAATCGTCCCACGCGGGTGATCCGCGGGTCTTCGATCATCTTGAAGACACCAGTGCCGTCCTTCGCGACCTGGCGGGTGCTCATTTCGTCGTGCAGCATCCGCGTCATGTACTCGCGGTGCATGGTGTCGGGCACCTTGTGCATCATCGTGCGGAACTTCCAGAACCTGAAGCGGCGCCCGCCCACGCCGATCCGTTCCTGGCTGAACAGCACGGGACCCGCCGAGTCGAGCTTGACCGCAATGGCGATCGCCAGCATCAGCGGCGCCGCGATCAGCAGGCCCACGATCGATCCCACGATGTCCATGGTCCGCTTGAGCACGAGCTGCTGCCCATGAAGGCTCGGCGCATTCAGCTCCATGAGCGGACTGCCGCGCATCCAGAGGAGCGAAGGCTGCACGCCCGCCACCTCGATCGACCGCGGCACCGCCAGGAGGTGGCATCCCGCCGCGAGCGAAATGTTCACGATGTCCTGGAAGTCCCGGTCGGGGATGTAGCCGCAGGCGACGACGGTTTCGATGCGTCGGTCATGCAGCACTCGCGGAAGGTCGGCGAGGTGGCCGAGCGCGTCGGGTGCCGTGGGCGTTCGGAGGTCGAGGAAGCCGAAGTGCGCAAAATCGACCGGTGACGCGAGTGCGCGGCTCGACGCCGCCTCCCGGCATTCCTCCGCCGGCCCGACGAAGAGCGTCCGCGCCGCGTGCTTTTCCGGAGCCGACGCCCACGCCACGATCCGGTCCACGAAGAGCCGCTCCGCAAGGAGCGCCGTGAACACGACGAGTCCGGTGTACATGAACTGCAGCACCGGGCTGACGAACCCTGCCACCCACACGACCGCCCAGATCTGCAGCAGTGCCGCGACGAGCACGCCAAGGAAGAGCCGCCGCGCGCTGCGCCGGTGGTCGCCGGCGGAATAGTTGCCGGTGACGTACAGGCCCACGAAGAGGGCGACGAGATATTGCGGGGTCGCGATCAGTCCGCCCGGAAAGAGCGCATCGACGAGCTCCGCGCCACCGCGGCGTGCGCTCTGGACCAGAAGATCGATGATGAGAACCGTGGTCGCGTCGGCAAGGACCAGCACCCCGAGGCGCCGCGCCGCGCGGCGAAGATGGCGCCGGACGTTGGATGCCGCGCGCCGCTGGAGGCCGAGCCGGATGGCCAGCACCTCGTCCACCGAGCGCCTCGACGCTTCCGTGGCCGGGGAGGCCTCGGGAGCGGACGAAACGACACCGAGGGAGCGCGGGGGCTCCGCTTCGAGCGTCGTGGCGCGGTGATCGAGAATCTGTGCAGGTTCCAAACGGGTCTCCCTCGGAACGTTCACTACGGCCACAGCTTGCAGCCCAGCCTGCAAAATATAGTCCAACCCGTTGCGCTGTGCTGGATTGGGGGTGTCCGGCTAAACCGCACCGTAAGGCGCCCAGCCCTGCATGACCTGCTGGTAGAGCTCGATGTGGCGCTCGGCCATCCGGGTCCGGGTGAACTGCTCGAGGACACGTGTCCTCCCCGCCTCGCCCATGCTCTGGCGAAGCCTGGCATCCCCCGCGAGTCGCTCGAGCGCCAGGGTGAGGGCACCAACATCTCGCAGCGGGACTTCGAGGCCCGTGACACCCGGCACATTCACATCCCGAACCGCGCTTGGAACCGCCGTCGTGATCACGGGCCGCCCCGCCGCCATCGCCTCGAGCACGACGAGGCCGAACATCTCCTCCGTCGTCACCGACGGGAGCACGAGGAAATCCGCATCCGCCATGCGCCGCGGGAGGTCCTCATCCGGGTACTCCCCGTACCAGCGGACACGGTCCGTGATCGCCAGGGCCTGGGCGAGGGTCCGGAGGCGCGGTCCTTCGGGGCCGGACCCGACGATATCGAGCCTCAGGTCGGGAACCCGCTCCAGGGCCCGCAGCAGGATGTCGACCCCCTTGAACGCCACCAGTCGCCCGATGAAAAGGGCGCGGGGCGGCGTGCCGGGCGACGGACTGGGGACATCGGCCCACCGGGTCTCATCGATGCCGAAGGGAATGACTTCCACCTTCGACTCGAACCCGCGAAGCTCGGCCGAGATCGCGACGTGGGCCGCGCTGGGGACCACGATGGCCTTGGCCCGCCTCAGCACGAGGCGCGCAACCGGCCGGTAGACCGCCCGCTTGGCGTCGGCGTGCTGGGTGACGATGACGGGCGTCCTCCCCGCACGCAGGAGGCAGGCGACATCGGCCAGCGAATGGGGATGGTGGACGTGGATGACGTCGGCGCGCCGCCAGGCAGCGGCGATGTAGCCGGGCGCGATTTCCTGCGAGCCAAGCGCCCCGAACGAGAAGGTGCGGGTGACGAAATTCCCCGGGCGGCGGGCCCCTTCGCCGAAGCTCCGGACCGCCACGACCTCGGCCTGGTGGCCCAGGGCGTTGGCACCCTCGGCCAGGTCCCGGACCACGCGCTCCATACCGCCCGAGCGCGGCCAGTAGTACTTGGCGAGATGGAGTATCCGCATGCGCCGGCCGCAGTGGGGGTGGCGGAAGGCCCGAAGTGCCCGCGAAAGAGGACAGGGGTCCCGCGCGAAGTCAACGGGCTCTTGGACAGCGCGACGCCCCCTGCCATCTTTTCGTCGCCGCCTGAAGGACGATAAACCCCTGGAGAAACGCACCCCGATGCGCGCCGTCGTCGTTTCGCATGCCTATCTGGAGCCGGCACGTCGTGGCCGGCTGCGCGCACTCGTCGGGCTGGGCTGCCAGATCACCGCGGCCGTCCCGGACCGGTGGCAGGTCATGCCCGGGATCCTGCACCGGGCGCAGTGGGAGGATGATGGCGGGGTTCAGGTCGTTCCCGTTGCCGTCGGAGGCGAGATCGAGGATCCGGCGGAGGTGCGCTGGAGTCGGCGCGCACTGCGCCGACTCCTCAAGGAGTTCCGGCCGGACGTCATCCAGATAGAAGAGGAGCCATGGACCCGCGCGGCTGCGCGTGCCGCGGCGGACGCGCGCAAGCTCCGCATTCCCTTCGTCGCACACACGCGCCACGCGCCGGTGCTTCCGCTCGGTGCCCGGCTGCGGCGGCGGTCGGTGCTCGCGGCGTCCCGCGGAATCCTTGCCGAGAATCCGCTGGTCGAGGCCGAAGTGGCGCGCGACTTTCCCGCCGTGCCGCATGCGGTGGTGCCGCAGGTCGGCGTGACGTTGCCGCTTTCATCCGCGCGACCCGGCGGCGATCCCTTCACGCTCGGCTGCGTCGGCCGGATCGTCCCGGCACTCGGACTGGACGTGCTCCTGCGCGCATGCGTGCGGCTCGCGCGACCGTGGCGGTTGCTGATCTCCGGAACCGGACCCTCGCAGATCGAGCTCGAGGCACTCGCCGATCGCCTGGGCATCGCGGCACGGATCACCTGGCTCGGGGCGCAACCGGCGGAGGACCGCGACCGCATCTGGCCGGCGCTGGACTGCCTGGTGACTCCTTCCCGCACTTCACCCGAGCGGGTGGAGACCCTGGGCCTCAGCGCGCTCCACGCGATGGCACATGGCGTTCCGGTGATCGCCACGAACGTCGGCGCGCTTCCCGGGACGATCGGCGAAGCGGGGATCGTCGTTCCCGAGGATGACATCGACGCACTCGCCGAAGCCATCGAGCGGCTGGCGGCAGATCCGGCCCGGCGGACGGCGGCCGCGACGGCCGGCCGAAGGCGGGCAATGGAGGAATTCTCCAACGACGTGCTGGCGCGTCGCACGCTCGAGTTCTGGCGAACGGCCGCCGGCTCGGTCCCCGCAAGCCCTGCAGCGGCGGCGGTTTGACTTACCCCCCGACGAAAGCGATCTTCGCCCCCATGCTCCTCCGGCGAATCCTTTCCCGCGTCGTCCGCCCGGCCGGCGTGGCGGCTGCGCTTGCGCTGGTCGCGGTTCCGGTCGTCGCCCAGGTGAACGGGCAGCTGCCCGATCCGGCCACCGCTGAGGCGATCCTGCGCAGCGATCCCGCGCTGCAGCGCGAGCTGCGAGACCGCATCCGCAACTCCGGAATGTCGGAAGCGCAGATCCGCCAGCGCCTCCGCGCCGCCGGCTATTCCGAGGATCTTCTCGATCAGTATCTCGACGCGGAGGGCGCGCGCGGCGGAAATGCCGCCGATGACCGCCAGGCCATCGACGCGGTGCGCGCCCTCGGTCTCGTCGGCAGCGCCGAGGCGGACTCGCTCGAGGACCTGCTCTCCCGTTCGGCGGTCGGCTTTCAGGACGTGGAGTTCGATCCGTACCTCCGGGATTCGCTTCGCGCCGATTCACTCGGCATTCCGTGGACGCGGCCGCTCGAGATCTTCGGCCTCGACGTCTTCAGGCAGCGCAGCACGCGCTTCCAGGCCACGCTGCAGGGACCGGTCGATCCGAGTTACCGCCTCGGCCCCGGCGACCGGCTTGCGATCATTCTGACCGGCGAAGTCGAGCGCGCCATGAGCCTCGACGTCAGCCGGGACGGCTTCATCATCGTTCCCGAAGTTGGCCAGATGCACGTGGCCAACCTCACGCTGCAGCAGTTCGAGGAACAGCTGTTCCAGCGACTCCGGCGCATCTATTCAGGAGTCTCTCGCGCGCCCGATGCCCGGACCCAGCTCGAAGTCACCGTTTCCCGGCTGCGGAACATCCAGGTCTTCGTCACCGGCGCCGTCGCTCGCCCCGGTGCGTATCAGGTGTCCGCATCCGGTACGGCGCTCACCGCGCTGTATGCCGCGGGGGGGCCGACCGCGAACGGGAGCATGCGCCGCGTCGAAATCCGTCGCGGCACTGCGCTCGTGGATTCCTTCGACATCTACGACTACCTGCTCACCGGAACGAATGCCGCCGGCGTCGCGCTCCAGACGGGCGACGTGATTTTCGTTCCGGTCCATGGGCCGCGCGTCAAGGTGGCAGGCGCGGTGGTGCGTCCGGCCATCTACGAAGTCACCGAGCGCGAGACGCTGCGTGACGTCATTGCGGCCGCGGGCGGCTTCGATGCGGACGCACTCCGCCAGCGAGTGCAGATCCATCGGATCCTCCCGCCCACCCCGGGCGATTCGATGCTCGGCCGAGGCCGGGTGGTCGTGGATGTGGGGCCGCAGGAGTTCGCGGGGGGTGCGGTGCCCGCGGTGCCGATGCTCGCGGGAGACTCGGTCACGGTGTTCGAAGTGGCGGAGCGGCTGCGCGGATTCGTGACCGTCACCGGCAATGTCTGGATCCCGAGCCCCGTCGGCTTCGCGCCCGGCATGCGTCTCAGCGACGCGATCCGGATGGCGGGCGGCCCCAAGCCGGATGTCTATCTCGACCAGATCCTCATCTCACGGCTTCGCGCGGATTCGACGCGCGTCCAGCTCCGCTCGGCCTTTGCGGACACGACGGGCGCGATCGTGGATGACATCGTGCTGCAGGAAGAGGACGAGATCACCGTCTTCTCCCGGACGACGTTCCGTCCCGATCTCTATGTCATCGTCACGGGCGCGGTCCGGAGCCCGGGACGGATCCCCTATCGCTCCGGGATGACGGTGCGGGACGCCATCCTCCTGGCGGACGGACTCACCGAGGACGCGTACCTGCGCGAGGCGGAGCTGGCCCGCGTTCCCGAAGACCGGTCGGCAGGAGCCATCGCCACGACGATCCGCGTGCCGCTCGACTCGACGTATCTCTTTGCCCGCGCGGCAGCCGGAGAGTATCCGGGGCCGCCGGGCGTTCCCGCGCCGGCGGCCGGCGCACCCGAGGTGCTCCTGCAGCCCTACGACAACCTCCTGATCCTCCGGCAGCCGGAGTGGGAGCTGCCGCGCACGGTGAAGATCACGGGCCAGGTGAAGTATCCCGGGCCGTACGCGCTGCGCAGCAAGACCGACCGGCTGATGGACATCATCGAGCGCGCGGGAGGTCTCACGACCGAGGCCTATCCGGACGGCATCGAGTTCCATCGCCAGCTCGACAGCGCAGGCCGGATCGGCATCGACTTTCCCGCCGTGCTCCGCAATGCGCGTCACCGCGACAACATCATCCTTGCCGCCGGCGACTCGATCGTGATTCCGGAATTCGACCCGGTGGTGATGGTGCGTGGCGCCGTGAACTCGCCGGGGGCGGTGGCCTTCGAACCCGGCAGGAATCTCGACTACTACGTGCGCGCGGCGGGCGGGTACTCGAAGGCAGGAGACAAGAATCGTGCGTGGGTGGTGCAGCCGAATGGAAACAAGCAGTCGGTGATTCGCCGGACGCTGCTGGCCGATACGAGTCCCGAGCCGAGGCCGGGCGCGGAGGTGTTCGTGCCGGAGCGTGACCCGGGCCAGACGGGCACCCCGATCGTCGCGATCCTGGGCGCAGCCGCCCAGGTGCTCGCGAGCCTCGTGACCATCATCGTCGTAGCCAGCCAGTAGCCCGGGCGGCGCTAGCCGGTCCGGCGCCGCTCCTCCGCTCCAGCCCCGACCTTCGACACCTCGACGCCCTGGTCGCGCAGGCGTTCTGCCTGCCACGCGTCGAGCCGCACCGTCAGTTCTGCGATGGCGCCGTCATCCGCTCGCGACATCACTTCTCCCATCCGGTACAGCGCGGCCGCGGCGGCACCGTCCGCCGCAGGGAGCCGGACGCGCACGACGATCCGGTTCTTGCGCTCGATGCCCCGGAGCCGCGCCTTCAATGCTTCGAGGCCGTCGATGCGCATCGTGCTGGCCATGACGGCGCCGGGGAAGAGCTCGCGCACCCGCGCAGTGAGCGCCGCCGGATCGGCCACGGCATCGAGCTTGTTGAACACCGGGATCGTGGGACGGTCGGCGAGGCCGAGCTCGGCAAGGACCTTGTCGACGACCCGCATCTGCCCTTCCCAGTCGTGGTGCGATGCGTCCACGACGTGCAGGAGCACATCCCCCTCGCGGGCCTCTTCGAGCGTCGCGCGGAAGCTCGCGACGAGATGGTGCGGAAGCTTCCGGATAAAGCCGACGGTATCGGTCACGCGCGCGCGCGTGCCTTCGCCGAGATCGACCTCGCGCGTAAGCGTGTCGAGCGTCGCGAAGAGCCGGTCTTCGACGAAGATCTCGTGCTCGCCGGACAGCATCCGGAGAATGCTCGACTTGCCTGCGTTGGTGTAGCCGACGAGCGCGACGCTGAGCATCGGGTCGCGGCCGGAGCGGAGGTTCTCACGGTGCTTCTCGACGTCCCGCAGCTTCTCCTTGAGCGACTGGATCCGGCGGCGAATGATCCGGCGGTCCGTTTCGAGCTGGGTCTCGCCGGGGCCCCGGAGTCCGATGCCGCCGCGAATGCGCGAAAGGTGCGTCCACATCCGCGTGAGGCGCGGGAGCAGATATTCGAGCTGGGCCAGCTCGACCTGCAGCTTCGCCTCGTGCGACCGGGCGCGCGTGGAGAAGATGTCGAGAATCACTTCGGCCCGGTCCATCACGCGAACCTTGAGCTCGCGCTCGAGATTCGCTCCCTGCACCGGCGAAAGCTCTTCGTCGAAGATGACCAGCGTGGCGCCGGCGGATTCGATCTCGGCGCGGACTTCCTCGACCTTGCCTTCGCCGATCAGCGTTGC
>DASTUP010000137.1:0-17039 GCA_035759585.1 Gemmatimonadales bacterium | reverse complement strand
CCGACCTCAAGGTGTATTGGGGCGCCGGTGGCGTCGTCGACTCGGTCATCGACGTGACGCACAACGTGGTGGTTCCGTTCGACACCGCGGTGGGCGGCTCGTGGGGCTTCCTCAACGCCTCGAACACCGCAGGGGCCGGCTCCGATGACGGGCGTCCGGGAGTCGTCAGCCTCTTCGACTTCGGATGCACCTATCCGATCAACCAGTTCTCGACCCTCATCTCCTGCACGGCCGGCACCCAGTACAACCTGAGCCCGGTGGCGGAGCTGAGCCCGGTCATCGTGGTCGGCGGCTCGCCAATGTCGGCCCAGACCGCCCGCGCCCCGCAGCCGAATCCCGGCTTCCTGATGTACATCGCGGGGCACGTCTTCACCTTCGAGATGGCGGCGCTCCCGGCCGATGGGACGGTCTGGACGATGCGCGGGTACACCGGCGGCGGTCTCACCGGTGGCCAGGGCTCGGCCGGCGACGAAGGACCCTACGTCTACAACGAGGTCCGTCCCCGTCCGTTCACGGCGGTTGGCGCGGAACTCCGCCTCGCGTTCGACGCGACGAACGAGCTCCTGGCGCCGACGCTCACCTCGCTCGATGAGGTGCACACGGTGCCGGATCCGTACTACGTGACCAGCGAGTTCGAGCAGACCACGGACAACAAGGTCATCAAGTTCGTGAACCTGCCGAACGCCGCCACGATCCGCATCTACTCGTCGAGCGGCGTCCTGGTGGACGTGATCGAGCACAACTCGATTTCGACCGACGGGTCGGCAACCTGGAACGTCCGGAACCGGAACAACCAGGTGGTGGCGAGCGGAGTCTACTTCTACCACATCGAGGCGGGCGACGCACGCAAGGTCGGACGCTTCACGATCGTGAACTTCGCGCAGTAGCCAACCGCAGGGGGTGGCGGAGCTCCCGCCACCCCCGCATCCAGGAGAACGGAAGCCATGAGTCAGTTTACCGCACAACGCTTTGCCCTGGTCGCGGCGCTGCTGGGCGGACTGCCGGTCGGTCTGGCGGCGCAGGAGACGAATCAGGACAATACGGGGTACGGGACGACGTCGGCGGAGTTCCTGCTCCTCGGCGCCGGCGCCCGTGGCGTCGCACTCGGCGGGGCCTATTCGGCCATCGCCAGCGACGTCAGCGCCCTCTATTACAACCCGGCCGGCAGCGCGCTGATGGCGCGGCCGGGCGTGATGGTCAGCACCTACGAGTACGTCGCGGATACCCGCTACAGCTGGGGCGGCTTCGCCATTCCCTTCGGCGGCGGCTCGAGCTCGTTCGGCGTGCAGTTCGGCACTTTCGGCTTCAGTGACCAGCCGGTCACGACGGCCGAGCAGCCGGACGGCACCGGGGCGACCTACTCGGTCAACGAAACCTTTGCCGGCCTCACGCTGGCGAAGAACTTCTCCGACCGGTTCTCGGCGGGCATCACCGGCAAGTTCATCACCGACAATCTCGGCGACGCCAGCGGCACCGCGTTCGCCGTGGACTTCGGCACGAACTTCCACGCCATGCTGAACAACCACCCGATCAAGTTCTCGTTCGTGCTCACGAACCTCGGCACCAACCTGAGCTACAGCGGCGAAGCGCTCAACAGCGAGACCCCGCGCGAGCCGCTTCCGGGTGAAGATCCGGTCCCGACGCTGCCCCAGCCGTCGGAGTTCCGCACCAAGGACTTCCCGCTGCCGACGACGTTCCGCGTGGCCCTCGCCTATGACCTGATCGCGGGCGAGACCAACCGCTTCACCCTGCTGTCGGACTTCAACCAGGCCACGAGCAACAAGGCCGGGTTCGCGTTCGGCGGCGAGTGGGCCAGCATGCGCCTCGGCGGGAGCGGCTTCGGCTTCGCGCTCCGCGGCAGCTACAGCTACCAGCCGGCGAACAACATCGACCTCGCCCTCAACCAGACGGCGCTGGACGATGAGGAGAAGCTCCACGGCCTCGCGGTCGGCGGCGGCCTCAACTACGATACCGGCAGCTTTGCCATCGGCCTCGATTACGCTTTCCGGTATCAGGGCGTGCTCGGCGGCACGAACTTCTTCACCTTCAGCCTCGGCTGGTAGGCGAAGAGGGCGGTGCCCGGGGAGCACACATTTCCGGGCGCCGCCCACTGTCCACTTCGGGATGGGTCAGGCGTCTTACTGGGGGCCGGCAGGTCAGCCGGCACCGGTCGGACCCGCGGACGACTCGCGGCCTCTGACGGCAACCGTCGGTCCCCATCCCGAGGCACGTGAATGTTGCGCAATTTTCTGACGTTGGTCGTCGCCGCGAGTGTTTCCGTCGCGGCACCTGCAGGAGCCCAGGATGCACTGTCCATGCGGGCGGTGCGCTATTACCGGGCGGACGACGCCGGCAAGACGCTCGTCAAGGCGTTCGTCGAGGTGCCCTACGAGATGCTGCAGCCTTCGGGCAGCGGCGCCGACGCGGTCCTGACATACTCGGTCTCGGCCCGGGTGCTCGACAGCAGCGGAATGTCCCTGCTCCCCGAGGCGCTGTCCTGGACCACACGGGTGCCCGCTTCGCTCAGGGGCCCGAACGCGGTGGGGATCGAGCCGATGCAGTTCGCCGTGACACCGGGCGTCTATCGCCTGGAAGTGACGGTGGCGGATTCGGTGAGTGGCCGGCAGACACAGGTCACCGCCGAGGTCGAAGGATACGGGCGGATTCCGCCGGCGAGCGATCTGCTGCTCTCTCCGGCAATGCGGGTCGCGGATGCCAACGACACGGTGCCGCAGCCCGGGGAAATGCGCTGGGGAAACACGCTCGTCGCGCCGGTCGTGAAGCTGCGGCTGACTCCCCTCCGCCCCCAGGTCTTCTACTTTCTCGAGGCGTACAACGGCTCGACGGAAGAGCAGTCCGGGACGATGGAAGTGGCCATTCTCGGGCAGGGTGGGTCGCTGGTGACGCAGACGCCGCCGCAGCCGGTCAGGATCGGCCCTGGCGGCGGGATCCTCAAGGGATCGCTGGATCTCGACGGTCTGCCGGAGGGGGAATACACCCTTCAGGTCACGGTGAACCTCGGTGGCACGCGCACGCAGCGGGCGGCCGAGCTCGAGATGGCGGGGCTCGAGGCAACGCTGGCGTCACAGCAGTCGGCGCCGGTGGCCCCGGCGGCTGGAGCGGAAACCGACGAAGCGTACTTCGCCGCAATGACCGAAGCGCAGCTCGATACCGCTGCATCGCCGCTCATTCTGCTCATGCGGCCGCGTGACCTGAGAACCTACGAGTCGCTGTCGGTCGATGCGAAGCGGCGGTTCCTGGTGGAGTTCTGGAAGGGGAAGGACCAGAATGCGGCCACCCCGCGCAACGAGGAGCGCGAACGCTTCTACGGCGCGATCGCCTACGCGAACGAGCAGTACCGGGTCGGGCGCGGGCGGCAGGAGCTGGGATGGCAAACGGACCGTGGCCGGATCTACGCCAAGTACGGCGCCCCGGACGACCGGCTCCGGCGAGTGCAGGGGGGTGGAGCGCCGCCTTATGAAGTCTGGCGCTATACTCGTGGCCGGCCGCGCTTCTTCATCTTTGCGGACCGGACCGGGATCGGCGGCTACAACCTGATCCACACGAACGACTTGCAGGAGAACGGCATTCCATCGTGGCGGGAGATCCTGACGCCGGATGCCGTACGTGATATCGGTCAGTTCCTGGGGCAGGATTTTCTTGGAGGGAGTTCCGGAAGCAATCTCTTCTGACGTCGCAGGACGCGGCGGGACGAAGGATTCGCAGGCGCTTCCGGACGTGTGTCCACATTTCGCATCGGAATGAGGTGCCTGTCATGAATCGTATCCTGCGTGGTGCTGTTGTACTCGCCGCGTCCGCCCTCTTTGCAGGGTGCAATACCGAACCAGACGAGACACAGGGGGGAGATCCGACCGACATCGTCGTCAACCCTGCCTCGGTCTTCATCGACCGTGGAGACAGCAATGCCGTGCTGATCCGCCTTGTCGACCAGCAGGGCACGTCACTCAATTCGCCGATCTCCATCACGGCGGTGTCTCCGGGGCTGTCGATCTTCGTCGATTCGATGTTCCGCCCGACCTTCAACCCGGACGGCACGCTGCAGGCCGAAACGCGCAATACCGAGCTGCGCATTTTCGTGAGGGGGAATAACCTCGAAGCCGGCTCGTTCACGGTGACTGCTGGCGGACTCACCGAAGAGGTCCCGGTCACGGTCACCCCGACGGAGATCACGCCGGCGGTATCGAGTGTTACCCCGGCGATCGGCGAAGTCGTGACGATTACGCCGGAAGCCGGCCTCACGTTCTCGCAGACCAGCACGGTGGTGGACGCCGCCGGTGCGTTGGCCGCGCTCACACTCTCGGTCGCGCCGGACGGCTCCTCGATGTCGGTGCAGTTCGTGGAAGGCTTCAGCGGGACTCCCACGATCACCGGCATCGTGCCGTCGTACGCGCCGACACTCGCGGTAGAGCTCCCGAGCACGGTCGACGTCACTGTGGGCGCTACGGTGGGCGTCGACTTCGCCGGTGTGGACGACCCCTCGACCGCTCCGGTGCTGCACCCGGCCACATCGGACCGGCATGTCGGCATCATCGACAACGGGCTCGCCATGCCGGCCGTAACGCCAAATACCGATGGCAGCCGGTTGTACAAGCTGATTGTCGAGGAGGGTGCCGAATACACCGTGGAGCTTACCTGGGCGGGTGGCAAGGACCTCGGTGTCTGGGTTTGGGATGAAACCTTCACCACGGTTATCGGCTCCGACGACGCCGGCGGTCTGAACGACGGGACGGAAACGGCCCATGTGGAGCTGGATCCGGGCACCTACTTCATCGAAGCGGGGTACTTCGATTACGGGGCCCCGACGCTTCCGGAATACATCAGGATCGACGTGTTCGTCGAGTAAGACACTCGGCGAGCCGGAAATCGCGAAGCCCCTGCCGAAGTTCGGCAGGGGCTTCGTCGTTGCTGGCTCGGCCAGGAGCCGTACGCCGTAGTTTCTCTACTCGTGCGCTTTACGGTTCAGTGAACGCAGGGCACACTCATGGCTATGCTCCGTGGTGCCACTGACTAGTTGGCACTGACGAAGAGCGGAAGACCCCCCGCTTATTGCAGTCGTGTCGGAACTACCCCCTCTTCCTCCCGGAACTGGCGCTGGTACAGCCGCGCGTAGATCCCGCCCGCGGCGAGAAGCTCCGCGTGCGTCCCTTCCTCCGCGATCTGCCCATTGTCTACGACCAGAAGCCGATCCGCGCGCCGCACCGTGCGCAATCGATGCGCGATGATGAGCGTGGTGCGCCCCACCAGCAGCTTCTCGAGCGCATCCTCGATCAGCTGCTCGCTTTCGGTATCCAGGCTGCTCGTCGCCTCGTCGAGGACCAGGACCGCGGGATCCTTGAGCACCGCCCGGGCGATCGCGATCCGCTGCCGCTGGCCGCCCGAAAGCTTCACGCCGCGCTCGCCCACCACCGTGTCGTAGCCCTCCGGGAGCCGCCGCACGAATTCATCGGCATGCGCCGCGCCGGCCGCGGCCTCGACCTCCGCGCGGGCCGCATCGGGTCGGGCATAGGCGATGTTCTCCGCCACCGTTCCGCTGAAGAGCGCCGGCTCCTGCGGCACGATGCCGACGGCGCGCCTGAGATCGGCCAGCCTGAGCCGGCGCACGTCGATGCCGTCGAGCAGGATCCGGCCCTCGGTCACGTCCCAGAACCGGGGAAGGAGCGAGGCCATCGTGGTCTTTCCGCCGCCCGAGGGTCCGACGATCGCCACGACTTCTCCGGGCGCGATGTCGAGCCGGATTCCGCTCAGCGTCCAGCTCCCGGCCTCGTCGCCCCGGTAGCGGAAGGAGACATCGTCGAAGGTGACCCGCCCCTGAACGGGCGCGGGAAGCGAAACGGGGTCCGCGGGATCCCTGACGGCCGGATCGCTCTCGAGGATCTCGAAGACCCGCTCCGCCGCGCCGACGGCCTCCTGATAGGCGCTGAAGAACGAGGCGAGCGCACCGATCGCAGCCGCGATGTAGATGGTGTAGAGAAGGAAGGAGACCAGCGCGCCGGCCGTGAGCTCACCCTCGAGCACAAGCCTGCCGCCCTGCCAGAGCACGAAGGCGATCCCGCAGAAGCTCGTGAAGGTGAGCACCCCGAAGAAGATCCCGCGCACGTGCGCGCGCCGGAGCGCCGCTTCGACGCTGGCCGCGATGCGTTCCCCGTACCGGCTTCGCTCCGCCGATTCCTGCACGAAGCTCTGCACCGTACGGATCTGGCTGAATGCCTCCTCCGCCACGGCCGTCGCCTCCGCGACCCGGTCCTGGACACCCACCGTGAACCGTCGGAGCCTGCGGCCGAAGGCGACCGCGGAAAGGACCACGAGCGGCGCCACGGCGAGGGCGGTCAGCGTGAGGCGCGGCTGCATCCAGGTAAGGAGCACCACGCCGCCGACGAGTGTCAGTACCTGCCGGGAGAACTCGGCGATCTGGTGGCTCAGGACGCCCTGCAGCAGCCCGATGTCGGTGGTGAGCCGGCTCGTGAGCTCGCCGGTGCGGCGTTCCGCGAAGAAGCCGGGCGGCATCTCGAGGAGGCGGCCGAAGAGCTCGCGCCGGAGCCCCGCGACGGCCCGCTCGCCGGTGGCGGCGAGGAGGTAGGCCTGGACGTAGTTGAGGAATGCCTGGACAGTGAAGAGCGCGACGAGGCCCAGCGCAATGCGGTCGAGGAGAGCCCGGTTCCCCTCCTCGAACGCCGCGTCGAGGAGGATCCGGACCACCTGCGGGAAGGCGAGCCCGAGCGCACTGCTCAGGACCAGCGCAATTCCCGCGAGCACGAGCCCCCGCCGATACGGCCGAACCCGGGGCCAGAGCCGGACGAGCCGCTTCGGCGGCGGAAGACGCGGGCGGAATGTCAAATCTTCGACAACTCAGGCGGCTCAGTGTCCGGAATGGTCGCCCATTGCCGCGCCCGGCGCGTCGGGCTGATTGAGGATGATGAGCTCGCCCGGCCGCGGCCCGCGATCGTAGGGGATCGCGCGGTCGACGCCCATCGCCACGAAGAGGAGCGCCAGATAGAGGAGCGAATACCGGTACATGCGCCAGGCGGTCGGCGTGACGCCGCTCTCCCGGAGGAGCTGGATGCAGTACCAGAGGAGGCGGGCGCCGAGCAGGACCGCTGCCGCGAGATAGAACCAGCCGAGCGCGCCGAAGAAGGCGGGCAGGATGGTGAGCGGGAGGAGGAAGACGGTATACAGCAGCATCTCCACCTTGGTCCGGCGCTCGCCGTGCGCCACCGGCATCATCGGGACACCGGCGCGGGCATACTCCCCCTGCTTCATGAGCGCCAGCGCCCAGAAATGCGGCGGCGTCCAGTAGAAGATGATGGCGAAAAGGTAGATCGCGGCGAGGTCGAGCGACCCGGTAACCGCTGCCCAGCCCACCAGCGGCGGGAACGCGCCGGCCGCTCCGCCGATCACGATGTTCTGCGCCGTCGAGCGCTTGAGCCACATCGTGTAGATCACCACATAGAAGAGCAGCCCGCCGAGGGCGAGCCAGGCGCTGAGCGGGTTCACGAGGCGGTAGAAAATGGCAAAGGCGAGCGCCCCGAGGCCGATCCCGAATGCGAGCGCGACACCGGGCGCCATCCGGCCGGACGGGATCGGCCGGAGCTTTGTTCGCGTCATCCGCGTATCGATGTCCCGGTCGAACCACATGTTGATCGCGTTGGCGCCGCCCGCCATCAGGTAGCCGCCGAGGATCACCCAGAGAACGAGCGAGAGCGGGGGGATCCCGCGATCGGTGATGAACATCGGCGCCACCGTCGTCACCAGGAGCAGCGAGATGATGCGCGGCTTGGTGAGCGTGACCAGGTCGCGCAGGAGCGACGGCGCGGCGGGGTGGGCCAGGTCGCCGATCGTTCGCGTGCCCGCTGCCTCCGCCGCCTCCTCCCGGTCCCCCGATTCCGGCGACTCGGCCGTTTCGGCCGTTTCCGCCGACACCACCACCATCGCCACGAGTGCCACCCACACGAGCGCCCCGACGAAGATGTGCGCTGCGCGGAGCGCCGGCGGGAGGACCGTCAGCACCATCGCCGCCGCAACGACGATCTGCATCAGCGTGAGCCCGGCGACGGCATGCGCTGCGGTGCGCAGGGGCCCCCGGCCGAGCCGGGTCAGCAGCACGATCGCCAGCGCCGCGAACGAGAACGCGAGGATCCGGTGCAGCCAGTGGAGCGTGCCGAGCGCCGTGTCCGGCGGCAGCAGTCCGGCCCCCTCGCAGAGCGGGAAGCCCCGGCAGACCCACCCCGCGTTGAGGTTGGCGACCTTGGCGCCGAAGAGAATGACGATGAACCCGAGCGCGGCGGTGACATGGACCAGGCGATGATGCCGGTGCCGGATCCGGGGAGCCGGCGGCCTTGCCATGCGGGCCCGCATCGCCGTCATGACGAGGCAGGCGAGGAGGAGCATGGCGTTCGCGAAGTGGACGATGACGACGCCCGGCGGGAGCTCGAGCTTCACGGTGACGGCGCCGAGCAGCACCTGGATGACCAGCAGCACGGCCCCGGCCACCGCCGGCCGCATGAGCGAGGCGTCCGCACGATGCCGGCGTAGCGCCACTGCCGCGACCGCGACCACGGCAAGGCTCACGAGCGCGGCGACCCAGCGGTGGCTGATCTCGATGGCGGTAGCGAAATCGAGCGGCGGAAACCATTCGCCGTTGCAGCGCGGCCAGTGGTCGCCGCAGCCCATTCCGGAGCCGGTGATGCGGACGACGCCGCCCAGCACGATGAGTCCGACGGTGAGTATCGAGCCCGCGATGGCGAGGCGAGCGAGGAGCCTGGTCGAGTGCGGCGCTGGGAAATTCATGGCGGGGGAAAGATAGAGGAAAGCGTGCCCGGGCGCAGGGAGCGGAGCGGTTCAGTAAAGGCCTCGTCACGGCTGCCGCAACTGCTTGACCGGACCGCGTGCGGCGATATACTTGTGCCCGCTGGGGCGATGCAGCCAGCGCCTCCCGGCAAACCCCCGAGCACGCTGTCCAAGTCATTCAGTCGCACGTTGTTACACGGCACGCGGAGGCCGCTCTGCCGAGTGCTCCCATCTCCATGTTGAGGTCAACGGCTATGAGGTCATGGTTTGGTAAGGCTTGCGCCGCTGCAGGTGTGGCGCTCGTCCTCGCGATGGGCTCCAGTGAGCGGGCCCAGGCGCAGGGCGTGACCACCGGTGCAATCAGCGGGTTCGTGCAGGACTCGAGCGGTGCGCCGATCGGCGGCGCCGGGATCGAGGTTCGCTACGAGCCCACCGGCTCGCGTGCGATGACCACGACGAACGCGCGCGGGTTCTACCTGGTCCAGGGCCTCGAGCCCGGCGGGCCGTACATGATCACGGCACGGGCCATCGGCTATCGGGCCGAGCGCGCAACCGGCCTGCGGACCTCGATCGGCCAGACGACGCGCCAGGACTTCCGGCTCGGCGCGTCGACCGTCGAAGTCGAGGACATCGTGGTGCAGTCGGAGGCCGAGGAGATCTTCTCACCGAGCCACCAGGGCGCGTCCACGACGATTCCCGATTCGGCGCTCGTGCGGCTTCCCACGCTCAACCGCGACTTTGCCGACTTCGTCAAGCTGACGCCGCAGGTCGGCGTGCGCGACGGCGACGAGGGCGGCGTGGCGGTGGCCGGCCAGAACAACCGGTTCAACACGGTCCAGGTGGACGGCGCCACGGTCAACGACCGCTTCGGTCTCGGCCGCACCGGCCAGACCGGCGGCCAGGCGGGCGGCCGCGCCGTGGGCCTCGAGGCGGTGAAGGAGTACCAGGTGGTGCTCGCGCCGTACGACGTGCGGCAGGGCAACTTCACCGGCGCGCTGATCAACGCCGTCACCAAGAGCGGCACGAACGAGTTCAAGGGCACCGCCTTCTTCTACAACCGGAACGAGGCGCTCGCCGGCGATCCACTCGGCCAGACCGACTTCAACCAGAGCCAGTTCGGCGCCTCCTTCGGCGGCCCGATCGCGCGCGACAAGGCGCACTTCTTCCTCGCGGGCGAGACCAACCGCCGGAGCACTCCGGCCACCGGCCCGTACGCCGGCAGCTCCGAGCGCCCCGCGCCCTTCGCGCAGGCTGATTTCGACCGGTTCGTCGCTCTCCTCGAGGGCCACGGGCTCGAGGCCGGCGACGCCAACCTCTTCGAGCGCAGCAATCCGCTCACGAACCTGCTGGCCCGCTTCGACGTCCAGCTTGGCGCATCGAGCCGCCTGGTATTCCGGTACGGCTACAATGAGGCCGGCGACGACACCTTCAGCCGCTCCACGGCCACGAATAATCCGATCTTCGACCTGAGCTCGTTCGCGTACCGCTTCCAGAACAAGACGCACAACCCGTCGGTGCAGCTCTTCACGAACTTCGCCAACGGCTCCTCGAACGAGTTCCGCCTCAGCTTCCAGAGCATCCGCGACCGCCGGACCCCGGCCGTCGTGCAGCCCCTGATCATGGTCGAGAACATTGCCGGGTGCGCCGGCGCCGAATGCCCCGCGACTGTCCGGCTCCAGGCCGGATCGGAGCAGTTCTCGCAGGGCAACGAGCTCGACCAGGACTTCTGGGAGCTCACGAACAACTTCACGAAGCCGTTCGGCGCGCACCTCATCACCATCGGCACGCGCAACGAGTTCTACAAGGTGCGGAACCTCTTCGCCCAGAGCTCGTTCGGCGTCTGGCGCTTCAATTCGCTCGACGACTTCGAGGCCGGCGTCGCCGAGAACTACATCGTGTCCGGCGCGGCGGGCGGCGGCACCGTGGGCGAGACGATCTTCGACACCTACACGCTCGGCTTCTACGCGCAGGACCAGTGGACGGTCAACGACCGGTTGAACGTCACCGTCGGCCTTCGTGCCGATGTGCCGGTCTTCGGCGACCAGCCGGAATACGACCCGCGCGTCATCGAGGACTTCGGGCCGCAGGAAGTTCCCTCCGGCGACATCATGCTTCAGCCGCGCATCGGGTTCAATTATTACATGCCGGGCAACTCGGTCTCGCAGATCCGCGGCGGCGTCGGTCTCTTCGCGGGCGCGCCGGCGTTCGTCTGGATGTCGAATGCCTACGCGAACACCGGCCTCAAGTTCAGCCAGCTGACCTGCACCGAGGGCAATACGCCGGCCTTCTCGCCGACCCTTCCGGCGCCGCTCACCTGCGCCGACGGCACGGCCATCGAGCCGGGCGGCTTCGTGGGCGAGGTGGACCTCATCGGCCAGGACACGAAGTTCCCGCGTGTGCTCCGCGCGAACCTCGGGTTCGACCGCGATATCGGGGGCGGGGTGGTGGCCACGGTCGAGGGTCTCTACACCAAGGGCGTGGACGACTACTTCATCATCAACCGGAACCTCGAGGATCCGGTGGTCGCGGCCGACGCCGTCGGCCGTACGGTGTACGGCACGTTCAACGCGTCGGGCCAGGCTGCGCCGGCATACGTGAACTCGATCTATGGACCCTCGGCGAGCGGCGGCGTCTACGAGCTGCTCAACACGAGCAAGAATTATTCGTGGAGCCTCACGGGTCAGCTCCAGAAGCGCTTCGCGTCGAGCTTCTTCCTCTCGGCCGGCTACACCTACTCCGAGGCGAAGGACGTCCAGAGCTTCACGTCGAGCCGCGCCATCTCCAACTGGCGCAACGCCTGGGCGCCCTCCGGCGACCTGCGTGAGGACGTGGCGACGATCGGCAGCTTCTCGCGCCCGCACCGCATCGTCGTCGGCGCGTCCTACACGGCGCCGTGGAAGAACTACCCGACGGACATCTCGCTCACGTACATCGGCCAGTCGGGCCAGCCGTACACGTACATCGGCGGCGGCGCGGGCGGCCGCGGCGACCTCAACGCCGACGGCACGAACACCAACGACCCGATCTACATCCCGACCGGGCCGACGGATCCGAATATGTTCTTCGCCGATCTCACGACGAGCGACGGCGTGTTCACGGCGGCCGAGCAGGCCACCGCCTTCGACGAGTTCATCGGCGGCGAGGCGTGCCTTGCGGAGCAGCGTGGGCAGATCATGGAGCGGAACAGCTGCCGCAACCCGTGGCAGAGCTTCCTCGACATGAGCATCCGGCAGTCGCTGCCGTCGATCGGCGGCCGGACGTTGACGCTCGAGGTCGGCATCTTCAACCTGCTCAACCTCCTCAACGACGAGTGGGGTCGCGTCAAGACGGTGGGCGGCACGGTCTTCTATCAGGAGGACGTGCTCCAGCAGGTCGGGACCGATGCCGCGACGAACCTCCCGGTCTTCACCTTCGATCCGGTGAACATCGACAACCGCTACGCGGTCACGTCGGTGCTCGGGAATTCGTACCAGGTCCAGATCGGGCTTCGCGCGGCGTTCTGAGCGGAGATCCGATCGTCATACCGCAAACCGAAGCGGCCCCCCGGATTCGTCCGGGGGGCCGCTTTCTTCTTCTTTCCTGTCCTACGTCCGCACCCGATTGAGCAGCATCAGGCCCGCGAGGAGAAAGACCACGTTCGGCATCCAGGCGAGGATCACGGGATCGATGATGCCGCTGTCTCCCATGGCCAGCGCGATCTGGGCGAGGAGGAGATAGATGACGGTGGCGCCGAGGCTCACGCCGAGCCCGAAGGCGGACCCGGAGCGGGGGGCGGCCATGGCGAGAGGGGCGCCGAAGATGGCGATGACGAGGCAGGCCGCCGGGACGGAAATCCGCTGCGCGCGCTGCACCTCGAGCTTCCCCGTCTCGTTCCCGGCGCGGTGCATCGCATCGATGTAGCGCCCCAGCTCCGCATACGGCATTGCCGCGGGCGCCTTCGACTCGGCGAGGAGGTCGCGCGGCTCCTGCGTCATGGCTGCGAGCTCGATCGAATCGAACGTGAACGTCACGTTCCTTCCCGGTGGCGCTCCCGAGATGAGGCGGCTCTCCCCTTCCCAGAGCCGCCACGTGCGGGCGGAGTCGCTCCAGGTGGCGCTGTCGGCCCGGATGACGAGCGTCGGATAGTCGGGCCCGAGGCCTTCGCGCTCGAAGATGAGCTCGCGGAGCGTGCTCGACGCGACGTCGAGCGAGCGGACCGCGTACACCCAGCCCTCGTCCGCCCGGTAGACGAAGTTGAACCGCGCCGCCGCGGACTGCACGCGCGGATCGCGCTGCAGCATCGTCATCTTCTCGGTGGAGGTGACCGCGAGCTCGCCGACCAGCACGGCGAGGATCACTGCACCGGCGGCCGCTCCGAAGAGCGGGAGCACCAGCCGGTGAAAGCTGAGGCCGCCGGCCTTTGCCGCCGTGACCTCCGAGTGCCGGGCCATCCCGCCGACGGTGAAGATCGTGGCGAAGAGCACGGCCGCCGGCATGACGAGCGACGCCCAGGCGGGAATCCCGAAGAGGTAGCTCACCGCGATCTGCTTCATCGAGAGGCCGCGGTTGAGGAGGTTGGTCAGCTCGCCCACCGCCTCCGTCAGCACCGCCACGATCGGGAAGCCGAGCGCCGTCACGACGAAGAGCCGGGTCCATGAGCGGAGCATGTACCGGTCGAGGATCGAGACGGGGCTCGTCATCGCGCGGGGCGGAGCTTCCGGACCAGGTCGCCGGCCCACTGCGTGATCTCTTCCCAGTCGCCGCCGCGCGTGCTTCCCGATTCACGGTTGACGCGCATGAGCCCGAGGATGCCGAGGAGGGCGAGGATGATGTTGGGACTCCACATCGCGAGCCACGGCCGGATGTACCCCTTGTCCGCGAGCGCCTCCCCCGCGGTGAGTCCGACCCAGAAGACCGAGAAGACCGCCATGGCCCCGCCGATCACGAGGCCCATGCCGCCGCGCGGGAATCGGAGGGCGAGGACGATCGCGATGAGCACGAACGGGATGCACGCTGCGGCAATGGCGAACTTCTTGTGTACCTCGACCAGGTACTTGTCCGCGCGCCGGTGGGCATTCCGCTCGTTCGCGGCAGCACCGTTCACCTCGGGCCAGGCGGAGAGCTCGGAGGTCGTGACCGTGACCCTCGGCGCCGGGTTTTTCTGTGCGGACACCTGCGCCTCTGCCGTCTTAGGAAGCACCAGCGCCTGGACCCGGTCCACGAGGGTGCAATAGATGGGAAGCGGCCCTGGCGGCGTCTCCCCGGGCTCCGCCACCTCCGGCGTCTGCCCGAGTATCACCGCCAGGTCCCGCTGGAGCAGCGCGGCGCGCCGGTCGGACGATTCGGAGATCTCCGACCCGGCCGTGCGCACCACTTCGAGCATTTCGCACGTGCTCATCTCGCGGTCGCCGCGGATGACGTCGCCGGTGCGGCGCTCGAGGGAGTCCTGGACGTCCCGGAGGATCACCTCGTTCCGCAGGAAGCCCGTCAGGCGAAAGGCCGATTCGTCGTCGCCGCGGAATTCGTGGACGGTGCCCGAATGCAGGACGAGCTGCAGGTGCCGGCCGCCGCCGAGCGAGGTCATCGTGCCGCTGTCCGCATAGACGATCCGGCGGCTGAACTGTCCGCTCAGGTCGTAGATGGCCACGTCCCGCAGCATCCCGCGCACCTGGTCGATGGCGCCGGCGCTCAGGAAGTACTGCGATTCGGGGATCGTGTTGACCACCTGCTCGTTCAGTTGGAACGTGGGCGACTTGCGGCTGATGTCGAAGAGCAGCGTCCGGAGCCGGGCGTTGCTTCGCGGCAGCACCTGGTCCACGAAGCCGAAGGTGAACACCGCCATGAGGAGTGCCCAGACGAAGACGGGGCGCACCAGCTGCGGCACGCTCACGCCGCTCGCGCGCATGGCCGTGATCTCGCTGTCCGCGGCGAGGTTGCTGAAGGAGAAGAGGACGGCGACCAGCACCGCCATCGGCAGCGTGAGCGCCAGGATGAAGGGAATGCAGAGGAGGAAGACCTCTCCGATCACCGTCCACTCGAGGCCCTTGCCTGCAAGGGAATCGAATCGGCGAGCCACCTGGTTCAGCAGCATGAACCCGGTCAGCGCCGCAAGGGCGAAGCCGAACGGGGCCACCAGCCGGACGAGGACGTAACGGGAGAGGATTCGCACGTCTAAGTGAAGTCGTTGGAACGGGTTCTGACCATATTATATTTGCCCTATCCTTCCACCCAGCAGCCGGATTGCGTGATTGACTAGCCTGGCGCGGATCTCCGCTGCCCTTCTTTCCCTGATTGCGCTCGTTCCCGCCGCCGCCACTGCCCAGGTGACGGATACGCTGCCGGGTGCCCGCATCAGGTTCGGCCTTCCGCCGCTCGTGCTGCGCGAGCCCGCGGAGCTGCGCGCGCCCTGGCTCGGAGCGCGGTCGCGGGGCATCGTCGCCTTCGATAGCGCGATGTCCGCGGCGCTCGATTCGTCGCGGCTCGCGCGCGGAGCGGCGCTCCGGACGGCCGCCATTTACGGGGTGGGCCCGGCCGATACCGCCGACGCGCCCGCGGTCATCGAAGACCGCGGAATCCTCGGCGTTCCCGGGAAGTATGCCGATCTTTCCCTCGAGGGCCAAGCCTCGCTCAACATCCGCACCGAACGGGTCCGGAACGAGCGATGCACCCAGGCGGAGCTCAACGATCCGAATGCCGGCTGCTCGGGACGGATCCGCCTTCCGAAGCTCGAGAACCAGATCAGCGTCCGCTCCGGCGGCACGATCGGCCAGCGCGTCCATGTCCTCGTGGACTACGACGCCGACCGCGACTTCAACGCGAACAACAACATTCAGGTCTACTACGAAGGCCTGAGCGACGAGATCGTACGCCGTGTCGAAGTCGGCTCGGTGACGTTCCGCCCTCCGCCGTCCCGCTTCCTCACCGCCGCGGTTCCCAGCTCGAATTTCGGCGTGAACGGCCTCTTCGAGGTCGGCCCGATGCAGTTCCAGACGCTCTTCGCCACGCAGAAGGGGAGCGCGGTGGCGCAGCGTGTCTTTACCGTCGGCGGGACCGGGGCGAGCCAGCCGCAGGATCGGGCGGTTCGCGATCTGGACTTCGAGGCACGGCGCTTCTTCTGGGTGGTGGATCCGCAGACCCTTGCCGGTTATCCCGCGCTCGACATCCTGGCGCTCGATCCCTCGCAGCTTCCTGCCGCGCTGCGGCCCGCCGAGGTCCGCATCTACCGGTATCGCGCGCCGACGACGGGTGCCGTCAATCCGAACCTCGGCGGCATCCACGCCTTTGCCCGGAACGCCGCGGACCCGTCGCAGACACTCGGCCAGCTCGCGCCGGACGAAGGCGTCGAATGGGAGCTGCTCGTCGAGGGCCGCGATTATTACCTCGACCCCTCGGCGCTCTGGATCGCCCTTTCCGCCAGGCTCGATACGCGGGACTATCTCGCGGTCAGCTACACCACTGCGGACGGCGGGACGGTCGGCTCGTTCCCGGCGGCGGACCGGCCGGCCGACATCGACTCGCTGGCGCTGATCGTCGAGCCGCTTCGCGGTCCCGAAGCCGGCACGTTCCGCCACGAGATGCGGCAGGTCTATCGCGTGGCCGGGAGCGACCTCCAGCGGTCTTCGCTCGACGTGGCGATCTCGCTCAACCGGTCGGAGCGTCCTGCCGCAGGATCGTCGACGTATCTGGCGCAGCTCGGACTCGCGATCCCGACCGATCCCGGCATCTTCGACCGCGAGAACCGCCTCTTCCCCCGGATCCGCGATCCGGGCGCCGACGCGGTGGTCGGCGAATCGTACATCGTATTTCCGCATCTGCAGCCGTTCGCCGATGCGGCACGCCTCACGCCGCCCGAGCGCTCCGATTCGCTCTATCGGACGCCGCTCTACCTCCTCTTCACGCAGGGCCCGCCGGGCCGGTTCCAGGTTCGACTGCGCTACGACGCCGTCGGCGGCACCGACCGGTCCACGCTGAGCCTCGACGCGCTCCAGATCAAGGAGGGGAGCGAGCAGCTCATGGTGGACGGCCGGGTCCTGCAGCGTGGCACCGACTACTCGATCGACTACGGCACCGGACTCGTGACCTTCTCGAGCCCCGACGCTCTCTTCGGCGCCGGTGTTTCCCAGGTGACGGCGCGGTTCGAGCAGCAGGACCTCTTTGCCGTCGCGCCGACGACGATCCTTGGCCTCACGTCGTCGTATTCGCTCGGGACCGTCGGCGCGATCAACTTCATTGGCGTCTTCCAGCGGGAGGCCACC
>DASTUP010000136.1:0-12335 GCA_035759585.1 Gemmatimonadales bacterium | reverse complement strand
GATGGTCGAACGGGAGGCGAAGCGGAATCACCGAGCGCCCGCGATACGGCTCGAGCGCGGTGGACCACAGGACGGCGTTTCCGATGGACCCGAGATCCGGATCACTCCGAAGATATGGCACGACGACGACCAGCTCGATGGATGGAATCGTCCGCACCACTTCGGCCGCGCGCTCGAGCGTGTCGATCTCCTTCCCCGCGTACCGGTAGCCATCGGCGACGACGAAAACGCGCGGCGCAATCTGCCCGAACCGGTCGAGTATGCCGCCTGCACCGAAATCCGGGGAGCAGGACGACCATGTCGCGCCGATGAGCGTGGCGCCGAGCATCGCGATGACCGTTTCCGGCAGGTTCGGGAGAAATCCGGCGACCCGATCACCCGGTCCGACTCCGGCCGCCGCGAGCATCGAGGCAAAGGCATGCGCCTCCCGCGCCAGCTCCGCGTGCGAGACTCTCGCCTGCGGACCCTGCTCGTTCCAGAAGATCAGTGCGTCGGCCGTGTCGCCGCGGCGGAGCAGGTTCTCGGCGAAGTTGAGGCGCGCTCCGGTGAACCACCGGGGGCCGAGCACCGGATCGGGGGGCGCCATCCGGTCGAGGCCCCGTACGATCTCGTGCCACGGACGGCCGCCGGGGCGATCGTCGGCAATCACGCCGGCAAACTCCCAGACGGCAGCCCAGAACTCTTCCGGCTGCGCGATGGACCAGTCGTAGAGTGACCACCAGTCGCCGACCGGGGCGCCCCGGTGCGCGGCACGCTCGATGAAGCGGGTCACATTCGCGCGCGCGATCCGCTCGGGCGACGGCGTCCAGATGGGTGAAGTCATGCGGGGAGGAACCGAGGTTCACCATCGAAACGGCGGCCCGGCAAGTGCGGGTTTCTCCCGGCCTGCCGATCCGCCGCTGTTCGCTGCTTCATCTGTCCGACGCCCGCTCCCGAAGGGCGGATGATCACGTCGTCGGGGGATTGAACTGCGCGTGCTGTGCGTCCACCCAGCTCTTGTGGTAATTCGGGTCCTCGAACGGCAGCGCCGCCCTGGCCACCTTGAGCGGGCGGAAGCTGTCCATCATCACCGCCAGCTCATCGGTGTACTTGGCGCCGATGCTCGCCTCGGCCCGTCCCGGATGCGGCCCGTGCGGGATGCCGTCCGGGTGGTGCGTCACGCTGCCGAACTCGATGCCCTTCCGGCTCATGAACTCGCTCGAGGCGTAGTAGAGCACCTCGTCCGAGTCCACGTTGGAGTGGTTGTACGGCGCGGGTACGGCTTCGGGATCGAAATCGTAGGGACGCGGGCAGAAGCTGCAGATGACGAAGCCGTCGCCCTGGAAGGTCTGGTGGACCGGCGGCGGCTGATGCACCCGGCCGACGATCGGCTCGAAGTCGTGGATGTTGAACGCCCACGGATAGAAGTAGCCGTCCCAGCCGACCACGTCGAGCGGATGATGATCGAGCACGATCTCGTTGATCCCGTCGTACTGCTTGACCAGGATCGGGAAATCTCCCATCTCGTCGTGCGTGCGCAGCTCGGTGGGTCGCCGGATGTCCCGCTCGGAATACGGCGCGCCCTCGATGAGCTGTCCGAATTCGTTCCGGTAGCGCTTCGGCCACCGGATATGGCCGCGGCTCTCGAAGATCACGAGCTTCGGCGCTTCCTGGCCCAGGTCGAACCGGTACCGGTGCATGATGCCGCGATGGATGACGAGATAGTCGCCCTCGCGGAAGGGGAGGTCACCGAACTGGCTCTCGAGGGTGCCGCTTCCCTTGCTCACGTAGACGCATTCGTCGGACTGCGCATTCCGATAGAAGTGCGCGTCGTTCTCGTCCGGCTCGGCGTAGAGCATGCCGATGTCCGCGTTGAAGAGGAGCAGCGTCCGGTCGAGCGTCGGGCTTCCGCCCTTGCGCGCCCTCGAAGTCAGGAAGTGCCGGTGGCGCAGCGTGGGGTCGGGATCCGCCTCCCACTTGAGCTCCTTGACCCGCCGGACCGACTTCACCGTCGTCGGCGGATGCACGTGGTAGAGAAGCGACGAGGTCCCCGTGAATCCCTCGTGCCCGACGAGCTGCTCCGCATAGATTCCGCCATCCGGCCGCCGGAACGCAATGTGCCGTTTGCGCGGGATCTTACCCATCGTGTGGTAGATCGGCATACGTCAGTCCTTCCTTCTTGAGCGCGAGGGCACGAAGCCCGGAATCAGAGATTCCCTCTCAGCGCCTGCTCGCGCTCGATGGCTTCGAAGAGGGCCTTGAAGTTGCCCTTGCCGAAGCTGCGCGCGCCCTTTCGCTGAATGATCTCGTAGAACAGCGTCGGGCGATCCTGCACCGGCTTGCTGAAGATCTGCAGCAGGTATCCTTCGTCGTCCCGGTCCACCAGGATGCCGAGCTCCTTCAGCGGCTCGAGGTCCTCGTCGATCGTGCCGACGCGGTCGAGGAGGGTGTCGTAATAGGCAGTGGGCACCTTCAGGAACTCGACGCCACGATCGCGGAGACTCGTGACCGTCTTCACGATGTCGTTCGTGGCGATGGCGAGGTGCTGTACGCCAGGCCCGCGGTAGAACTCGAGATACTCGTCGATCTGCGACTTCTTCTTCCCCGCCGCCGGCTCGTTGATCGGGAACTTGATCCGCTCGTTGCCGCTCGCGACCACCTTCGACATGAGCGAGCTGTACTCGGTCGAAATGTCCTTGTCGTCGAACGAGATGAGGTTCTTGAACCCCATCACGTCCTCATAGAACTTGACCCAGGTGTTCATCCTGCCGAGCTCGACGTTGCCGACGCAGTGGTCGACATGCAGCAATCCCGCGGATTCCGTGCGGAAGCGGCTCGTCATCGGCCGGAAGCCCGGGAGAAAGAGACCGTCGTAGTTCCGGCGCTCGACGAGGGAATGAATCGTGTCGCCGTAAGTGTGGATGGCCGCGATGACCACCTCCCCGTCCTCGTCCGTCAGCACCTTCGGCTCGTGCACCGGCCTGGCGCCACGCTCCACCGCCGCCGCGAACGCCTCGCGCGCATCGTCCACCCAGAGCGCCAGGTCCCGCACGCCGTCCCCGTGAAGCGTCACGTGCTGCGAGATCTCGCTGTCCGGCCCGAGCGCGCTCGTCAGGACGAGACGGACCTTGTTCTGGACGAGAAGGTAGCTCGCGCGGTCCCGGACGCCGGTCTCCGGCCCCCGGTATGCGACCAGCTCATAACCGAAGGCGGATACATAGTAGTGGGCAGACTGCTTGGCGTTCCCGACGTAGAACTCCACATAGTCGGTGCCATTGATGGGAAACGTGTCGGTAGGGGCCGCGGGGGCGGCCAGCGTATCGGTCTGCATCGGCATCTCCATGGCTCGGCCGGAATCACCAGCACTGATGAAAGATAACCCGTCCCTAGCCGGTGACTACCGATGCCTCCGAGTGCCGTTCGTGCACCTGCTCATCGAGGATCTTCCGGACCTGCGATGTGAGCTCCGCGGGTGTATATGGCTTCTGCAGATATGCCTCACCGCCGTGCAGCAGGCCCTTTTCGCGGACCTCGTCCCCGGTGTACGCGGACATGAAGAGGATCGGCTTCCGGAGCTGGAGGGCCGCCATGCGCTCCTGCAGCTCCTTGCCTCCCATGCCGGGCATCACGACGTCGGTGAGGACGAGATCGATGCTCGCGCCGCGGTCCGCCAGGATCCGGAGCGCCTCGCCACCCTGGTTGGCCTCGACGGTCCGGTAGCCCGATTCGCGCAGTGCGCGCGACGCGAGCAGCCGCACCGCCTCCTCGTCCTCGACGACGAGGATCGTCTCGTTGCCGCGCCGTGCGGTCACCGCGCTCCGCTCGTCCAGCGCATCGGCGGGAAGCGTGCGGGGGAAGAAGATGGAAAACGTCGTGCCGGCGCCCTCGGTGCTCCTGACCGTCACGTATCCCTCGCTCTGCTTCACGATGCCGTAAACCGTCGAAAGCCCGAGGCCCGTTCCCTGCCCCACGCCCTTCGTCGTAAAGAACGGCTCGAAGACGCGGTTGACGGTTTCCTGATTCATTCCGCGCCCGTTGTCGCACACCGAAAGCACCGCGTACGTACCCGCCGGAATCGAGATTCCGATCCGGTCCTGCAGGTCGTCCGACTCCAGCTCCTCGATCGTCGTACGGATCTCGAGCCGCCCACCACCGGACATCGCGTCGCGGGCGTTGAAGGCGAGATTGATGAGCACCTGCTCCAGCTGCGTCCGGTCCACCCGCACCCACGGCGCCTCGGCCGAAAGCCGCGTGTCCACGGCAATGTCGGCCGGCAGGAGGGTGCGCAGAAGCTGCACGGTGTCTCCCACGACGGCGTTCATGTCGAGGACCGTGGCCTGCGGACTCTGGCGCCGGCTGAAGACGAGCAGCTGCTGGCTGATCGCCGCTGCGCGCGCCGCGGCCCGGCGAATCTCCTCGACATCGGCCCGATGGTCCGGGCCAAGGTCGGGCGCCTCGAGCAGGAACTCGCTGAAGCCGAGCACGATGGTCATCATGTTGTTGACCTCGTGCGCCACCCCGCCGGCGAGCCGTCCCACCGCTTCGAGCCGCTGCGCGCCCTGCAGGCGTGACTCCGCGCGCTTGAGATCGGAAAGGTCCTGCAGGTGAATGGCGCGGTAGGTCACCTCGCCCGTGCTCGAGCGCACGACCGTGAGGTTCTGCAGCACCGGGAAGCGCGTGCCGTCGTGCCGGACATGCATCGCTTCGAGCGTGTGTGGAGCGTCAGGGGCGGAGACCAGCGTCCGCATCACCTCTTCGGCAGATTCGGGAGCGATGAAATCCGAGACGAGGCGTCCCACCAGGTCATCCGTCGAATCGATGCCGTGCATCCTTGCAAAAGCCGCGTTCGCGGATTCGATGCGCCAGTCGATCGGGTCGAGGATGGCGGCGCCCCAGCTCGCAGTCTCGAAGGTGTGGGCCCACTTCTCCATCGCCTCGTCGAGACGGATGCCCTCTTCCGTGCGCTGGACGGCGGCCCGCATCTGCGCCTGATCGAGCGCAAGCGCGGTGCGGCGCGCGAGGAGAATGCCGGCCGCGAAATCCGCCCCGGTATAGGGAGGCGAGTCGCCCATTCGTGCCAGCGCGAGCGCTCCGCGGGACTCTCCGCGGGCGCTCAGTGGATGGACGATGACCGAGCGGATCCCCTGGGCGGCGATGAAGTCGTGAATCGCGGGGTCGTCCCCGACCAGAGACCGGGTGGCGCTGGGATTCACTTCCGGGATCCAGTGCGACCGCATGACCGGATGACGCGACGAGACGCGGCCGGCCGCCGAGCGGAGCGCGTCGAGGTGCGAGGTGACGCGCTCGCGCAGCTCGGGCTCGCAACCCGGCTCGCGATGCGCGACTTCGACACGATGGCTGCCATCCTCGGCGCGGATGACGAGCACCACGAGGTCCGCGAGGCGCGGCACGAGCGACTGCGTGGCCGCCTCGATGACCCCGGGATACCCTCCGGCGGCGTGGAGGCCGCGCGCGGCGCGAGCGATCTGCTGAAGCGCGTCGCGGACGGCGGGTGATGTGCTGTGGTCCGCCTGTTTCATTGGGGTCGGCCGCCGAGAATCCGTCTCGGCCGGCGCGCGCTCCTCGGGCTTGTGATCCTTGCCAGTGTACTTCACCCTTTCAATGGACACTCCCACGACCCGAACCGCCGTGATGAGGGTCGCAAAACAGGTCAGTTGGCGCCCTGAACGCGAATTCCCGGACCCGGTGTGCAAATGCGCGATTCCGGGGCATCTCCGGAGGTCACCGTCCCCCGGAGCGAGATTGCCGCACCCAGTTCAGGCCGACCATTCGCCGCGCTCGCGCATCCCCAGAAGTGGCACCGGACGTGCCGTGGCGGTCTTCGGACCCTTGCACCAGGATTCTGTGATGGATACGGACGTCGGCCGCCTGTTCGAGATGTATCATGAGTCGCTCGTCCGGATGCTCCATCGCCGGACGGGGGACCGCGATCGCGCGGAAGACCTTGCACAGGAAACGTTTGCGCGGGCCGTAGCTGCACCACCGAACAACCCGCGGCCCTGGTTGTTCGCGGTGGCGCTGAACCTGGTTCGGGAGGATGGCCGGCGGTCGGTGCGGCAGGGCCGCCGACTCCAGCTCCTGAAGGCTGAAACGGAGCAGGCGGTACCCTCTCCGGAGGACGAGCTGGAGCTGAACGACCGGAAGGCGGCAGTCCGGGCGGCGCTGGGCGAGCTCAACGAGCGTGACCGCGAGGCCCTGCTGCTCAAGGCCGAAGGGTTCAGCTACGACGAGATCGCCGCGACACTCGGTCTTGCGCGCGGAGCGATCGGAACCACGCTGGCCCGGGCCCGGAAGCGGCTGGTGGAAGCGTACCGTACAGGAGAGACGAGGCGGCATGCGGCATCTTGACGAGCATCTCGACGACGGAATCATCCACGCCCTGCTCGACGGCGAGCTGAGCGGGGAGGAGCTTGCCGCCGCCCGGGCGCACGTCCTGGCCTGCGAGGCCTGCTCTGCGCGGGTGGCGGAGGAGCGGCTCCTGGCCGGCGAAGCCGAGCGGCTCATCGCCGAGCTGGACGAAGCCGGGACTCCGGGAGCGGCCGGCTCGGTGCCCCCGCCACCACAGTCACCAACGGTGAAGGGACCGCCCGTCGTCCTCATTCCCCAGGTTGCGGAAGAGGAGCCGAGTCGCTGGCAGCGGCGGCGTGGGCCGAGCCGATGGGTCGGCATCGCCGCCACGATTGCGATCGCGGCAGGCGCCGGCATCTTCGCGCTGCAGGGAGCTCCGGAGTCCGACACCTTCGGCAGCGATTCCGTCGTCTCGGACATGGAGCCGCTCCCGGCGCCGGAAGCGCGCGGATTGGCGCTGACCGATTCGGGCGTCACGCCTGCGGCCCCCGATTCTCTGGCGGCTGCCCCGATACCGCTGGCCGCCGAGACGAGCGCTGCCCGGCTCGACACCGGAGCACCTGCAGAGGGCCTGGTCCCTGTCCCCGAGACCCGACTCGCCGATGCAGCGCCTGCGGAGACCCGTCGTTCTGCCGACGCGAATCCGCCGGCGCTCAAGGCTCGGGACGAGGCAGCGAGCGTGAATGAGGCGCGGGACCAGGCTGCGGAGCGGCCGGCCGGGCAAACGCCCACTCAGGAGCGCGCCGAGCGGACGGTCGCGCCCCAGTCGCAGCCGGCGGGGGACGCGGAGATCGCGTCGGTCATGCAGATGCGGCCCGGCGTCACCACGGGAGCGGCGGCCGCCGCGCCGCCGAGTCGGCGGCGGGATTCTCTCCGCGTTCCCGCAGCTCCGACGGCTAGCATTCCGGCGCCACGCCGGCCGCCGCTCTCACTCGAGCAACAGTCCCAGATCTCGATGCGCATCGGACTCGACGAGGCCCAGCGCCTCCTGGGGAGCCCGATGCACGTGATCGACGGCCTGCAGCCAGAATTCGTCGGACTCGTCCCGGGGCGCCTCGTGAGCGGTGCGAATCCGAACGACTACGTGGTGCGCGTGGTGTATCTCGATGACCAGCGCCGCAAGATCTACCTCGATCAGCAGCGGCTGGACCTCACCGGTCGCCAGATGGGCATGCAACGGGATACCGTCCCCCCTCAATGGGTCAAGGGTGAAGTCCGGCTTTCGCTTTCGGGGGACATCTCGGCCGAATCCGCGCGGGCCCTGGCTCGCCGGGTGAGATGATGGACGCCTCGCGTCCACGGAACCTCCCGTCCATGATGTGATCTGGATCACAGGTTGACCTGTTCTCCGTCGGATCTGTCCTCCGGCGGGGACTTTCTCTGTCGATGCGTTCCCCGATTTCACCGGCCGCTCCTCGCCACGCGTGGCACCGCACGTGCATTACGAGCTCCCGTACCTCAAAGGAGCTGGTATGTCGATTCGTACCTCGCTGACACTCGCCGCCCTCGTGGTGGCTGCTTCTCCGCTTGCAGCGCAGGGCCGCGGGAACAGCGCGGACAAGGTGCCCCGCGGCCACCTCCCGCCCGCCGGGATGTGCCGCATCTGGGTCGATGGTGTTCCCCCGGGGCGGCAGCCGGCGCCGACCGACTGCGCCACGGCGCGCCGCCGCGTACCCTACAATGCGCGCGTCGTGTACGGGGACCGCACCAGCCGAGCACGCGACGACGACCGCTGGACCGATCGCATCCTTCGCGATCGCGATGGTCGCTACGACGATGGGCGCTACGACGACGGGCGTCAGGACCGGAGCCGGAAGTCCGACGACGTCGGCGACCGGAAGTACGAGGACCGGGATGATCGGAAGGATGATGATCGGAAGGACCGCGTCCGGATCTTCGAGGACGACGCGGACGATGTCCGCCGGAAAGCCGACGATACGGAAGGTACGGATGAAGACCGGCGCGATTCTGACCGCAAGATGTCGGATCGCAAGGATACCGCGCGGAAGCGGTAGCACGGCGGGCGCAGCAGGAGAAGCAGCACAGAGCGCCGGGCGTCACAGGATGACGCCCGGCGCTCTGTGCCGTCACTTCGTCGGATTCATCACCGGACCAGGTCCGGGCCCTGCGAGACAGTTACTTCGGCGGGTCGACGTCCACGGTCGGGACCTTGACCTCGCGCTCTTCGGTCTCGACGGTGGGCACGCTGATCGTGTCCTTCGTCGTGCCTACGTCGACGGTAGGCGTGTTGATGGTATCGGTCTCGGTGCCGACGACCGGCCGCTCGACTTCGTACTCGCCCTCACCCGTCTTTTCGCAGCCCGCGATCAGGGCGGCACCGCCGAGAATGATGGCCGCAGTCAATGTACGCACGACTCGTCTCCGGTTAGAAGTTGGGCCGGCGTAAACCGGCAGGAAGCAATGTCGCATGGACCGGGCTTCCCGCCCGTGCGCTGCATCACGCCGGCGTCACGGTCCGCGCCGCGTGACGCGGGTCACCCGGTCGGCCGGCCGGGGACGCCCATCACAGCGCCCACCCTTCCCCGCCCGCTTATTGGACTCGTTCATCATCGTCTCTCAAGCAGAGGAGCGCTCGTGTCACGCAGCAGACTGACATCACGATACCTCGCGGCCACACTCGCAGCTGCACTCGTGGCCGGTGGCTGCGCGAAGAATGCCCAGCGCGGCGCAGTCATCGGCGGCGCGGGTGGCGCCGTGGTCGGCGGAGTGGTCGGCGCCGCGACGGGCTCGACGGCCAAGGGCGCCATCATCGGTGCCGCCGTAGGCGGTGCTGCCGGCGCGATCATCGGCGACCAGATGGACCGTCGCGCGCGCGAGATCGATCGCGACATTCCCGGTGCCGAAGTCGAGCGCGTCGGTGAGGGCATTCTCGTCACCTTCGAGTCGGGAATCCTCTTCGGCTTCGACTCGACCACGATCCAGCCGCAGGGCCGCGAGAACCTCCGTACCCTTGCCGCGAACCTCGACAAGTATCCCGACACCGATCTCCTGATCGTCGGGCATACCGACGACGTCGGCGCGGATTCGTACAACCAGACGCTCTCGGAGCGGCGCGCCCGGGCGGCGGCCGACTACCTGATCGCCCAGGGCGTGGACCGCTCGCGGCTTCGCACGAGCGGTCGCGGGGAAATCGAGCCGGTCGCCGAAAACACGAGCGAGTCGGGCCGGCAGGAGAACCGGCGGGTGGAGATCGCGATCTACGCCAATGAGGAGATGCGGGAGGAAGCGCGGGAACAGGCGCAGGCGGGAGGCTGAACCTCGAGCCCCGGAAAGGGCGTCAGCCGCGGGCGCGGCTGGCGCCCTTTCGCTTGCCGCCGGACCCGGCCGCCCAGTCCTCGTCGAAGATGGTCGCGATCTGCTTCGCGATCTCCTGGTCGTCGAAGATGATCCCGATCTCCCGCCTGCGCTCCAGCTCGGCACGGCGGAGGCTCTGACTGCCGATGAAGACGCGGTGCGCATCGCGTACGATTGCCCGCACGTGCAGCCTGTCCGCGCCATACCTCCTCACCGACACCTCGCGGAGCCTTTTCTCCACCTTGCCGATGACACGCACCTCGACGCCCTTCATGGCCTGGCGCTCGATCACCCCCTGCACCTGATTGTCGCTCAGGCGGGAATCGTAGATCAGCAGCTGCTCGCGGGCCCCCTCGATGAGCTCGAGGAAGGCTGCGCGCGAATTGAGGGGGCTTACCACGAACCGGTCGTTGCCGGGTGTGTACACCTTGCGGTCGAAGTCCGCCTGGAAGAGCCGAAGCCCTTCGCTGACGAGGTCGGGCTGCCGCGTGGCCACGCCAAGGCTCCGGCTCCGCTCGATGTCCTTCCGGTTGAAGTTGTACCCGAGGACATAGAGCGTTTTCCGGTCGACGATCATCATCTTGCCGTGATATCGCAGCAGGTCCTCGTCGGTGCGGGATACCGTCGCGCCGAGGCCGAGGAGCCGCAGCTCGAGCTTGCGGAGCGCCTCGTCACCGCTGCCGTTCAGGTGGGCGATGAGCGTGCGCACCACGACGCCCCGCCTGACGGCATCGGCCAATGCCTCTTCGACCGCGGGATACGAAAGCCGGAAGATGTACATGTCGATCGAGGACCGGGCGCCTTCGATCGCGTCGAGGAGCGGCGCTGCACCGTCATCCGGCTGGACGAGGAGTTTCATCAGGTGACTACTTCTCTTTCTTGGGAGTTTCCCATTCGACGGTGAGCTCGATCTCCTTTTCCGCCCCCTTGGCCACCAGCGCGCTCGCCACGCGGTCGGTCCGGCGGCGGATCGGCATCTGGACGTCGTAGGCGAGCTCTTCCTGGCCGAGCGTGCGGCTCTCGAACGACACGGCAAAATCCCGGAGGACCCGCTCGATGTCCGGCTTGAGCTTGCCGATGTCCTTCCCCGTGAGCTTGAGCTCGAAACGCTTCTTGGGACTCGGCTCGAACGATTCGAGGCCCCAGAGGAGCGGGAGGATGAACGCCGTTGCGCCCACCGCAATGGCATGGACGCCGACCCCGGTCGCGAGTCCCACGGCCAGCGCAACCAGCATCACGGCCGCATCCTTCGGGTCGTCGATCTTGGCGCGATACCGCACGAGGTTCGCCGCACCGAGAATGCCGAAGGCACGCGCGAGGCTCGCTCCGACGACCAGCATGATCACCGATCCGACGACGGCAAGAATGATCTGGGTCTGGATGACCGCCGGGTCGCGCGGCGGCGTGCCGCGGCGGACCGGCCGGAACGCCAGCGCGGCTCCCAGCACGGCGGCGAGCGGCACCGCAACCAGCGCGTCACGCCACGGATTGCGATCGTCGCCCGGCGGTGCCGAGGCGGCCGTTGTGACGGAGTCCGGCAGTTGTGCCGCGAGCGGTGCAAACGACGACCCGAGCACGGCCAGCGCAAACACGGCACGAGCGAGGCGACCTCGCATGCGCGTTCCCTTTCCCCGAACGGATGCAGCACGCAGCGTCATCCCTGGCGGTCTCCGAGCACACCCTCGACATAAAGCTTGCGCGTCGTCACGGCAACGACCGCGGCGAGCGGCGTGGCGAGCGCCACACCGGCGAGTCCGGCGATCACGGCCATGGCGAGCTGGGCAAGGACGGTGAGGGCCGGAGGAAGATAGATGGTCTTCCGGTCGATGACGGGATCGAGGAGCCAGCTTTCGATCGCCTGGACCGCCAGATACAGCAGCGCGACCATGATGGCTTTTTCCGGTCCCTGGACGAGGCCGAGGAGGACCGCGGGAGCCGCCGCAACGACAGGCCCGATGTTCGGAACGAAGCTGAGGAGCGCCGCGATGAGCGCGAGCACGAACGCCAGCGGTACGTCGAGCACCGAGAGACCGATCCACGTGAGCACGCCGATGGCCGACATCGAGACCAGCCGCCCCAGCAGCCACCAGCGCAGCGTGTGACCGAGCTCGCCGAGCAGAGCTTCCGCGCGCGCCCGCCGGCGCACCGGCACGAGCCGCAGCACGTTGTCGGTGTAGACTCGCGGGGTCAGCGCCAGGACGATTCCCAGGAAGAGCACGATGAGGACGTTGGCCAGGAGTGCAAAGGTGCGGGTCACTGCACCCGTAGCCCGCTGCACTGCGCCCGTCGAGTCCGGCAGCAGCTCCCTGGGTGTGGGAACGTTCTTCACGACTTCCCGCCCGATCTCGGTCTGCTCGAGCTTCGCCTGAAGCTGCTCGGCCGCACGTGGAATCCGTTCACGGAGCTGATTGGCCTGATTCCGGATGTCGGCGCCGCGCAGGGTGAAGACTCCCGCGAGCACGCCGAACAGCGCGAGGACCACGAGCACGACCGCGACGCCATGCGGCAACGGCGTGCGCGCCGCGAGCCACTCGGCAGGCACACGAAAGACGAGCCCGAGCAGAATCCCCGCGAAGCCCAGCAGCAGGACGTCGCGAACCATCCATACGAGAAGGAGGAGCGCGGCGCCGGCAAAGAGCCCCGCACCCCAGGCGAGACGGTCGCTGAAACGG
>DASTUP010000135.1:0-5373 GCA_035759585.1 Gemmatimonadales bacterium | reverse complement strand
CGGTCAGATCCTCGGAGGCGCGCCGGCGATCGTGCTCCGGACCGATCCGGTCAGGGCCGGCCAGATCAACCTGGCCGCCCAGCCGCAGTCGCAGATCATCCTGCAGGTCTCGGTGCCCGCATCGATGACCGGTCCGCTCGGAGCCACGCTGCCGATCGTATTCGGCGCGAATGACGCCGGGTTTTCTGCCGAGGGCGCCATCGGCAACCAGACGGCGTTCGACCCGCGGGCCGCTACGGTGGTCATCACCAACGCACGGAACGGGCGCGGCTCGGTCTTTCTCGGCGGGACCGCGCAGCCGGCCTTCAATCAACCACCTGGGACGTATACCGGCGTGATCACTCTTACGGTTGCCTATCCATGATGCGGCTGCGGCTACTGGCGGTGATTCCATTCCTCGCTCTCGCGGCCCCGCTCGCAGGGCAGGGTGTCCTCATTGCGCCGACCACGGTGATCATCGATGCCCGCGCGCGCACGACCTCGATCCTCCTGGTGAACCAGGGCGAGGAGCCGGCCGAGGTCGATATCTCGACCTTTTTCGCGTATACCATCACCGACAGCACCGGTCAGTTGCAGCTGCATGCCCCGGATTCGACCGAGAACAGGTTCACCTCCGCTGCCGAGTGGATCCGGGCGTTTCCGCGGCGAATGACCATCGCGCCGAAGTCCCAGCAGACGGTCCGGCTGCTCGTTTCACCGCCGGCCGACCTTCCGGACGGTGAGTACTGGGCGCGGCTCGCCGTGCTCGCGCGGGGAGGACGCGTGCCGCTCGAGAGGTCCACCGACACCTCCCAGGTCAACGTCGGGCTCTCGATCGAGGTGCGCACGCTCCTGCCCGTGCTCTATCGAAAGGGAAAGGTCGAGACCGGAGTGGCCATCTCCGACCTTCGCGCCGCGCGCGTCGCCGACTCGGTGGTCGTGCGAGGGCGGCTCGAGCGGCAGGGTAACGCCGCCATGATCGGGACGGTCCGCAGCGAGCTCGTGGATTCTGCCGGCCGGGTGCGCGCAGCGTTCTCGCAGCCGATCTCGACCTACCTCGCGCTCGAGCCGCGATTCGTCGCGCCGGCGGATTCGGTACCGAGCGGAGAGTACACGCTGAGGATGGAGGTATCGGCCGAGCGCCGTGACCTGCCGCCCGAAGCGCTCCTTCCATTCCGCGCAGTCCGCGATTCCGTCGCGGTCCACCTGCCCTGATCATGCGCACGAGCTTCCGGGCGACGGTTCTCCTCGGGCTCGTGCTCGCTGCTGCGCCTCGCACCGCTGCTGCACAGCATGCGGATGGCGCCGCCGAGGCGTCGCTGCTCGAGGTGCGCCTGGGCCAGGTCGCCTCACGCACGCTCCCGGCGCTCCGCATCGGTGACGAGGCGCTGCTCCCGCTCGGCCAGTTCTTCGAGCTTGCGGAAGTGAAGGTTTCGCTCGATTCGGCCGGGCGGCTCACCGCGGTCCTCGAGCCCGAAGGCATCACGTTCGCGGTCGAGGCAGGGGAGACTCACGCGCGGGCCAATGAGCGGTTCATCGCCATTCCCGCCGGCTACGTCCGCTTCCTCGATGGCGACCTCTATCTCGCGTCGTCGGTGCTCGCAGCGCTCATCGAATCCGAGATCGTGATCGACTGGGCCGCCCTCGAAGCCACGGTCGTGGATCCCTCACGCTTTCCCGTCGCCGAGCGGGATCGGCGGGCGCGCGTTCGTGCTGCGCTCGCGAGCCGTGAGCCCGGCGCCGAGGCGACCCGGATCGTGACGGGCTCGCGGCGCGCATGGGATGGATTCGTGCTCGATTACTCGTGGTTCGCACCGAGCTCTGACCTGATCGGAGGAAGCTCGTACGCGGTGGCCGCAGGGGCTGATGTATTCGGCGGGTCGCTCGAAGCTTCGGTGCGCAGCACCGGACGTGCAGCCGATGGCGATGTGGATGTGGACGGCTCGTGGCTCGGCGTCTGGCGCGGGAGCCGCTGGGTGCAGCAGCTCCGGCTCGGCGATGGGCCCGCGAGCGGTCCCAGGCCACGCAATGTCCGCGGGCTCTTCCTCACGAATGCACCATACGTGCGGCCGTCGCTTCTCGGATCGTACGCGTACAACGGCAGGCTCCCGGCCGGGTGGGAAGTCGAAGCGTACCGTGGCGGACAGCTCGTCGGGCTCGATTCCGTGCTCGCCGATGGCAGCTACGCCGTCGAGGTGCCGGTCCTCTTCGGCGAGAATCCGATCGAGTTCGTCGCGTATGGACCGTTCGGAGAGCGCCAGACGTTCAGCCGGACCTACCGTGCGCACTCGGCGCTGCTCCCCGCCGGGCGGATGGAGTACGCGGCCTCTGCGGGAGCATGCCGCTTCGCTCCGTGTGATGCGTCAGCGAACGCCGACGTGCGGTACGGCGTCTCGCGGCGGTGGACCGCGAACGCGGGCATGGAGCGCATTTGGCGCGACACCATTCCCGATCTCTCGCATCCCTACCTTTCGGCCATCGGCAGCCTCACCTACGCCTGGACGATGCAGGCGGAGGTCATGGCAAATGCGCTCGTACGTGGCGGGCTCGCGTTCGAGCCGAACCTCAACGTCCGTGTCAGCGCGGACTACACTCGCTTCGACCGTGACGTGGTCGCATCGTTCGCCAACCCGCTGAATCGCCGATCGCAGCTCCGGGTCGCGACGTTCATCCGGCCGGACCTGCGCCGCGATTACTTCTATTTCGACGCGACGGCGGAGCTGGCGACGCGTGCGGACGGAACCTCGATGCGACTGCACGGCGGTGTCTCGGCGCGGATGGGCGGGCTCCGGGTGCAGCCGTATGCGCGGCTCGAGCGAGATCGGCTTACCGGCGCGGAGCCTGCCTCGCGGGCATTCGCCGGACTCTCTGCGTTCTTCATTCCGAGCGGCCGCGTGGGGCCACTGCTCCGGAACAGCTGGTTCCGCGCGAGTTACGAAAGCGAAGGGCTCACGACGCCGAGACTCGCGACGATCAGCATTGCGCGGCCACTGCTCAATACGCTCCGCATCGAGACCGGGGTCAGCTGGATCCGGGGCGCCGGCGCACCCACGTTCACGCTCACGCTCGCTTCGGCGTTCGACGTGATGCGCGGCTTCACGAGCGTGAGCGCGCAGGCGGGGGCTCCGACCTCGGTCACGCAGTATCTCCAGGGCTCCGTGCTCTACGACCGGCACCGCGGCGTTGCGCTCGATGCAGGCCCGTCGCTGCAGCGCGCGGGCGTGGCCGGGACGGTCTTCCTCGACCAGAACGGCAATGGCGTGCGTGATGGGGGCGAGGAGGGGCTTCCCAATGTTCGGGTGCAGGTGGGAACCGGGAGCGCCGTCTCGGATTCGCTCGGCGAATACCGTGTCTGGGACATCGTCCCGTTCGAGCCGGTCGTCGTGGCGGCGGACTCGATGAGCTTCGAATCACCGCTCTGGGTGGCCGGTGACGAAGTGCTCGCCGTGATGCCGTCGCCGAATCACTTTACGGCCGTGGATGTGCCACTCAGCACCGGCGCGGTGCTCGAAGGGAAGGTCGTGCGGGCATTCGGCGGCGGCCTGCAGGGAGTGGCCGGCGCGACGCTGGAGCTGCGCGAGCAGCGCACCGGCAGGCGCCGCAGCGTCGTGACGTTCACCGACGGATCGTTCTACATGCTCGGGGTCCCGCCGGGCGAGTATGCCCTCGAGGTCGGCCCGCGAACGCTGGAGCTTCTGCGCCAGACCGCCGAGCCACTCCGCTTCACGGTAAGCTTCGACGGAGTGGCGCCGGCGAACCTCGAGCTCAGGCTCGCCCCTTCCGTCCGGTAATGCCGGCCCGCGAGCGCACGGTCGGCCAGCTCAGCGCGCAGCCAGCCAGTAGGTCATCTTCAGCGCCACGAAATTCCGCCCATCCGCATCGAACGTGTCGAAGAGCGAGCGAAGGCCGACATCGCGGTCGGCGATGCCCGAGCGGTCCTGCTGCCAGACGAGAAACAGGGTGCTCCCGCGGAGCCACTCCCAGCGCAGCACGAGATTGCTCCGGAACGAAAGAACGTTGAAATCGCGATCGGGAAGCGTGAATGTCTGGCCATCTGCCGTGACCGTATACGCGCCCGCCTCCGGCGTGATCGTCGTTCCATCGGTCCCGTAAAGGCGCAGGTCGCGGCTGCGCGCAGCGGGAAGCTCGCCGAAGTCGTGGAACCGGCCGCTCGCCGCGAACGGCTCGGCGTAGAGTTCCAGCGTGAGGTCGGGAGTGAAAGCGTAGTTGAGCCGGATCTGCGCCGAAAGCGTGTTCCGGTCGACGAAGGCGAAGACGTAGCGGGTCCCGAACGTTGCGGCCCCCCCGCCAGGCACGGCACTCACGTACTGCCGCGAAACGACCGAGCGGGACCACCGCGGATTGATACCGATGCTCCAGCGCGGGGCCGGACGTGTCGAAATGCCCCCACGCGCCGTCACGCTCCAGCCGCCGAACTCATCGCCGAAATAGCTCAGGCTCGAGCTCCACTGCACCGGGGCGCCCTCGCTCCCGCGGAGATCGAAATCGAAGCCGTGGCCGAAGGCCGAGCCCATCAGCGGCCCACCCCGGGTCAGGTCGTCGCTCAGCGCGCGCGCCTCGACGTATCCGCCCAGGAACAGCTGCCAGAAGTTCCGCAGTTGGAAATTGTTGCCGAGCGACGATGCGGTGCCGGTATGGATGCCGCCGAAGTTCCAGCTGCGGCCCACATAGAAGTTGTGCGAATGGCGCCGGAAGATTCGCCCCGGCTCCGTCTCGCGCCACACGATGCTCGCGTCCACGCTGATGTCGTTGGCGCTTCCGAGCTGGCCCGCGTCGTTGAGGTCGAACCCGGGGGACTCGGCGCTGAGGTCCACCTCCCAGATCCAGTGGCGCCCGGAGTTCTTCTCCACGCCGAGACCGGCACCCCAGCCGAACAGCGAGGTGCGATTCGGGTCGAGGGTGAACTCGGTGGCATCCGGCCGCTGCATGAAATGGGCGGGATGCAGCTGAATGCCGAGGATCGCATCGGGATCGCCGGTGAGATAGCTGAAGCCGAAGGAGGCGTTGAATCCGTACTCACTGCGCGCGGTGCGCAGGTTCACGTCTCCGCCGCCGGTGATCGCCGAGCGGGGAAGGAGTGCCGCCAGGGCGGATCCTTCGGGCACATCGCGCCGCACGGCGGTAAGCGAGACGCCGGCCGTCGAGCTGTTCGGGCCGAACTCCTGCTGCACCCGACCGATCCCGTACGCGGTGAATGGCTCGATCGGCACGCGCCCGAATCCGCTTCCGCTATCGAACGTTCGCGCCTCCTCCGCCCCGGTGAACGCGGTAAGCGCACCGACGGAGAGTCCCGAGCGCATGCGGCCCGAGAGCTTCGCGGCACCCAGGATCGTCGTGTTCGAGGGAAACTCGACGTATTCGCCGCTGGCGGAA
>DASTUP010000134.1:0-33270 GCA_035759585.1 Gemmatimonadales bacterium | reverse complement strand
GCCGATCGACACCATGACCCACACGCTGTAACTCGCGATGCTGACGCCGGCGAGTGCCACGGCGCCGAGCGTCCGGCCGACCCAGAAGGTGTCGGTGATGTTGAAGAGGATCTGGAAGAGGGTGGTGCCGACGGCGGGTCCGGCCAGCGTCAGGATGGCGCGGTCGAGCGGTCCCTGCGTGATGGCGCGGACTTTTCCTGCGTGCGCAGGCGGCGCCATCGCCGGCGCGACGTCGTGCTGCTCGGCGTAGAGCGTCGGCGGAGGTGGCGCCGGGTCGGCCGAGGGGTTACCCGCGGAGGATGGGAAGGGTCACCGTCTGCCTCGCGGCCGTGTCGTGTACGCGCTCGGCGATTCCACGGAGCACGCCCGCCGCAGGTGACGCCGGTTCGGAAACGAGCACGGGACGGCCCTCGTCCGCGGCATCGGCCAGGCCGGGCTGGAGCGGAATGGAGCCGAGCAGCGGAACGCCGAGCTCGTCGGCCAGGCGCTGGCCGCCGCCGGAGGAAAAGAGCCGCCAGTGCCGGCCCGTCTCCGGGTCGGTGAAGCCGCTCATGTTCTCCACGATCCCGAGGACGGGAACGCCCACCTTCTCGAACATCTTGGCGCCGCGAAGGGCGTCGCCCACCGCCATTTCCTGCGGCGTCGTCACGATGATCGCGCCACCGACGCTCGTGGCCTGCACGAGCGAGAGCTGCGCGTCGCCGGTGCCGGGCGGGAGGTCGACGATGAAGTAGTCCAGCTCGCCCCACTCGACGTCGCGCAGGAACTGCTGGATGATTTTCATGATGATCGGGCCCCGCCAGATGGCGGGCGCGTCCCGCTCGACGAGGAGGCCGAGCGACATGATGCGCACGCCGTAGGCCTCGAGCGGCTGGATCTTGCGGGAGGCCGGGTCCACCATGGGCCGGTCATGGACGCCGAACATCCGCGGCATGTTGGGCCCATATACGTCGGCATCCATCACGCCGACGCGATGGCCTGCCTGCGCGAGCGCCACCGCGAGGTTGGCGGCGACGGTCGACTTCCCCACGCCCCCCTTCCCCGATGAGATCGCGACCACGTGGCCCAGGCCCGGAATGGCTTCCGGCGTCGGCGCTGCCACCGGCGGCTGCCCGGCAGGCTGCGCCCCGGGCGGCGCATGCGTGGCGCGCGCCGGGCCGGAGGGATTCGTGACGTTGATCTTGACCTCCGTCACCCCTTCGATCCCTTCCACGGCCTTGCGCGCGACCCGGACGAGCGTGCCCGGATCGTCGTTGCCAAGGAGAAAGGTGAAGCTCACGCGCCCCGAATCGTCGGCCGTCAGGTCCCGGACCATGCCGGCGGAGACGAGGTCGTTGCCGATCCGCTCGTTGCGGATGCGCGAGAGGGCCTCGAACACGCGTCCTTCGATGGCCCCCGTCATAGCGCCTCGACGCAGCGGACTTCGGGCACCATCTGGCGGAGCCGCGCCTCGAGTCCCTGCTTGAGCGTGACGGTGGACGCCGCGCAGCCGTGGCAGGTGCCCCCCATCCTGACGAGGAGCACGCCGTCTGCGGCGTCGAAATCGATGACTTCGACGCTGCCGCGGTGCGATGCGATATAGGGCCGGAGCGTGTCGATCGTGCGTTCGATGCGGTCGAGAATATCGGTCGTCATGATGCCGAAATATACTCGCGTGCGGCAGCGAGGACCGTGGCCTGCACTTCGGCCAGCGAGCCGGGCAGGGCCAGTCCTGAGGCCTTCGCGTGGCCGCCACCGCCGAACTGCCTGGCAAACGCCGCCACGTCGATACTCCCGACGGACCGCAGCGAAACCTTGATCCGCCCCTGCGAGGCCTCGCGGAACAGGAGCGCCATGCGCACCCCCTCGATCGCGCGGGCAAACTCCACGACCCCGTCGAGGTCATCGGTCGACACGCCGTGCCGCTCGAGCGCGCCGGGGGGGATCGTCACCCATGCGAGCGAGTGCTCCCGCTCCACCACCAGCGTCTGCAGCGCTTCGGCAATGAGCCTCGGCCGGCCTTCGGGCGAGCTGGCGTAGACGTCGAGGTAGATCTGCTCCGGATCGAGCCCCTGTTCGAGCAGGTCGGCCGCGATCCGGAGGGTGCGAGGCCGGGTGTTGCTGAACCGGAAGCCGCCCGTGTCCGTGAGGAGGGCGACGTACAGGCCGCGCGCCGCGGAGCTCGAGAGCTCCCATCCGTTGGCAAGGGCGATCTCGTAGATCAGCTCGCCGGTGGCCGATGCCGTCGGATCGAGATAGCGCGGACCTTCGGGGAGCACGCCGTCGCTCACGTGATGGTCGATGCAGGCGACGGGCACCCCGCGCGTCCGCACCGTCTCCGAGAGCATGCCGAGCCGGCCGAGATCGGAGATGTCCAGCACCACGATGAGGTCGGCACGGCGCAGCTCCTTCACCGCCTCCGGGGTGCGGTCGGCGCCGTCGAGCTGTTCGAAGAGAAACCCGAACCGGCTCGGTGTTGCCGTCGGATTGGTGATGACGCAGTCGGCACCGAGCGCCCGGAACAGCTGGACGGTTGCGACCTCGCTGCCGAGGCCGTCGCCATCCGGATTGACGTGCGTCGTGAGGCAGACGCGCTGCCCGGGCTTCACCGCGCTCGCGATGTCGCGCGCGGCGGCGATCTTGTCGGCTGTCAGGGTGTGCGGCATGGGCCTCAAGATGGACGGCAGCATGGTGCGGCGGCAAGCGGGCCGGTCGTGACGAAAGCGGCCCGAGGAACCCGCCGCCGGGTATTCCGGCGGCGAAGTCCTTCGGGCCCTGGCTCCTTCGTCGGACCGCGGGACTCGCGTCCCCCGGCCGCCTAGGCTCGTGGCGTGGCCGCTTCCCCGCCCCGGTTGAGCTTGGAGTTCCGGTAGCCGTACACGAAGTACACCACCATGCCGATCGCGAGCCAGATGAGGAGCCGCTCCCAGGTCCGCCACGGGAGGTACCACATCAGGTACAGCGCGGAAATCGCGCCCATCGGCGCCACGAACCAGACGGCGGGAACCCTGAACGGCCTCGCCAGGTTCGGCTCGCGGATCCGGAGCACGAGCACGCCCGTCGACACGATGGCAAAGGCGAGAAGCGTCCCGATCGAGACCAGGCTCCCCGCTTCCCGCACCGTGAGGAAGCCGGCCGGAATCGCCACCGCGATGCCCGTGACGATCGACGTGATCCACGGCGTCCGGAACTTCGGGTGCACCTTGTTCACGAACGGCGGCAGGAGGCCATCGCGCGACATGCTGTAGAACACGCGGGACTGGCCGAGGAGCTGCACCAGGATCACCGACGAGAGGCCGGCGATGGCGCCGAGCTTGATGAGCGTCGCGATCCAGCCGAGGCCGGCGGCGTCGGCCACCTTGGCGATCGGATCGGGCACGTCGAGCTGCGAATAGTGCATCACGCCGGTCGCGATGCCTGCCACGACGATGTACAGCACCGTACAGATCAGGAGCGATCCGATGATGCCGATCGGCATGTCCCGCTGCGGGTTCTTCGCCTCCTGCGCCGCCGTGGAGACCGCGTCGAAGCCGATGTACGCGAAGAAGACGACGCCGGCGCCGGCGACGATGCCGCTGAAGCCGAAGTTCTCGCGGTGCCCGGTATTCTCGGGAATGAACGGGTGCCAGTTCTCGGGGTTGATGGCCTGGACGGTGAGCGCGATGAATATGATCACCACCGCCACCTTGATGAACACGATGACGTTGTTGACGTTCGCCGATTCGCGAATGCCGACGACGAGCAGCGCGGTCACGAGCGCGACGATGACCACGGCCGGCAGGTTGAAGAGCGCGGTGACCTGCGAGCCATCGGCGGCCGTCACCAGGGTACCGCGCGCCGCGGAGAAGGCCGGGGGAATGTGGATCCCGAGATCGCCGAGGAAGGACACGACGTAGCCCGACCACCCGATGGCGACGGTCGTCGCGCTGAGCGCGTACTCGAGCACGAGGTCCCATCCGATGATCCACGCGATGAACTCGCCGAGCGTGGCGTACCCGTAGGTGTACGCGCTGCCGGCCATCGGCACGAGCGACGCGAACTCGGAGTAGCAGAGCGCCGCGAAAATGGAGGCGAGCCCGGCGAGGACGAACGAGAGCACGACGGCGGGGCCGGCATTCTGCGCCGCGACCGTGCCGGTGAGCACGAAGATGCCGGTGCCGATGATCGCGCCGATGCCGAGCATCGTGAGTGCGAAGGGGCCGAGGGTGCGCGCAAGGCTGTGATCCCCTTCCGCTTCGGCCTGCAGTGCGGTGACGCTCTTCCGGCGAAACAGGTCCATGGGAGGCTCGGGGTGGATGTAAGTGGTGGCTCGATGGCCGGGGCGGCGGTGCGCCGTCACGCACCACCGCCCGGGGCCATGGGAATCAGAGCGAGGTGCCCGGAGGCGGCAGTGGCTCGTTCGACGGCTCGGTCTTCATCAGCCGGTGGAACGACCAGAACGTCAGGCCGAGGACGAACGTCCAGGCCAGGATCAGGAAGATCAGCGCACCGGTGGTCATCAGGCGGTCTCCTTTCCGGCGGCGCGGCGCCGGTTCCACGCCGCGCGAATGAGGAAGATCTGGATCACGAGGATCGCGAGCATGAGGCCGCGCGACGCCCACCGCACCGTCTGGCGCTCGGGTGTCTCGTCCACCATGCGAAGGATCGGCAGCGCGTCCTGCACGAACCACCATCCCATCATGATGATGAGGAACGTCGGCGTGATGAACGTCAGGATGAACTTGTAGATCTTCGGCAGCCGGAGGGCCGCACCTTCGTGCAGCTCCTCCCACATCCGGTTGGGCCCGAGCACCCAGACGAAGAGCACCGTCTCGACGAGCGCCAGGATCACGAGGCCGAACGTGCCCGCCCAGTAGTCCCACTCGTCCAGGAAGCCGCGCGTATTGTAGACGATGTGCAGGATGCCGATCGCCACCGCGATGGCGGCGAGGGTCCATGCCGACCGCTTCCGTGTCCAGCCCCAGTTCTCCTCGACGAAGGACAGCGCCGGCGTCGCCATTGCGACCGACGACGTGATCCCCGCGAAGAACAGCAGTCCGAACCACATCACCCCGGCGAGCGTCGTCATGATCGCGCCGCCCGGGAGCTGGTTGAAGACGAGGGGCATCGCGATGAAGCCGAGGTCGAAGCTTCCCTGGGACGCGATCTGCATCGCACCGGCCACGCCGAAGAACGTGACGATCGCCGGAATGGCGAGCGACCCGCCGAGCACCACCTCGGCCGTTTCGTTGGTGGACGCGGTCGCGATGCCCGAGAGCGTCAGGTCATCGGTCCGCTTGAGGTACGACGCGTACGCCTGCAGCGATCCCATGCCCACCGAGAGAGTGAAGAAGATCTGCCCGGTGGCGGCGAGCCACACCGACGGGTCGCCGATCCGGGACCAGTCGGGATTGAACATGAAGTTGAGGCCGTCCATCGGCCCGACCATGCGGCCGGTGGCGACCCCGTTCACGAGCTCGGGCTGCGGATCGAGCGTGAGGACCCGGATCACGAGAATCGCCGCGAAGATGAAGAGGATCGGCATGCCGATCTTCGCGAGGCGTTCGATGCCCGCCGTGAGGCCCTTGCTCACCACCCAGAAGTTGATCGCGATGGTGATGAAGAAGAAGATGAACGGCACCCAGAAGCCGTGCACCGTCCCGTTCTGCAGGTTCACGTACGACCCGAAGAACGCCTGCATCCCCGCCTGGTCGAGGCCCTGCGTGGCCCCGGTCAGCGAGAACCAGGTCCAGGCGAGCGTCCACGACTCGATGTAGCAGTAGTAGATCAGCACGATGATCGGCATGAAGAGGCCGAGCACGCCGAGATACTTCGCGAGCGGGTGCTTCCAGAGCGACTCGAACATGCCCGGCGTCGAGCCGTGGCCCCGGAGCCCGCCATGCCGCCCCACGCCCCACTCGATCCACATGAGCGGGATGCCCACGAGGATCAGCGCGACGAAGTACGGGATCATGAACGTCCCGCCGCCGTTCTCGACCGCCTGGCGGGGGAAGCGGAGGAAGTTGCCGAGGCCGACGGCGTTGCCGGCCATGGCGAGGATCAGCCCGATGCGCGAGCCCCACTGCTCGCGGTGAACGACTTCATCAGCCACAAGGGCTCCGGGAAAAGGGGTGAACGGAGGCGACGGCTACCGGTAGACCGGGAATTCCCCGGCCTTGTATTTCGACCAGTACTGATCGAGATCGCGGCGCACCTTCCCGCTCAGCAGGAAGACGCCGAGCAGGTTCGGGAACGCCATGCCGAGGATCATGTAGTCCCCGAAGTCGAGCACGTTCGCCGCGGTGATGATCGAGCCGAGGAACGTGAAGACGAGGAAGAGCACCTGGTAGATACGCGTGTGCCCGTCCCCGAAGAGGTAGACCCAGCAGCGCTCTCCATAGTACGACCAGCTGATCATCGTGGAATAGGCGAAGAGCATCACCGCGAGCGAGAGGACCAGCGGGAACCAGGCGATGTGCTCGCCGAAGGCCCGCGAGGTGAGTGCCGCACCCTGATTGTCGGCGATGATCTGCGCATAGTCGGGGTTGGCATAGGCGCCGGTGATCACGATGACGAGTGCCGTCATGGTGCAGACGACGACGGTATCGATGAAGGGCTCCAGCAGCGCGACGATTCCTTCACGAACCGGGTAGGGAGTCCTGGCCGCCGAGTGCGCGATCGCTGCCGAGCCCGCTCCGGCCTCGTTCGAGAAGGCCGCCCGGCGGAAGCCCTGCACCAGCACGCCGATGAAGCCGCCATACGCGGCGCCGGGAGTGAATGCCCCGGTGATGATCGCCCGGAATGCGGCGGGAATGGCCTCGGCGCTTACGATGATGATCACGAGGCACGCCACCACATACAGTCCGCACATGAACGGCACGATCTTGTCGGCGACCGTGGCGATCCGGCGGATCCCGCCGATGATCACGATGCCGGTGATCAGCACCATGAGCAATCCGTAAACCCACGGAAACTCCACCAGGAGGGGAATGTTCTCCTGGAGCGCGTTCATGGACTGGTTGACCTGGAACATGTTCCCGCCGCCCAGCGACCCGCCGATGCACATGATGGCAAAGACCACGGCCAGGACCTTGCCGAACCTCGGCATCCCGAGCTCGCCCAGGCCGCGCGAGAGGTAGTACATCGCGCCGCCCATGAGGCGCCCGTCGGGTCGGATCTGCCGGTATTTCTGGCCCAGCGTGCATTCGGCGAACTTCGAGGACATGCCGAGGAGACCGGCGATGATCATCCAGAAGGTTGCGCCCGGTCCGCCGATCGAGACCGCGATCGCGACGCCGGCGATGTTCCCGAGTCCCACCGTCGCCGAGAGCGCGGCCGACAGCGCCTGGAAATGGCTGACTTCGCCCGCATCGGACGGATCGCTGTATTTCCCCCGCGTCACGTTGATCGCGTGGCGGAATCCGCGGAAGTTGATGAAGCCCATCCGCAGGGTGAGGTACGTGGCACCGAGGATGAGCCACAGCACCACGAGGGGAAACGCGTGGTCGGGATCCCAGAACATCACGTCCCAGAAGATCACCGTGCCGAGCCAGCCGTTGACGATGCCCATGTAGCGATCGGCAGTCGCCATGAAGCCCGTGGGCGTTTCCTCGGCCGCAGCGGGCTGCTGCCCCTCGATCGGGATCGACGGCGACGTGTCTGGCACGCCGGGCATCGCCGGGGCCGGAACCGAGTCCTGTGCGGCGAGCACGGCCGGAATGTTGGCGCCGAGCAGGGCGACGAGGAGGGCGATCCGTGCGGCGAGCGAGACAAAGCGTGGCATCATGGTCCCGGAAACAGGGGATCAGGCACGGCAAGGCCGGCGGCGGATGCCTCCGGGCCCCACGAAGCTACGGATGTGAAGCGAGAAGACGTCAGGCGCTGTAGTTGGGCGCCTCACGCGTGATCGTGACGTCGTGCGGGTGCGATTCCCGAAGTCCCGCCGACGTGACCTGCACGAACTCGGTGTCGCGCTGGAGCGCTGCGATGCTCGCGACGCCGCAGTAGCCCATGCCGCTGCGGAGGCCGCCGACCATCTGGAACAGCACGTCGTTGACCGGGCCCTTGTAGGGCACGCGGCCTTCGATGCCTTCCGGTACGAGCTTGGAGGGCGCCATCTCCCCTTCCTGGAAATACCGGTCCGCGGAGCCGTCCTGCATGGCGCCCAGGCTCCCCATCCCGCGGATCATCTTGAAGCGCCGGCCTTCGGCGAGGACGCTCTCACCCGGGCTCTCCTCCGTGCCGGCGAGCATCGAGCCCATCATCGCGCTCGAGGCGCCGGCCGCCAGCGCCTTCACGACGTCGCCGGAATACTTGATGCCGCCGTCGGCGATGACCGGCACGTCCCCCGCACCCCGCACCGCGTCGATGATCGCGGTGACCTGCGGAACGCCGACGCCCGTCACGACACGCGTCGTGCAGATGCTTCCCGGGCCGATGCCCACCTTCACCGCATCCACGCCACGCTTCACCAGCTCGGCTGCCCCCGCCTCGGTCGCCACGTTGCCGGCGATGAGCTGCGCCTCGGGAAACGCCTGGCGCAGGCTGTCCACGGTCGACAGCACGCCTTCGCTGTGGCCGTGCGCCGAGTCGACCACGATCACGTCCACGCCGGCATCGACGAGCGCCCGCGCCCGGGCGATGTCGCCCGCGGAGCCCCCGACGGCGCCGGCGACGCGGAGGCGGCCGTGCTGGTCCTTGTTGGCGTTGGGGAAGTCACGCCGCTTGAAGATGTCCTTGACGGTGATCAGGCCCTTGAGCACCCCGTTCTCGTCCACTACGGGAAGCTTCTCGATCCGGTGTCGGGCCAGGATGCGCTCGGCCTCGTCCAGGTCCGTGCCGACGGGAGCGGTGACCAGCCTCTCGCGCGTCATCGCCTCCTGGATCGGCTGGTCGAGGTTCCGCTCGAACTGCAGGTCGCGGTTGGTGATGATGCCCACGAGCCGCCCGCTGCCGTCCACGATCGGAACGCCCGAGATCCGGAACCGCCGCATGAGCGAGACCGCCTCGCGAAGCGGCCGCTCGGGACCCAGTGTGATCGGGTTGAGAATCATCCCGCTTTCGCTGCGCTTGACGCGGTCCACCTCCGCCGCCTGACGCTCGATCGACATGTTCTTGTGGATGACCCCGATCCCGCCGGCGCGGGCCATGGCGATCGCCATGTCGGCCTCGGTGACCGTGTCCATTGCGGCGGAGATGAGCGGGATGTTGAGCGGAATCCTGCGGGTGAGCCGGGTGGCGGTGGAGACGTCACGCGGGTGAACCGTCGAGTGCCGCGGCAGGAGCAGCACGTCGTCGAACGTCAATCCAGCGGAAGACCGGATGCGGCTCATCGCGGGGGGAGCGGCTGGCGGGTCGGCGCCCGATGCAGGACGGCCCCCCGGCGCCCACGGGGGGCCGTCGAAGGGCCGGATTGTGAAATCACCATCTCGAATTGTAGGGCGAAAATGGCCCAAAATCAAGCGGATCGATCCTCGCCGCGGACCGGAGTCCCGAGCTTCCGCCAGACGGCGTACACGGGGATCCCCAGCGCCACGATGAGCAGCCCTGCCTGCGTGTACTCGGGCTTCTCGACCAGGAGAACGATCATGATGCCGAGGAGCCCCAGCGCGTAGAGCGCCGGCACGACCGGATACCCGACGGCCCTGACCGGCCGGGGAAGATCCGGGCGGGTGGCGCGGAGGCGGAAGAGGGCGACGATGGTGAGGAAATAGAAGAGCACGGCCGCGATGATGACGTAGTCGAGCAGCTGGCCGTACGTTCCGCTCAGGCAGAGCACCATCGCCCAGGCGGCCTGCGCGCCGAGGCCGAAGGTCGGGGTGCGCCACGCCGAATGGAGGTGCGCCGCCCGCCGGAAGAAGAGCCCGTCCCGCGCCATTGCATAGAAGACCCGCGGCCCCGCCAGGATCAGCCCGTTATTGCAGCCGAACGTGGAGATCAGAATGAGGACCGCCATGACGGCGGCGCCCGCCGATCCGAGCATCACGGCCAGCGCCGCCGTGCCGACGCGATCCTCGGCCGCGTACATCAGCCCCCGCTCGAGCACGGTGGTTCCTTCGGGCGACCCACCGTAAGGCAGCACGCTGAGATAAGCGAGATTGGCCAGAAGGTAGAGCGACGAAACGAGGATCGTGCCGAGCGCCAGCGCGCGCGGAAGGTTGCGGGCGGGATCGCGCACCTCGGCCGCCGTGAACGTCACGTTGTTCCAGGCGTCGCTCGAAAAGAGCGAGCCGACCATCGCGGCTCCGACCGCCGGGAGCATTGCGAGACCCCAGCTCCCGGTACCCCAGAACGACCCGAAGTTGGCGGCGGCTATCTCCGGCTGCCGGAAGACCGTGAGCCCGAGCAGGATGAGGGCGATGAGCGCGCCGACCTTCGCCACCGTGAAGACGGTCTGGATTCCCGCACCGAGCCGCACGCCACGCATGTTGACGAAGGTGAGGAGCAGGACCATCCCGAGCGCGACGAGGCGCTGATTGCTGAGGCCGAGCTCGATCTCGCCTCCCGGCATCGCGACGTGCCCGAGCGAAAGGAAGACGTCGGCCGTCACCGAAGGGACGAGGACGCCCAGGAACCGCGCGAACGCCACCGCGACCGCCGCGATCGTGCCGGTCTGGATCACGGTGAACAGCGTCCACCCGTACAGGAAGCCGACCGACGGACTCAGGCCCTCGCGTAGGAAGACGTACTGGCCACCTGCGCGCGGCATCATGGCGGCGAGCTCCGCGTACATCAGGGCGCCGGTCACCGTCATGGCGCCCGTGAGGAGCCAGACGAGCATCAGGCCACCCGGTCCCCAGGCCGATGTCTGCCGGGCGATGTCGGCCGAAACGATGAAGATGCCCGACCCGATCATCGCACCGACGACCATCGACACGGCGGCGAGCGGTCCGATGCCGCGAATGAACTGCGCCTCCGACGACGGGGCCTTCTCTGCCTCGACAGCGGTGGTCATCTGGTTTCCAATTCAATGGGATGGGAATTGCGCTGGCTACGGAAACGCCCAGCACCTGCTGGGCGTCGATTGGTGCTCAACTTCCGGTGCCTTCCGCCGGCGGACGCGGAGGGACCGCCGGCGGCGCGGCAGGGGGCAGCGGCCTCGGCGGCTCGACGACCTTGACCGCCTCCTCCACGACCGACTGGCCCGCCGCAGCGAGGCCCTTCATGACCTTGGCGGCGCTGTCCATGATGCCCATGGTGCCGCTGATGGCCTTCACCGGAAGCTTTCCCGCCCGCATCGTATCCTCGACCGTCTCGGTCAGCTTCGCCAGGATCCCGCTGGGCCGCTGCCGCTCCGCGTACCTGCTCTCGAGGAACTCGACGTAGTCCAGGACCTGGTACGCCCGGTCGTCGCTCAATGTCTCGAGCGCGCGGAGAATGCGCTGTCTCAGTAGATCGTTCATGGCTGCTCCCGGGCGTACGGACGCCGGCGGCTCGGCACGGCAGATCACGTCCCCTGAAAAGTGGCACGCCCGGCCCCGCTCCGCTACTCCGACCTTACGGTCACGCCTCGCTCACGAGGCTGCCGGGTCGCTCCGCGTCGTCCCCGGTCGTTCCGGTCCCGGTGCGCGGGCCGAGGAGTCGCTTGAGGGCGGGAGGCGCGATGAAAGTCGTGACGATCACCATCAGCGTCAGCGCGGAAAAATCGCCCGTCGAGATCACGCCCGCGCTCAACCCGGTCTGCGCGAAGATCAATCCAACCTCGCCACGCGGGATCATCCCGACGCCCACCACGAGCTTCCTCCCCTTGAACCAGAATGGCGCGAATCCGGCTGCCAGCTTCCCGGCGATGGCGGCTACGATGAGCAGGCCACCGACGAGCAGCACGCGCGGGTCGCCGAAGGTGCGGACGTCCACCGACGCCCCGACCCAGACGAAGAAGATCGGCACGAAGAAGTGGCCGAGCCGCACGACGCCGAGCTCGATCGTGTGCGCATGGCGCGTCGGCGCGAAGACCAGTCCGGCCGTGAAGGCGCCGATGATCAGTGCCGAGCCTACAGCGTCCGCGAGGACCGCGACCAGGAAGGCGGCGACGAGCCCCATGATCGCGACCGTCTGCTCGGTGCCGAGCCGCTCCAGCAGGCCGAAGAGCGGCGGAACCACGAACCGGCCGATGCCCAGGGCGACCACGACGAACCCGAACGCCGTGAGCGTCGTGACCGTGATCCCGAGCGGCGTGAGCTCGCCGCCGGCCACGAGCTTCGATACGACGGCGAGGATGATGAGGCCGATGATGTCGTCGATGACCGCCGCGCCCAGCACGACCTGGCTTTCGGTGTCGTTCAGGCGCCCGAGGTCGGACAGCACGCGTGCCGTGATCCCGACTGAAGTCGCGGTGAGTGCCGCAGCGATCACGAGCGTCTCGAGATGGCCGAAGCCGAGTCCCTTGGCGATGCCGAACCCGAGGCCGAACGGCAGCGCGACCCCGACGAGCGCGACCATCGCCGCAGTTCCGCCGACCGAGATCAGCTTTCTGAGGTCGGTCTCGAGTCCGATCTGAAAGAGCAGGATGACGACGCCGATCTCGGCGAGAATGTGAACGACGGGAATGCCGGGATCGACGATGGCGAGCACCGACGGCCCGAGCAGGACGCCGGCGATCAGCTCGCCGAGAACCGCGGGCTGGCCGATCCGCTCGGCGAGCTCACCGAGGAGCTTGGCCCCGGCGAGCGTCGCCGCAAGGACGAGGAGGATTTCGGGGATGGAAAGAACGCCGTCCGTCGGCACCGCCAGCAGCATCGACTACCGGCGCGATGCGGCAGGCGATACGAGCGTCCGCAGCTGGATGACGGGCGTCGCGAGGAAGCGCGTGCGCGCGGCGCGGACGGTGGCGCGCACGGTGAGCTCGGTGAGCGCGGGGAATGCGCTGATCTGGGCGAGCTCCTCGGGAGTCACCATGATGTAGACGAACCCGGGCTCGGGGAGCGGGCCCCGGGCCAGGATATACGGCTGGCCAGGTGGCATCTCGGGCCGAAGCTCATCGGCAATTGCGGTGGAGACGTACTGCACGCGCCACTCGACCGTCTCGCCGACGTAGCGCTCCGGGTTGGCGCGCACCTCCGCCGCAGTGACCCCCACGAGCGGCCCGCCGGTGGCCGGCTTGAGCTCCGATTCGCGTACCCATCCCTCGGCGCGCACGCGCACCCACTCGCCTGCGCGGCCGATGATCGTGACCGGCGTTCCCGGCACGAAGCTTCCCGACCGCGGGCCGTCGGGCACCGCATGCAGCGACGCGGCCCGGGCAGCCTCCATGATCTCGGCATCGGCGCCCGGGGCGGGGGCGGCCGATACCGGCGCCTGCGCCTGCACCATCGGCCGGTACGCGGCCGCGCTGTCGGGCTGGGTGTCCCGCGCGGCGGCGGCCGCCGAGTCGCGAGCCGGAGCCGCGCGCTCGCCGCGCTGCGCCGTACGCGTGGGCGCAGCATCCGCGCGCGCGGAGCTCCGCACCCCTCCCTTCCGGCGCACGTGGGTCCACCGGCCGCGGGTCGCGATGCGATCGAGGAGCATCCCCTCTTCCATCAGCGCGATCTCTTCCCCGTTCGGCTCCGCCCGAAGGCGAACGTCGGAGCCGGTGACCGAAACATCGAACCCGTTGCGGCGATCGGCGCGCAGCAGGGATGTCGCGACCCAGCCGTCGAGCGTCACCTCGCGCCACCCGCTCCGCGCGGAGCCGGTGGTGAGCGTGGTCCGCTCGGAGAGGCGAGCGAGCAGCACGCCGCTCGGTGCATTGTGAACCGACGTGGCGCTCACCCCGCGGCGCTGCTGCGCTTCGAGCGAGCCGCTCGCGCTCGCGCACAGCAGGAGGAATGCCGTGATGCAGGCTGGTAGCCGGGTCCGGGGCGGACTAGATTGCGGCGCGTAAGTCATCGCCCGGCATTGTAGAACACGCGGAGAATCATGTCAAACGGAACCGCGCGCCGCGCGCCGGTCGTGCTGGTCGTGCTGGACGGGTGGGGCTATCGGAAGGAGCGCGAGGGAAATGCCATCGAGCTCGCCCACGCGCCGGTGTGGCAGCGACTCTGGTCGTCGGATGCGCGGACGCTGCTCGATGCCAGTGGGCTCGCCGTCGGACTTCCCCCGGGCCAGATGGGCAACAGCGAGGTCGGGCACCTGAACCTCGGCGCCGGGCGGGTGGTGCCGCAGGATCTGGTCCGGATCAACCAGAGCATCGGGAGCGGCGAGTTCTTCACGCTCGAGCCGTTCCTCGCGCTCGGCCGGCACCTCCGGCGCACGGGCGGGACGCTGCACCTCGTGGGGCTGCTCGGCCCCGGAGGCGTCCACGCGATGGACACGCACCTTCTCGCGTGCGTCGAGCTCGGAATGCGCCTCGACGTTCCGCGCATCGCGATCCAGGGCTTTCTCGATGGCCGCGATGCTTCGCCGACGCTCGGTGCCGAGGTCGTCCGCCGGCTCGAGCGGGACATCGAACGCATCGCCGGCGGCCGGGGGGTCATCGCATCGCTCACCGGCCGGTACTACGGGATGGACCGCGATCGCCGCTGGGAGCGCACGCGCATCGCGTACGACGCGCTCGTGCATGGCGCGGGCGTGGCGGTCACCGATCCGGCACAGGCCGTCGAGGCATGCCATGCGCGGGGCGAGACCGACGAGTTCATCCGCCCGCTCGTCGTTCACCGGAACGGCGCGCCCGCGGCGCCGATGCGCAACGGCGATGCCATGATCTGCGTCAACTACCGCAGCGACCGGATGCGCCAGATCGTGTCTGCGCTGACGGCCGAAGGGTTCGCGGGCTTCGACGTATCGGACCGGCCCGAGATCGAGGCCGTGACGATGACGCAGTACGACCAGACCTTCACGCTGCCGCAGGCGTTTCCTCCCTTCAGCATGGCGCGCATCGTGGCCGAGGTGCTGGAGGCGCACGGGCGGACCCAGCTCCGGACGGCGGAGACCGAGAAGTATCCGCACGTCACCTATTTCTTCAACGGCGGCCACGAGCCGCCGTTCCGGGGCGAGGAGCGGCGCCTGGTGCCGTCGCAGAAGGTCGCGACCTACGACCTGGCGCCCGAGATGAGTGCCGCCGGAATCACCGATACGCTCTGCGCCGCCCTCGCCGCCGGCGAGCATGACTTCTTTCTCTGCAACTACGCGAATGCGGACATGGTCGGGCATACCGGTGTCGTGCCCGCAATCATCCGTGCGGTGGAGACCGTGGACGCATGCCTCGGCCGGGTGCTCGCGGCGGCGGAATCGGCGGGTGCGGCCGTCCTGGTGACCGCGGACCACGGCAACTGCGAAATGATGATCGACCCCGTGGGCGGCGGACCGCATACCGCGCACACGACGAATCCCGTTCCGCTCGTGGCGCTCCGCGCCGGTGCTTCGCGCCTCCGGCCCGGTGGGGCGCTCTGCGATGTCGGCCCTACCGTCCTCCGGCTCCTCGGCATCGAGCCGCCGCCGGAGATGACGGGGAAGGACCTTCGCGAACCATGATGAGGACCATGCGTACACTGCTGACCGCCGGTGCGATCCTGCTTTCCTTCGGAGCGGCTGCTCCGCTCGCTGCGCAAGTCGGGCATGCGCCCGGCGCCAGTCCCTACCGCGACATCGTGGACGCGCACAGCATCACGCCGGTCGCGGGGTATTTCGCGGGCGGCGGTGGCAAGTTCGGCATCGGCGCCCACAACGGGTACACCTACGGCCTTCGCTACGATCTGCGCGCGGGAAAGACGGTCCAGTTCGGGTTCAGCGCCTCCCGCGGCGCGCTCGACCGGTTCATCGTCGATCCCTTCGTGGCGCTGGCCCGCCGCCGCACCGGTCCATTCGACCAGACCACGACCTTCCTCGATGCCACGGTCCAGTTCAACGTCACCGGAGGGAAGACCTGGCACGGGCTCGCCCCCTTCACGGGTGTGACGCTCGGCATTGCGTTCGGGGAGGACCTTGCCGCAGATACGAGCGGCTATGATTTCGGGAGCAAGTTCTACGTCGGGCCACAGCTGGGTACGCGGTACTTCATCACGCGGAACCTGCACCTGCGGGCGGAAGTCCGCGGGGTCTTCTGGAAGGTGAATTATCCGACGTCCTTCGGCATCGAGCCGCCGGAGGAGCCCGGCACCCCGGAGGCACCCAACGCGGTGATCCCGGATGGGAAGCTCGATGAATGGTCCATCAACCCCTGGTTCCAGGTCGGCCTCGGGTACATGGTCAGGTTCTGACGATGTCCGATCGCGCCGCGCCGCCTGAACGCCCGCCGAAGCGCGGCGGCGGGATGGCGGACTCGGCGGCGGTCGAGGAAGTGCCCGTCTGGCTCGAGGTCAACGGCCGGCCCTTGGTCACCTGGATGTGCACGCCGGATCTCCTCGAGGAGCTGGCCATCGGCTGGCTCCATGGCGAAGGGTTCATCGACGACGCCGAGGGCGTCCGGCTCCGGCCATGCGCAAGTGATCTCGGGTTCTGGGCCGAGGTGGATCCGGAACAGGTGGCGCGCGTGGATGCGGAGCGGCGCCGGCCGGTGCTCGCATCGGGCTGCGGCGCCGTCACGACCTTCCTTGCCGATCCGGTTACGGTCGAAGCCGAGCCGGCGCGAGGCGAGCCCCCCGCAGTGGAGATCCTTCGCGCCCGATTCAAGGACCTCTTCGGCCGCGGCGAGCGATATCGCGAAACCGGCGGCATTCACGCCGCCGCACTTACCGATGGAGCGGAGCTCATCGCGCATGCCGAAGACATCGGCCGGCACAACGCGGTGGACAAGGCGATCGGCATCGCCCTCCTCGCCCGTCGGCCTGTCCAAGGGCTCGGCATGCTCGTGACGGGACGAATCTCGGGAGAGCTTGCCTTCAAGGCATCCCGCGCCGGGCTCGCCTGGGTGGCGACGCCGTCGGTGCCTTCCACGCTGGCGGTGGAGATCGCGCGCCGCTCCGGAATGGTCCTCGTCGGCCGAGCGGTGAGCGGCCATCCCCACCGGCATGGGCCTCCGCCGCGAGAGTCGTGATGCCTCCCTCCGAATCCGACCTGCGCTCGACCCTCCTCGCCGCAAAGCGGATTGCGGTGATCGGCCTCAGGGACAACCCGATGCGGCCGGCCTACGGCGTCGCCAGGTATCTCCAGCGCGTCGGGTACACCATCATTCCCATCCATCCGCGAGCGGAAGTGGTCCTCGGTGAGCAGGGCTTCCCCGATCTGGAAAGCGCCGGCGCCGCGGGCCCGATCGATGTAGTGGACGTCTTTCGCCGCTCCGAGGCCATTCCCGCCCTGGTGCCGGGGTGTGTCGCCGTGCGCCCGATGCTCGTCTGGCTACAGGTAGGAATCCGGCACGATGCGGCACTCGCCGAGCTCGAGGCAGCCGGGATTCCCGCGGTTCAGAATCGTTGCCTCGCGGTCGACCATCAACTCATGGGGCTCTGATGCACTCGCGCCGGCTCCTCTCCTTCTTCGCGATCGTGATGGCGGGCAGCGGGACGCTTTCGGCGCAGGCCACGGCCGACCGGGCGCGCCTCGTGTTGAGCGTCAACGCCGGCTACATCCCGGGCACGTCCGGGTGGCGAGTCCTGGGCCAGCCGCTCTATGACGACCAGTTCACCGACCCTATCCTGATCGATACGCTGACCGTGACGCGCCGCGTTCGCCCATCACTCACTTTCGGCGCGCAGGGCATCTACTTCGCGGGCGATCACATCGGCCTCATGGGGGAAGCGCAGCTCATCGGGCTCGGCTTCCGGGACTCGTGCACGCGGACACAGCCGACCGGATCGTCCCGCAACACGGCCGTCTGCGCGAACATCGACAACTCCGAGACCTCGGGCTCCGCGGTGCTGGTCGGCGCGGGCGTCATCTATCGCATCAACAGCCGGAGGACGATCTCGCCGTATGCACGGGTCGGGCTCGGCGGCGTGATCAGCACGCACAGCTCGATCCGGATGATCGGGCGCTTTACGAATCCCGACGGCCTTCCCGTCGAGGTGGAGCTGTATCCCGACGAAACGAATACCCGGCTCACCGGCGCGGCGACCCTCGCCCTCGGCTTTACCGCCGTCATCGGGAAGGGATACCAGGTGCGATGGGAGGTGACGGATCGGATCGTCGGCGTCCGCGGCGTCACCGGACCGACGGTCCAGGACGGCGCACCCCCTCCGACCTCGCTCCGGTACCGTCACCTCTGGGGGTTCCAGATCGGGTTCGACGTAGTGCTGGAGCGGCAGCGGGGCCGGCGATATTGAACGTTGGCGGCGCCATTCTGGCGGGCGGCGGCGCAACGCGATTCGGCGGAGGGCCGAAGGGCCTCGAGCGGGTGGGCGGGACACGCATCATCGATCGGCTTGCGGCGCTGCTCGAGGGAACGTTGGGCCGAGCCCCCCTGCTCGTCGCCAATTCGCCGGAGGCAGCATCGTGGGTGCCCGGCCTGCGGGTGGTCGGTGACGTCGTTCCCGGCGCCGGCTCGCTCGGCGGCATTCTTACGGCGGTCGTCGAAGCGCCCGCGCCCGTGGTGTGCGTCGCGTGGGACATGCCGTTCGTCACGGAGGGCCTGATCAGGGAGCTCGCCCGCGGACTCGAGTCGGCCGACGCCTGCCTTCCGGAAAGCGGAGGCCGGCGCGGCGTGGAGCCGCTCTGCGCGGCGTATGGAGCCGCGTGCCGCGGCCCGATCGAAGCGTGCATCGCCGCCGGCGACCTGCGGGCGATCGGATTCCATCCGCAGATTCGCGTCGCGACGATCCCGGCGAAGCGCATTGCCGAGCTCGGCGACCCCGAGCGACTCTTCTTCAACGTCAATACGGCGCAGGAACTCACCCAGGCGGAGCTGCTGTGGCGACGCGAATCGTCTCCGTAGTCGGTCGGAAGAACTCGGGAAAGACCACTCTCGCCGTGGCGCTCGTGTCGGAGCTCGTCCGGCGGCACAAGCGCGTGATGACGCTCAAGCACGGCCATCATCCCGTCGATGCCGATCGGCAGGGCAGCGACACCTGGCGCCACTTCAATGAAGGTCCCGCCGAGCGCACGCTCATCGCGTCGCCCAGCCTGCGCGTCCTCTTCGAGCGCTCGCCCGACGACTACGACCCGATCGGGCTCGCGCGGCAGTATCTCGCGGGCGCGGACATCGTCATCGCGGAAGGCTTCAGCCGGGCGCCTCTGCCGAAGATCGAGATCTTCCGCCCTTCGGTATCCGCCACTCCGCTGTACGACGCCGCAGATCCGCGAAGCAGCGAATGGCTCGCGATCGTGACCGACGACGCGTCGTTCCGGGCGAATTGCCCCGTGCTCCGCTTCGGCGATACGGCGTGGCTCTCGACCCTGTCGACCCTGGTCTGGAGCGGTGCGGTCGAGATCCCTGAATGAGCGCCGGGCCGCCGCTCGCCGCGCGGGATGCGGCCCTCACCATCCTCGAGCACGTCTCCCGCCAGCCCCCGCTCCGCGTGCCGCTCGACGACGCGCTCGATTCGGTGCTGGCCCAGGAGATCGCCAGCCCGATCGACCTCCCTGCCTGGACCAATTCCGCGATGGATGGCTACGCGGTGCGTGCCGCCGATATCCGGGGTGCGCGGCGCGACTCGCCGGTCCGGCTCCGTGTCGTCGAAACGATCCCGGCGGGCACCTTCCCTTCGCGTCCGGTCGGTGCGGGTGAAGCGGCGCGGATCTTTACCGGAGCTCCACTGCCGGAAGGCGCGGACACCGTCGTGCGCCAGGAAGACACCGACGAGGGTGCGGAAACGGTGTCGCTCTTCGATGATCGGGACGCCGGCGTCAACATCCGCCTCACCGGCGAGGATCTCCGCCGCGGCGACATCGTTCTGCGCGAAGGCACCGCGCTCGGCCCGGCGGAGCTCGGCGTGCTCGCGTCGATGGCGGTGGCGCACCCGCTCGTGTACCGGCGCCCGCGCGTCGCCATCCTGAGCGGCGGCGACGAAATCGTCGACATCGACCAGCCCGAGGAGATCCTCTCCGGCCGCAAGGTGGCAAGCAGCAATTCGCACACGCTCACTGCACTCGTGCGTCGCGCGGGTGGCGAGCCGGTCGACCTCGGCATCGCCAGCGACACGCCGGAAAGCGTCCGCGCCCACCTGGCGCGGGGACTCGACTGCGACCTGATCGTCACGACCGCCGGGATCAGCGTCGGCGAGCACGACCATCTCCGCACCGTGCTCGCCGCGATGGGCGTCGACCAGAAGTTCTGGAAGCTGCGGATGCGACCCGGTGCCCCGGTCGGCTTCGGGCTCCTCGGCGGGATCCCGTGGATCGGGCTGCCGGGGAATCCGGTGAGCACGATGGTCACCTTCGAGCTCTTCGTCCGCCCCGCGATCCGGCGCATGGCGGGCCATCGGCTGCCCTTCCGCCAGGGCGTCGTGGCGCGCGCCGCGGAGCCGATCACGCTCAAGCCAAGACTGCAGCACTTCCTCAGAGCCATCGTCACCGGCCGCGAGGGCGACCTCGCCGCGCGCCTCACCGGGCCACAGGGCTCCGGCATCCTCACGTCGATGGTCCGCGCGAACGCCCTCCTCGTCATTCCCGAAGGCCAGCATCAGACCCCCGCCGGCGCCGACATCCTCGCCATCCGCCTCGACGATCCCGCGCACCAGGAACTGCCGCCCTTCTAGCGCGCGCCGTTCCGCGCGCGATCGGCAAGAAAACCGCACACGAAGACACGAAAAGGACGAACCGCGCCGTGGTCGGTGCGGCTCCGGGTCTCTGGTGGGCTGTTGTGCGGACGGAGCCGCACGCGCGGTTGCTTCGTTCCATTTCGCGCTTTCGCGATGTGCCCATGTCCGCCCGACGCACCGATCCCGTCGCGTGCACGGCGCCTTTCGTCCTTTCGTGTTTTCGTGTGCGCTTTTAATTGCTTGAGTGTCCCGTGCCGGACCTCGCGGCCCTGCGGCCAGGCGCCCGCGCCATTCGTGACCCGGATCACGTACCCACGTCACAGACACCCGACTGTGACGGCCGCACATTGCAGCGATAGTCGAGCCATAGGACCCCGGGCGACCGTGCCCTGACTCACGAGCGGAGCCGCGAGATGGCGTTCTTTACCAGGATGATGGACCTCGCCACCGGGGGATCGGAGTCGCCGGTTCGTCGCCTGCTCGTCTACTACGCCTTCCTCGTCCTCGTCACGACGGTGCTCGTGCGCGTCTTTCCCCCGGCCAACGTGCTCTTCGCCGGGGAACGGCTGGAGGAGGCGATCGTCATTCCGCAGCTCCTCAACGACGGACTCGCCAGCGGCACGCCCCTCGCCATGCTCGGCGAGACCGATCTCTCGCCGCGCCTCCAGTCGGTGCTCACGACGTTCGTCGTGATGATCGGGGCGCTCTTCCTCATGCTCCCGGTCTCGTGGGTCTACATGGCGGTGCGGCGCTCGACCGGGTACGCGCAGTCGATCGTGCAGACGATGCTCGTCCTTCCCATCGTCGTCGCGGGCGTCGTGCTCGTGGTCCGCAACAGCCTGGCCCTCGCGTTCAGCCTCGCCGCGATCATGGCGGGGGTCCGCTTCCGCAACAACCTCCGTGACCCGCGAGACACCGTCTTCATCTTCCTCTCGATCGGCGTCGGCCTCGCCGCCGGCGTGCAGGCGCTCACGATCGCCGCGGTGCTCTCGCTCGTCTTCAACGTGCTGATCCTCACGATCTGGCGCACCAACTTCGGGCGGAGTCCGCTCAACCTGGCCCCACGGGCAGGCTGGGCGGAGCCGCTCGAGACGCTCATCGACACGGCGGACGCGCGCGCCATTCCCGATCGCGATCTGGTTCTCTCGCTCACGCCGGAGAAGGCGGATGCGCTGGCCGAGCGCTTTGCCCGCGTGCGCGACATGCTCGGTGGTGGTGATGGAAAGTCGAAGAAGCCGCGCTACAACGGCGTGCTGAAGGTGACGGTGAGCGACGAGGCCGCCGGTCGCGCCGCCGTCGAGCCGGTGCTGAAGGAGCTCACCAAGCGCTATCATCTCGACGGGGTGGAAACCGCGGAGGGTCGCCCGCTGGCGCTCTACTATCTGGTCCGCGTGCGGAAGAAGGCGGCGGACGATGTCGTCAGCGCAATCCTCGGCTGCGGCGGAGATGCGATCCAGGGGGCGGAATTCGAAATTGCGACGAAGGACGATGCCACCAGGCCCTAGATATACGTCATTCGTCGTGCTGCTCCTCGCGGCGGCCTGCGACCCGGACCGCGGAGCGCAGCTCGAGCGCACGGCCGCCGAGCGGGAGGCGGCCTTCGCGGAACGGACCACGGAGGTTCGTGCGGCGGGCGTGGCCGATCGGCCGGTCGCTCGATGGGAGCTTCCCGGCGCGCTGAGCGAGGTCTCCGGCCTCGCGATTGCGCCGGACGGCCGGCTGTTCGCGCACGGCGACGAGACCGGGGACCTGTTCGAGATCGACTACCGCAGCGGAATAGTCGTCAAACGATTCTCGCTCGGGCCCGACGATGTGACCGCTGATTTCGAGGCGCTCGCAATTCGCGGTTCGACGTTCTGGCTCCTCACGAGCAGGGGACGGCTTTACGAATTCGAGGAGGGGCGAAATGGCGAGCGCGTGCCGTATCGCACCGCCGAGCCGCCGGTCGGGGAGGATTGCGAGGAGTTCGAGGGGATGACGGTGGATGGGGATGCCCTGGTCATCGCCTGCAAGAAGGCGCGAAAGGCCTTTGGCGGTGCCCTCCACCTCTACCGGTGGCCGGTCGGAAGCCGCTCCGCGGAGCGGATCGAGGTGCCCGCCGATTCGATCCGCGCGCGCATGCCGGAATGGGAGGAGTTCTCCGCCTCCGGCATCACCCGCCGCGATGATACCGGCACCTTCATCCTCGTCGCGGGGCCGGAGCAGGGTTACCTGGAGGTCTCCGCCGAGGGACGCATCATCGTTGCCCGCGCGCTTCCGGCCGACCATGGGCAGCCCGAGGGCGTGGCGTGGACGAGCGACGGGATGCTCTTCATCGCGGATGAAGCCACCGGGCGCACCGCTGCCGTCACGATCTATCCGGAGCCGCTCCGGTGAGCGCCCGCCGCTGGGCGGCTGCGACCGCGCTCGTCCTCCTCGCAGGCTGCAGCCGCGTCATCCGGGAGCCCGAACCACCTGCGCCCGCCGCGGATCCCGCCGCCATCGAGACGACACTCTTCCTGATCGGAGATGCCGGCGCGCCGCACGACGAGGAGCCGGTGCTCATGGCGCTCGAGCGCCTGGTCACCGAGGCGCCCGCCACGAAGCTCATCGTCTATCTCGGCGACAACATCTATCCGATGGGCCTCCCCGATACCGGCGCGACCGGCCGGGACGGCGCGGAGAAGCAGCTGCTCGCGCAGATCGGGGTCGGCACGCGCACGCAGACGCGCACGATCTTCATCCCCGGCAATCACGACTGGGAGTACATGGGCCCCGGCGGCTGGGAGGCGATCCGGCGGCAGGCGGCGTTCATCGAGATCTACGGATCGCCGTACGTCTCGATGCTCCCGGCCGGCGGCTGCCCCGGGCCGGAGGTCGTCGACACCGGCCGCGTGCGGCTCGTGCTCATCGACACGCAATGGTGGCTTCACGACTTCGAGAAGCCGCGCGATTCGACCGACGGCTGCCGCGAGTACGAGCGCCCGCAGGCCATCCGGGCGCTGGACTCCGCGATCGCGCAGGCCGGGGCTCGCCACGTCGTGATCGCCGCGCACCATCCGCTCCGCTCGGGCGGCATTCATGGCGCCCATCTCGGGCTGCTGCCGCACCTTTTTCCGCTGCGCACGCTGATCGACGACCTCTGGATCCCGCTCCCGATCTTCGGCTCCTACTACGCCTTCAATCGCAAGCAGGGCTCGTCGAACCAGGACGTGAACGGGCCGGAGAACGTCCGGATGCGGCGCGCGCTCGACTGGGTCTTCGCGCGCCGGAAGCCGCTCGTCTACGTCTCGGGCCACGAGCACGACCTGCAGGTGCTTCGCGGCCACTCCGCACGCCACCTGCTCATCAGCGGCACCGGCATCTACGGTCATGTGACGGAAGTGCACCAGACGGATGCGACGCGGTTCGCCGCATCGCTCAGCGGCTTCATGCGGCTCGATTTCCTGAATGACGGTCGGGTGCGGCTCGGCGTGATCACGGTCGATTCGGACGCGGCCACGACCGAAGCGTTCTCCGCTTTCCTCGAGTAAAGGACTGGCCGATGCCTCGCTTCCCTTCCCTCCTGGGCTTCCCGATGCTGCTCCTTGCCGGGTCCGCGGCAGCGCAGGAGCCGAGGCTCGAGCCACCCCCGCGCGTCGGTACCGACACGGTCGTGACCGCCGCCGACAGCTCGCACGCCGGCGGGCCGGTGCACCGCTTCTTCTTCGGGTCGGGATACCGGGATCTCTGGGTCAAGCCGATCAAGGTCCCCATCCTCGATCTCGACCGGTTCGACGGGGGGCTCCGGGCGACGGAGTCCGGCGGTGGCGAGCAGACCAGGTCGCTGCGGCTGGAGAATGCGGCAGGATGGGAGTGGACCTTCCGGTCGGTGCAGAAGGACGTGAGCTCGATCCTGCCCGAGGGGCTGCGGCGCTCCTTCATCGTCGGGATCGTGAACGACCAGGTGAGCCACGCTCACCCGGGAGGCGCGTTGATCGTTCCGCCCCTCGCGTCCGCCATCGGCGTCCTGCACGCGCAGCCGCAGCTCGCAATCATGCCGGACGATCCGCAGCTCGGCGAGTTCCGCGAGGAGTACGCCGGGATGCTCGGCATCATCGAGGAGTTCATGGACGATCTCCCCGATGGCGAGCCCGGATTCGCGGGGTCCGACGACATCGTCAACAGCCTCGACCTCCTCGAGGAGCTGCGGGAGGACCCGGAGGTCCGCATCGATGCGCACTCGTTCCTGAAGGCGCGGCTGCTCGATTTCCTCATCAACGACTGGGACCGCCACAAGGACCAGTGGCGCTGGGCCAGGCTGGAGCGCGACGGGCGCGAGTGGTGGGTGCCCATTCCGCGGGACCGGGACAACGCACTCTTTCACTTCGACGGCTTCCTGCCCGGCCTCGCGCGGTTTGCCGCGCCGAAGCTGCTCTCCTTCGCGCCGACGATCTCGCTCAAGGGGCTGACGTTCAACAGCCGCTCGCTCGATCCCGCCGTCCTCGCGCCGCTCGACAGTGCCGCCTGGGACTCACTGGCGACATTCGTCGTGGACCGCCTCTCCGACAGCATCATCCGCTCCGCCGAATCCGAGCTCCCGCCGGAATACCGGCCCGAGCGTGAAGAGCGCGTGACGGGCCGGCTCATCGCCCGGCGCAACGGCCTTCATGCGGCGGCGATGGACTACTACAGAGCGCTCGCGCTGGTGGTGGATGTGCACGGAACCGATGAGCCCGACCGCTCCCGCGTTGCGTACGCGGCCGACGGCGCGGTCACGATTTCGCTGTATGCACGCGAAGAGGCCGAGGACGACGCGCCGTATTTCGAGCGCCGCTTCGTACCGGGTCAGACCAGGGAGGTGAGGGTCTATCTCCACGGTGGGGACGACACCGTTTCGGTGAGCAGCGCCGGGCGCAGCGACATCGTAGTGCGGATCATCGGCGGCAAGGGAGACAACGCCGTCTCGGATGCGGGAGGGCTCGCGCGGATCTACGACTTTCCGGAGCCGCCCGAGGAATTCACCTACGGGCCGGACACCCTCTTCGACCGCCGTCCCTGGCGCGTGGAAGACGGCGATACGCTTCCGCCGCTTCCCGATCGGGGCGGCTCGATGGCCCCAACCGTCGATGTACGCTATTACACCGACCTCGGCCTCATCACGAGCATCGGGAGCCGCATGACGCGATACGGCTTCCGGACCTGGCCGTACGCCCGGCTCACGACGCTCGAGCTCGATCATGCGTGGGGCCCGAACGATACGCGATTCCGCATCGGCATGGACCTCCGGCGTGAGGGCGGTGGCCTGCACCCGGTCTTTCGCGGACTCGCCTCCGGGCTCGAGGTGATTCGCTGGTACGGTTCCGGAAACGAGACCGTCCGCATTGCCGAGGGGGCGAACAACCGGATCGAGCATGGCCGGTATGCCGCGGAGCTGATGGCGGGGGTCGATCTGCTTGGCGGGACCCTCGAAGTGGGCCCGGCCATGCAGTATGCGCGCACCGATCGCGCACAGCCCGCCTTCGGCTCGGCTGCCCCGTACGGAGCGGGAGAGTTCGGCCTGGTGGGCGCCCGGGCCCGCTGGCGATCAGACTCCCGCCGCACCGGCGACGAGGGCCCGCTGAGCGTCTCGTTCTCAGCCGAGGGGAGCGCGTTCCCCGCCGCATGGGATGCGGAGGAATCATTCGGCTCTCTCGGGGCAGATGCGCGCGCGTACCTTTCGGTAGCGACGGTATTCGACCCCGTGCTCGCGTTGCGCGCGGGCGGCCGCACGGTCTTCGGGACGTACCCGTTCTTCGAGTCCGCGTTCCTCGGGGGCGCCTCGACGCTCCGCGGCTTCGACGAGCAGCGTTTCGCAGGTGACGCAATGGCGTATGGGGGCGCAGAACTGCGGCTCGAGCTCTTCAGGGTGCCGTGGCTCGGACTCGGCTTCGGGGTCCACGGCATCGCCGACGGCGGGCGGGTCTGGCTGGACGGTGAGGATTCGGACGAGTGGCACCACGCGACCGGCGGCGGGTTCTCCCTCGGCTTCGACCGGCCCGCAGGCGTCCTGACGGTTACCATCGCCGACAGCGACGAGCGCACCGGCGCCTACATCGAGCTCGGTTTCACATTCTGAAGATCCGGCGCTTCCGGGCGCTCTGGCGGCGGATGGGCGCCGGATCGAATGCCGCGGCGCTTCACCGCGAGCTGATCGCACGCTATGCGGAGCCGTGGCGGTATTACCACGTCATCTCGCACATCGCGGAGTGCCTGAAGGAGCTCGACCGCGTGCGCGATGACGTCGAGCGGCCGGACGAGCTCGAGGTCGCCATCTGGTTCCACGACGCGGTGTACGTACCCGGCCGCGCCGACAACGAGGAGGCGAGCGCCGCACTGGCCGACCACGCCCTTTCGATGGGCGGAGTCGAGCAGCCGGTGCGGGACCGGGTCAGGTCGCTCGTGCTCGCGACCCGGCACACCGCCGTCGCTCACGGCAGGGATCCGCGGATCCTCGCCGATATCGACCTCGCCATCCTTGGCGCCGATCCGTACCGGTTCGGGATCTATGACCGCGCCATTCGTCGGGAGTATCACACCCTCCCGGATCCCGAATACCGCGCCGGCCGCTCGGCCGTGCTCCGGTCCTTCCTGGCGCGGCCTTCGATCTATCACACCGATGCCTTCCGCGAGCGGTACGAAACCCAGGCGCGGGCCAACGTCACCGCCGCGCTTGCCGCCCTCGAGGCGGATGCGACGGCGACGCCCGATTGATTCGAGGTCGGACAGGCACTAGTTTTCCCCGCAGAGAAGGGGAGTAGCTCGTCCGCCGGACGCCCGGCGGATGGCCGAATCGTCAAGACTGTCCGCCCAGGCGGGCACGGTCCGGCCGGGACGAGGAGGAACCAGCCTCCGACATCAGAGCGAGACCTTCGTCCGGCGCTGCCATGGCAGTGGGACGAAGGTCTCGCTTTTGTCATGCAGCCAACGCAGGAGCGGAAGCGGAATGCACAACAACATCAAGACGTTCGTGCTGATGGCGGGGCTGATGGGCCTCTTTCTGCTGGCCGGGCAGCTGCTCGGCGGGTCGAACGGGCTCATCCTCGCCCTCGTCATCGGCGGCGCGTTCAACTTCATCATGTACTTCTTCTCCGACCGCCTCGTCCTGAAGATGTACCGCGCCCAGGTCGTCACCGAGGCGCAGGCGCCGGAGCTTTACCGGATGGTCGACCGGCTCCGCCAGCGAGCCGAGCTGCCGATGCCGGTCGTGGCCATCGCGCCGCACGAGCAGCCGAATGCATTCGCCACCGGCAGGAGCCCGGAGCATGCGGTCGTGGCGGTGACGTCCGGGATCCTCAAGCAGATGCCTGCCGACGAGCTCGAAGGCGTCATTGCCCACGAGCTCGCGCACATCAAGAACCGCGACATGCTGATCTCGACCATCGCGGCCGGGATCGCGGGCGCGCTCTCGAACCTGCCGTACCTCCTCATGTTCGGCGGCGGCGGCGACGACGAGGGAGGCCATCCCTTCGCGCAGCTGGCGCTCATTCTCCTCGCGCCGATCGGCGCCATGCTGATCCAGTTCGCCGTGTCGCGGCAGCGGGAGTTCGAGGCGGACCGGGTCGGCGCACTCATTCTCGGCCGGCCACTCCCGCTCGCGCGCGCGCTCGAACGGCTCGACGCCATGGCGCGGCGGATTCCCATGCAGGTGGCGCCGGCAGCCGCGCCGCTCGCGCAGGTCAACCCGCTCGCGGCGCACGGCGGCGGAGTCGCGAAGCTCTTCAGCACCCACCCGCCGACGTCGGAGCGCGTGGCGCGGCTCGAGGCGATGGCAGCGGGCCGCTAGGTGGGCGCTCACAGCCTGAGCGTCTGGCTCGGGTTCAGCGGCGTGGTCGTGGTGCTCCTCATCCTCGACCTCGCCGTCCTGAACCGGCATTCCCACGTCCTCACGATGCGCGAGGCGCTCCGGTGGAGCGGGGCCATCGTCACCCTCGCGCTGCTTTTCGGCCTCTTTCTCCTCTTCCGGGAAGGTACGAAGTCAGCCCTCGAGTACTACACGGGCTACCTGATCGAGCTGAGCCTCAGCGTCGACAACCTCTTCGTGTTCATCCTGGTCTTCCAGTATTTCGGCGTTCCCGCCGCGCTCCAGCCACGCGTGCTCAAATGGGGCATCCTCGGCGCGATCGTGATGCGCCTGATCATGATCCTGGCGGGGGCGCTGCTCCTGGAGCGGTTCAGCTGGATCATCTACGTCTTCGGCGGGATCCTGATCTACACCGGCTTCCACATGTTCTCCTCGAAGGAGGAGCGGATCGAGCCGGAGCGGAACCCGATCGTCCGCCTGGCGCGGCGGGTGCTTCCCTTCACCAATGCCTATGCGGGAGAGCATTTCTTCGTCCGCTCGCTGCGCGGCACGATCATGGCCACGCCGCTCCTCCTCGTACTGCTGGTGATCGAGTGGACCGATCTCGTCTTCGCGATCGACTCGATCCCGGCCGTCTTCGCCGTGACCCGGGACCCGTTCATCGTCTACACCTCGAACATCTTCGCAATCCTCGGCCTGCGCGCCCTCTTCTTCGTGCTCGCGGACATGATGCACCGCTTCGACTACCTGAAGCCGGCGATCGCCGTGATCCTGATCTTCGTGGGGATCAAGATGCTGGTGAGCAACTGGGTGCACCTCCCGACGCTGATCTCGCTCGGGTTCATCCTGATCGCGCTGACGACGGGGGTGGTGCTGTCGCTCCGCAAGACCCGGCGGGAGGCGATGCGGCCGGCCGGGTGAGCGGAATGTCACCCCGAGGGAGCGCCGGGACCGAGGGATCTACTCACCGGTCTCCGGGACTTACCAGCTGGATCCCTCGTCACTTCGTTCCTCGGGATGACAGCACCCACCTCCTCGCCCTTCCGGTCAGCCCGTATATTCCCCCGATGCCGCCATCGCCGACCGACGCCGCGGGCGCTCTTCCCGCCGGGGGGTTCCTTGCGCGCCTCGGCCTTGCCCGGCCCGAGCTCCGCGCCTGGGCCATGTACGACTGGGCCACGTCGGCGATGCAGACGGTCATCATGACCGCGGTCTTTCCGATCTATTTCGTGAGCGTTGCCGGCGCGAACCTTCCGCCGGAACGGGCCACGCAGCAGCTCTCCCTCGTCAACTCGATCGCCCTCGCCCTCATCGCCGTCGCCTCGCCGATCCTCGGCGCCATCTCGGATCTCGCCGCCAACAAGAAGCGCATGCTCGCGGGCTTCATGATCGCCGGCGTGACCGCCACAGGCGGCATGTACTGGATCCAGCACGGCGATCTGGCACTCGCCTCGGTGCTCTTCATCGTTTCGATGATCGGCGCCACCGGGAGTTTCGTCTTCTACGAGTCGCTCCTGCCGCACATTGCCGAAGGGCACGAGATCGACCGGGTTTCGACCGCGGGCTTCGCACTCGGGTATTTCGGGGGCGGCCTCCTGCTCGCGCTCAACCTCGCGTGGATCCAGAAGCCCGAGCTGTTCGGGCTTCCGTCCGGAGAGGGACTCTCTCCCTCGCAGGCCACGCTGCCCGCCCGGCTCGCGTTCGTGTCGGTCGGGATCTGGTGGGCGCTCTTCTCGATCCCGCTCTTCCGGCGTGTTCCCGAGCCGCCGCGCACGCGGGAGCCGGACGAGCCGCGGGCGGGCCGTGCGATCGTCGGCGCCTTTGCCCGGCTCGGCGAAACCCTGCGCGAGCTCCGCGGGTTCCGGCATGCGTTCATCTTCCTTCTGGCCTTCCTCATCTACAACGACGGCATCCAGACCATCATCAAGATGGCCACGGCGTACGGCACCGAGATCGGCATCGCATCGGGCTCGCTCATCGCGGCCATCCTGATCGTGCAGTTCGTCGGCGTGCCCTTCGCCTTTCTCTTCGGGCTCTTCGCCGGCCGAATCGGCGCGAAGCGCGCCATCTTTGTCGGCCTCCTGGCGTATACCGCCATCAGCGTACTCGGCTATTTCATGAGGACGGCCGCGCACTTCTATGTGCTCGCCGGGCTGGTCGGCATGGTGCAGGGCGGCACGCAGGCGCTCAGCCGCTCGCTCTTTGCGAGCATGGTGCCGAAGCACAAGTCGGGCGAGTTCTTCGGCTTCTTCAGCGTGTTCGAGAAGTTCGCGGGGATCGTCGGGCCGCTCTTCTTCTTCGTCGCCATCGAGCTCACCGGGTCGAGCCGGGCGGCGATCCTCTCGATCATCGCCTTCTTCGCCGTCGGCGCCGCCCTGCTCTGGAAGGTCGATCCCGTCGAAGGAGCGCGCGCCGCGCGCGCGGCGGAGGCGGACCCGCTGGTGCCCACAGCGTGAGCGATCCGTTCGAGCTCGTCCGCCGGCTGGTTGCCGTCGAATCACCGACCGGAGCGGAAGCCCCCGCCACCGACCTTCTGGCCGCGCATCTCGGAGCGCTCGGCTATCATGTCGAGCTTCAGGCTGTCGCACCCGGCCGCCGGAACCTCTTCGCCTGGCGCGAGCCCCCCGCACTCGTCTTCTCGACGCATCTGGACACGGTGCCTCCTTACGTCCCGCTTCGCGAGGACGGCGAATTCATTTACGGCCGCGGAAGCTGCGACGCCAAGGGCCTGGCGGCCGCGATGGTTGCCGCATCTGAGCGGCTCGCGGCGCAGGGGGAACGGCGCATCGGCCTCCTGTTCGTGGTCGGCGAGGAGAACGGCTCCGACGGCGCGCAGGCCGCCGCCCAGCTCTCGCCGAAGGGGAGGTTCCTCATCAACGGCGAGCCTACGGAGAATCTTCTCACCGTCGGTCAGAAGGGTGCGCTGCGCGTGGATCTTGCCGCCACCGGGCGCGCGGCGCATTCCGCCTATCCCGCCGAAGGCGATTCCGCGCTCCTCCCCCTGCTCGATGCGATCGAGCGCATCCGCGGTCTGCACCTCCCCTCCGATCCCATGCTCGGCCCGAGCACGCTCAACGTCGGCTCGATCCACGCGGGCGTAGCGCCCAATGTGATCCCGCCCGAGGCGTCGGCCCAGTTGCTCATCCGGACGGTCGGCCCGACCGAGGAGCTCAGGAAGTCGATCCGCTCGGCCGCTGGCTCGCGAGTCTCGGTGCGCTTCGCCGTCGAAATTCCGGCCTACAAGGGCGCCGCGCCGCCCGGCTGGGACTCGACCGTGGTGAGCTTTGCGAGCGATCTCCCATTCCTTCAGCCATGGGGACGCTGCTTCCAGATGGGCCCGGGATCGATCCGCGTGGCACATACCGCGGAAGAGAGGATCGGGAAGCAGGAATATCTCGACGGAATCGATCGGTACGTTGCCCTCGCGACGGATCTCCTCGCATCGGAGGGTTCATGACGCAGATCGACGTCGGCTCGCTGCGTGCGGATCTCGCGCGCTTTCCCGGCGAGATTCGCGCCGAGGAGCGGCGTGAGGCGCGCTCCACCGTGGCGCGCCTCCTCCGCGCGCTGGAGAGTGGCCAGGTGCGCGCCGCGGAGCCGAGGCCCGATGGCCAGTGGGAAGTGCAGCGCTGGGTCAAGGAGGGCATCCTGCTCGGCTTCCGCCTCGGGCGCTCGACCGAGAGCGAGTCGGGCATCTTCTCGTTCGTGGACAAGGACACGCTTCCCCCGCGCCGGCTCCGGCCGGACGACGGCGTCCGCATCGTTCCCGGCGGCTCGGCGGTGAGGAGCGGCGCGTATGTCGGCCGAGGCGTCGTCTGCATGCCGCCGATGTACGTCAACGTGGGCGCGTACGTCGGCGACGACACGATGATCGACTCGCACGCGCTCGTTGGGAGCTGCGCCCAGGTCGGGAGGAGAGTCCACATCTCCGCGGGTGCCCAGCTCGGGGGCGTGCTCGAGCCGGTCACGGCGCTGCCGGTAGTCATCGAGGACGACGTGCTCGTCGGGGGGAACTGCGGTGTGTTCGAGGGAACCATCGTCCGCACCGGCGCAGTGCTCGCGCCGGGCACGATGCTGAGCGCGGGCACGCCGGTCTTCGACCTCGTGCGGGACCGCGTCTACCGGAAAAGCGGAGACCGGCCGCTCGAGATCCCCGCCGGCGCGGTCGTGGTGCCGGGCACACGCCCGGTGGCGAGCGCGCCGACGAGCGCGGCCGGCATTGCGCTCTACGCTCCGGTGATCGTCAAGTATCGCGACGAGAAGACGGAGACGGCCGTGCGGCTCGAGAACCTGCTCCGCTAGCGAGGCCCGTCATGCCCGCCCATACGCACTATCTCTGGTTCGAAACGAAGAAGCGGCAGGAGATCATCGACATCACCGACCAGGTAGCCGCCCAGGTGCGCGCAAGCGGCATTCGCGAGGGCTACGTCCTGGTGAGTGCGATGCACATCAGCGCCTCGGTCTTCGTGAACGATCACGAATCGGGCCTCTGGAAGGACATTCTGAAGTGGCTCGAGGGAACCATCGCCCCGTGGGATCCCGCGCGTTACCGCCACAACGAGACCGGCGAGGACAACGCCGCCGCGCACCTCTGGAGCCTCACCATCGGCCACGAAGTCATCGTGCCCATCACCGAAGGCAGCCTCGACTTCGGCCCATGGCAGAGGATCTTCTACGGCGAGTGGGATGGCCAGCGGCGCAAGCGCGTCATCCTCAAAGTGCTCGGAGAGCACTGAGTAGACTGCGCACATCTTCTGCCGGGGTCTCGCCCGACGAGCCGCAACTCCGCCCGAACACGGGGCCTTTCGTTCTTTCGTGTTTTCGTGTGCCTTTTCTGCCCGGCGGTAACTGTGCGGATGCTCCTAAACCGCTGACTTCCCCTCTCTTTCTTTTTCCCGCGCCGGCTTGTTCCTGAGCTCGGGCCGCTGGCTCGCGCGAGGTGTCGGCTCCGCGCGCGGAGCC
>DASTUP010000133.1:0-21370 GCA_035759585.1 Gemmatimonadales bacterium | reverse complement strand
TGGAGAATGGGAAGCTGAACGATAACGGCGGGAGGGGGCAAAGGGCACTGGCTGGGGGGTCAATCGGTGGAACGCCCCTACAACGCCCCCCACCAGTCCCGCCCGATATCGATCGTGACACCTACCTCCCCGGTCCGGAGGGCGACGCCTGCCTCGACCCGGATGAGGCGCATGAAAAGCTCGGCGGCAACTCCCAGGACCGGGCGCGCTCCGTCACTTGCCGTGCCGACACCGCCGGCCACGTCGCCGCCGGTCCACCCGATGGCCGCGAACGGTGCCAGCACCATCGAGGTTCCCGTCGAGGCGAACGACCCGAGCGGAATGGCGGGCACTGGCGCGTTCACCCGCCACTCGACGTGTCCGAGCAGGGCCCGGCGGCCCCCGAAGGCGCGAAATGGTTCGCCCACGAGGGTGCCACGCCCGCCGAGCGCGAACGCCCGGTACGCCGGCACCCCGTCACTCGCCACCCCGCCCGACGCACGCATCAGGAGCTCGGTGGCGCCGATCGGCTTGAGCCAGCGGCCGGAAACCGTGGCGCGGAGATAGTCGGTGGGCCCGTCGCCACCTTCCAGCGCGAGGCTGCCGCGCAGGTCGCTCACCTGCGCCACGGACGACCCTGCGCCGCGCTCGAGCCTCAGTCGCGCGATGCGGTAGATCCCCGCCCCGAGGGCCGGGTTCGGCCGGTACGTTCCATTGGCGGGCGACGCCTCGACCTCGAGTGACCGGCTCCGCTCGATGCTCCCCTCCAGCGAGAGCAGATGCCGCGCGTCGATACGATGCCCGATGCCCGCCATGGCGGCATCGAGGCGGACGTAATCGCCGTAATCGTCACCGAACTCCTGCGCCGCGATCGAGTTGAGTACCGGGGCGATCACCGGCTGGTCGGTGAAATCCTGCACCCGCCGCGAGACCGCGGCCGTGAGCTCGGTGGCACCCGTTCCGATCCGCGCGGTGAGACCGCCCGTGACCCGTCCGTCCGCCGTGCCGATCCCGAACGATGGGATGATCTGCACACGGTTCCGCCGGAGGCCGAGGACCGCGCGGCCGCCCAGCGCGAGCCCCTGAACGCGATTCACGCGGGCGAAGTCGCTGATCCCCGCCCCGCCGATCCGCGCGGAGGGAAGCCCGCTCAGGAGGTTGTTGCCCGCGAGCCGCTCGATATCGGCGCGAATCTGCGCCATCTCGCGCTCGTCGAGCGGACGGGCAACCGAGGCGATCGCCTCCGCCAGCGGCTCGCTGAAGAGCGAGTCGGGCCCGCCGGTCCGCCGGAGCCCCCCGATCGCCGGCCCCGCGAGCACGGCATCGGGGAACTCGGCGTTCACGTCGTATTCCTCGATCTCCCACCGCCCCTGGATGATTCCGCGCGCCGGAAACTCGAGCCAGCTGAAGCGGCGGCGGATCTCGACTTCCTGCCGGTACGGAAGCCAGTACCGCCCTTCCCAGAGCGAGCTCTGGAGCGTGATCGTGATGTCCTCGAGCTGCCGGTCGAGATAGGCGGCGGGTGTGAAGCTGAACCGGAAGCGGACCAGCTGCGCCGTCGCCGCGTCGAGATAGAGTGTTCCGACGACGAGCGGGCGGCTGAAATCCTGATCCTTCGGACGTACCGACAGGGCCAGCAGACTGACCGAGCCCTCGACGCCTTCCACGGCCACCGAGTCCGTGATCGCGAAGTCGTACGCCTCCAGACCGCCCGGCGAAAGCGGATGCGGCACGTCGCGCACCTCGTCGCCCTCGCCGATGCGGATCAGGTTGCCGAAGTTGTTGGTGACGATGCCGAGATGGTCCCGGTGATAATTGATGTCGGTGGGAAGGAAGGTGCCGTCGCGCCAGCCGAGGATCACCTGCTTGCTCTGATTCGGCGCGCGCCAATAGACTTCCACCTGCAGCTCGTCCGCCTTGACCAGCCGCGCCGGCTGCGCGAGCCCCTCTTCGCCAACCTGCGCGAGGAAGAAGACGAAGCCGTGCGCACGCGTCCGGTAGCTCGTCAGCGTGGAGTCGGCCTGCGCCTCCTGGCGGCGTGCACTTCCCGCAGCTGCCAGCGCGAGCGCTTCCGGGGAATTCCACTGCTGAGCGAGAACCGGGACGGGAGCGGCGAGCATCGCCGCAGCGGCAACTACCAGAGGAAAGCGAGCGGACATTGGGCGGAATATCCCGGGCACGGCAACACGGGGCAAGCGTCTTGCCGAGGCGCGCGCCCATCGGTCGGGCCACGCCAGGCCTTCTCTTTCTGGCACTGGCCGCCTGCGGGGGAGGCGCCGGCGGGACGGCGGAGGTGCCGCCGGAAGCGCGAGTCCCGGGCCCGAGACCGGTCGGCGAGGTCTTCGTGCTGGAGGCGGATGGCGGACCGCCGTCGGATACGACCGTGTCGTTCGCGGCAGGAAGCCCGCGCATCGTCGTCATCCGGCATCCGGCGCCCGACCGTGCAATGTTCGCGGAGGTGGCGTTCGACAGCGCGTCGTTCGCGGGCGGCGCGGGCGAGGTCCAGGTGACGATCCGGCCCCGGCCGGGTGTCTATGGCATCGATCTCGAATCGGAAAGCGAGCTGCGGCAGGCGCGGGTGACGTTCAAGTATGCCGTGCATTTCCTCGCGCCGGCCGATGCGCGCCAGCGCTACGGCAGCGACATCGCATTCGAGCGGCAGCTCTTTGTCGGCAGGCTCGAGGGAGACCGCATCACCTTCCTCCCCTCCACCCGTCCCGCGACCGACAACCTCACCGCCACGCTCCCCGGTTCCGGCTCGTACATCGTGAGCGCGCCTCGCACCGTCGCCCCTGAAGCAGCGGCGCCGTAGGGGTCAGGCACGGACCCGCCAGACCTCGGTTGCGGCAGACTTCCCCCTCAGCGACATCTCCACCGCAGGCTCGAAGAGCTCCTGCCGCCGGACCGCGCCGCGGAACGGCGCGCCGACGAGGATTTCGCCCGCATCCGCGTCCTTGCACAGCCGCGCCGCCGTGTTGACGGCGTCACCGATGACGGTGTACTCGAGCCGGCGGTGGCTGCCGATGTTCCCCGCGAACGCCTCGCCGAAATTGATTCCGATCCCGACGCCGATCTGCGGACGGCCGGCATCGCGCCACTTGGCGTTGAGCTGGGCGACGGCCCGCTGCATCGCGATGGCGGCGCTGAGCGCGCGGTCGGCATCGTCCTCGTGGGCGATCGGCGCTCCCCAGAGCGCCATGATGGCATCCCCGATGAACTTGTCGAGCGTGCCGCCGTGCTCGAAGACGATCTCCACCATTTCCGAGAAATAGTCCGTGAGCAGGCCGGCGATCTCCTCCGGCGGCATCGACTCGGAGAGCGTCGTGAATCCGCGGATGTCGCTGAAGAGAATGGTGAGCGGCCGCCGCTCGCCGCCGAGCTTCACGGCCTCGTTCTGCTGCACGATCTCCGCGGCGACGTTCGGCGCGAAGTAGCGCTCGAAGTTGGAGCGCACCATCGCCTCGCGCTGCAGCTGCACGGCATAGAGGCTGTTCCGGATTCCGACGGCCGCAAGACCGCTGAATGCGACGAGGAACTGCAGGTCTTCATCCGAGAAGGAATTCGCCGACGTCAGATTGTCCACGTACAGGAGGCCGAGCACCCGGTCTCCCTCTGCCATGAGGGGTGAGCACATCGCGCTCCGCACGCTCTGCAGGGCGATCGACTGCCCCTGAAACCGGGTGTCGGCCGCGGCATCGTGCGACAGCACGGCGACGCGCTCCTCCACCACCTTCTCCGCGATCGACTTCGGCACGTGCTTGAACTGGGTATCGCCGAGCCGGCTGCGGGAGATGCGGGGAACGAGCTCACCCGTGGCTTCGTTCCGGAGGAGGATGGAGACCCGGTCCACATTCATGATCTCGAACGTCACGTCCACGACGGTGCCGAGGAGGCGATCGAGGTCGAACTCGCCGGAGAGCTTCTGCGAGATTTCCAGCAGCAGCGAGAGCTTGCGCGTGGTCCGTTCGGCGTCGTTCGACCCGCCGAGCCGGAGCTGGCCCACGGCGATGGGGCCGCTCATCGTGATCTCGACCGGAACGATGCCGCCTCGCACGTGCAGCTGGCGGACGATCGTCCCGTGCGGCGTGAGACCGCCGCTCGCGCGGCGCCGGTCGTACCCCGGCTCGCTCAGCTGCTCGAGCTGGAACCGCACCTTGCCGAAGGCGATCGAATCGTCCGGCTGCATCAGGCCGATCGCGACCCGCGCGCCGTTCACGCAGGTGCCGTTGGAGCTGCCGAGATCGCGCACCTGCACGCCGTCGGGGCCGGCGGTGAGCTCCGCATGCCGGCGGCTGATGGTCGGATCGTAGAGCGCGATGTCGCTCGTCACCCCGCGGCCCACGACGACGCTCCGGCCGCTGGGGAGATCGAAGCTCTGCGTGCCTTCGGTGGCGACGAGGCGGTAGGCGGGCATCGTAAAAAGGTAGCGCGGGAGAGGGGGGACGGTAGGCGGGGGTAAGTAGGTAGCTAGGTAGCTGGGTAGCTGGGTAGCTGGGTAGCTGGGTTGCTGAGTAGCTGGCCGTCACCCTGGAGCGAATCGGCGGTTGACTCCTCGCTCGAACCGCCGCTGCCTGCCGTCTACCCAGCTACCTAGCTACCGCCGACCGCCGACCGCCGATCAAACCGATACTCCCACCCCCCCTCCCCCATCATCTCGATCACCAGGCGCACCGGCAGCCCCATCACGCTGAAGAAATCCCCGTCGACCCGCTCGACGAGCGCCGCACCGTATCCCTGGATGCCGTACGCGCCGGCCTTGTCCATCGGTTCGCCCGTGGCGACGTAGGCGCGGAGGAAGGATTCGTCCATCGGGCGGAAGGTGACGCGGGTGAAGTCGATCCGCTCCCGCACGACGCCCCGGCTCACGAGCGCCACCGCAGTGACGACCTCGTGCGTGCGGCCCTGAAGGAGCGAGAGCATCCGCACCGCGTCTTCGGCATCCGCCGGCTTCTCGAGGAGCTGATGATCGAGCACGACCGTGGTGTCGGCGCCGAGCACCCAGTCGCCCGGGACGCTCGACGCCTTCTCGCGGGCGAGGCGCGCCGTATACGCCTCGGGCGCCTCGCCGGGCCGGTGCACCTCGGGAATGTGCGACGGATTGACGGCCACCGGGATCCCGAGCATTTCGAGCAGCTGCCGCCTGCGCGGGGAAGTCGATGCGAGTGTGAGCACCCGATCCGTCATTCGGCACCTCGTTCGAGAACCAGCGTCACCGGCCCGTCGTTGTGAATCTCCACGGCCATGTGCGCACCGAACTCTCCGGTGGAGACCGGAATGCCCCGGGCGCGCAGGGCCGTGAGGAATGCTTCGTACAGCGGAATGGCGACTTCCGGCGGGGCAGCGCCGACGAACGACGGCCGGCGCCCCTTCTCCGCATTCCCGTACAGCGTGAACTGCGAGATGACGAGCACGCCACCGCCGACGTCGTCGAGCGACCGGTTCATCTTTCCCTCGTCGTCGGGAAAGAGCCGAAGCCCGGCGACCTTCTCCGCCATCCATTCGACTTCCCGCAGCGTATCCGCGTGCGCAAACCCCGCGAGGATGCAGAATCCCCGCTCGACGCTCCCCCGGGTCACGCCCCCGATCGTCACGGAAGCCCGCGACACCCGCTGCAGCACGATTCGCATGGGGCGGAAAAGTAATGGCCACGGACCATTTCGTCCTTTCGTCGTTTCGTGTGCGCTCTTTCACTGGAGACTGCACCGAGCCGGTCAGGGCGCCGCACCGGCTTTCGTCAGACGATGCGCGGAGCTGGCGGCGGCCGCCGCACCGCCTGGTGCCGGGACTGCGGCATCATCCGGCAGACCGAGCAGAATCGGGGCGGCCAGCTCGATACGGCCCGAGACCGCCCTGCTACGCCGCGTCGCCGTGCCACGCACGAGCGTACCCGAGTAGATGCGCCGCCCCCCCCCCGGCTTCCACCGAATCAGTCCCATGCCTCCATGAAGATCGCTTAACGCAAACGCCCCCGGTTTCCCGAGGGCGTTGCTGGTGGGGCGGCGTTATCAGGTCGCCGGCTACTCCACCGTCACCGACTTGGCGAGGTTGCGCGGCTGGTCCACGTTGCACCCGCGGCGCACCGCCACGTAATACGAGAAGAGCTGGAGCGGGATGATCGTGAGGATCGGCGAGAGCAGCTCGTGCGTCTCGGGAATCTCGATGCAGGCGTCGGCCAGGCGGTCCACCTGCGGATCGCACTCGTTGACGAGGGCAATCACCTTGCCGCCCCGCGCCTTCACCTCTTCCATGTTCGAAATGATCTTCTGGTAGACCGCGTCCTTCGGCGCGATGAACACCACCGGCATCATCTCGTCGATCAGCGCGATCGGCCCATGCTTCATCTCGGCCGCGGGGTATCCCTCGGCATGGATGTAGGAGATCTCCTTCAGCTTGAGCGCGCCCTCGAGTGCCACCGGGAAGTTCACGCCCCGGCCCAGGTAGAGGGCATTGGCGGCGCGGACGAACCGCTCCGCGAGCTGCTCGATCTCCGAGGACCGGTCGAGGATCTGCTGGATCTTCTCCGGCAGCGCCTGCAGGTGCTGGATGAAGTCGCGGCCCTGGAGGATGCTCAGGTTCCGAAGCCGGGCGATGCGAAGCGAAACGAGCGCGAGCGCCGCCACCTGGCTGGTGAACGCCTTGGTGCTCGCGACGCCGACCTCAGGGCCGGCGTGCAGGTAGATGCCGCCGTCCACCTCGCGCGCGATCGTCGAGCCGACCACGTTGACGAGCCCGATGGTCCGCGCGCCGCGCAGCTTCGCTTCGCGGACGGCGGCGAGCGTGTCCGCGGTCTCGCCACTCTGCGAGATCGCGATCACCAGCGTCCGCTCGTCCACGACAGGATTCCGGTAGCGGAACTCCGAGGCGTACTCGACCTCGACCGGGATCCGCGCCATCTCCTCGAGCATGTACTCGCCGATGAGGCCGGCGTGCCAGGAGGTGCCGCACGCCGTGATGATGATCCGCTCGATCCGCTTGAGCTGCTCGTCGGAAAGGTTGAGGCCGGTGACGCGCGCCGTGCCTTCCTCCTCCAGCAGGTGGCCGCGCAGCGTGTTGGTGACGCTCTCCTGCTGCTCGCAGATCTCCTTCAGCATGAAGTGCGGGTACCCGCCGCGCTCGATCGTGGCGAGGTCCCACTCGATCTGGTTGACCGGCTTGTCGATCTGGGTCGTCTCGAGGTTGCGGATCCGGTAGCCGTCCGGCGTCAGGATCGCCATTTCGCCGTCGTCGAGATACACCACCGATCGGGTGTGCTCGAGCAGCGGCGAGGCATCGGACGCCACGAAGTACTCGTCCTCCCCGACCCCGACGAGCAGCGGCGAGCCCTTCCGCGCCGCGACCACGACCCCCGGCTCGCGCTCCGAGATGAAGGCGAGGCCATACGCCCCGTCCACGTCCCTGAGCGCGGCGGCGACGGCTTCCTCGAGGCTTCCGTTGTAGAGCTCGCCCACGAGATGCGCGAGCACCTCGGTGTCCGTCTCGGACGAGAAAGTATGCCCGCGCTTCTCGAGCATCTTCCGGATGGCACCGGCGTTCTCGATGATGCCGTTGTGGATGACGGCGATGTCCCCGGACTGGTCGGTATGGGGATGCGCGTTGGGCGTGGTAGGAGCGCCGTGGGTGGCCCAGCGGGTGTGGCCGATGCCGACCGTGCCCTGGGGCAGGTTGCCGGCGAGCTGCTGCTCGAGCGCGCTCAGCTTTCCGGCCGACTTCATGACCTCGAGCCCGCGACCATTGACGACGGCGATCCCGGCGGAGTCGTACCCGCGGTATTCGAGCCGGCGAAGTCCTTCAATGAGGAGCGAGGCGGCCTGCCTGGGTCCCGTATATCCGACGATACCGCACATCTATCAGTGGATCCCCTGGCTCAGTAGTTCTCGCGCTGCCGCAACGAGTGCCTCGGCGGCGGCGGCGGTGGGTGCCTCCGCAATCATACGGACGATCGGCTCGGTGCCCGAGGGCCGGACATGGAGCCACCGGTCCTCCCACGCGAGTCGGAGCCCGTCCCGCTCATCGGCCGTCGCGTCGCGGAAGCGCGCGATCAGCCGGTCGTAGAGGGGCCGGAGCTCCGGCCCCCGCGGGCCCTTCGCCTTCACGATCGCGTACCGCGGGGCGGCGGCGACGAGGTCGGAGACCGTCCCCCCCGAGCGCGCGAGATGGTGCAAGATCAAGGCCACCCCCAGCGGGGCGTCCCGACCGATGTGAAGCGCCGGCAGGATTACGCCGCCGTTCCCCTCCCCGCCCACGAGCGCGCCCTCTTCCCGCATGGCGCGCGCGACGTTGGCCTCCCCGACCGGCGCGCGTACGAACCGCGCACCGAAGTCCCGGGCAGCGTCCTCGACCACGAGGCTCGTGGACAGGTTCACGACGACGGTCGCTGAGGAACCTGCACTGCGGTGCGCGTCCAACACCGCGCGGACGGCAAAGGCAAGCGTGTAGTCCTCGCCGATCGGCCGGCCCGTCTGGTCCACGAGCGCAAGCCGATCCACATCGGGATCGACGGCCATCCCAATATCCGCGCCACTCTCGCGCACACTGCGACCCAGGTCACCAAGATTCTCGGGAAGTGGCTCAGGGGCGCGCGGGAAACGCCCATCCATCTCGAGACCGATACCCGTGACGCGGCAGCCGAGGCGCTCGAGGAGCGGCGGAATCGATCCGCCGCCGGCGCCATGGACACAGTCGAGGGCGACATGAAACCGCCGCTTCCGGATCGCCGGGACGTCGATCTCGGGACGTGCGAGGACGAGGGCGAGATGCCGCTCGAGCGCCTCGCCGTCGTGCCGGAGCGAGCCGATGCCGTCCCACCCGGCCCGCGACGGTCCATGCGAGGCAAGCTCGCGCACCGCCGACCCCGCGTCCGCATCGAGAAAGATCCCGTCCGGCCCGACGAACTTGAGCGCGTTCCACTCGATCGGGTTGTGGCTCGCGGTCAGGATGAGGCCGGCACCGGCGTGATGGTGCTCGACGGCGAGCTGCACCGTCGGCGTCGGCACGATGCCGAGCTCGATCACGTCACAGCCGACGCTCATGAGGCCCGACGCCGCGGCCTGGGCGAACATGGCGCCGCTCGTCCGCGCATCGCGCCCCAGGACAACGAGCGGCCGGCCGGCCGACCGGGCCCACGCGCCGAGCGCCGCCGCGTGCCGGGCGACGAGCTCGGGGGTGAGATCGGTGCCCACGTGCCCGCGCATGCCGGAGACGCTGACCATCAGGGTATCGGACATCGGTACTCGCTCCGGACGGACCGTCAGGCGTGAAGGGGATGCGTGGCGAGGTCGGGATAGGCGCGGAGGAACGCGGAGACCACCTCGGGATCGAAATGCGTTCCCGCGCCGCGGCGCAGCTCGTCCACCGCCCCGGCGGCGTTCCGCGGCGGGCGGTACGCGCGGTTCGTCGTCATGGCATCGTAGGCATCGGCGACCGATACGATGCGCGCCTCGATCGGGATCACTTCGCCGGCGGTGCCGTCGGGAAACCCGGTGCCGTCCCATCGCTCATGGTGGCTGCGCACGATGCGGAGGACGGGGGGCTGCTCGGCGAGGAACGGCTGGAGGATCCGCTCGCCGAGCACGGTGTGCAGCTTGACGTGCTCGAACTCCTCCGGCGAGAGGATGCCGGGCTTGTTCAGGATCGTCTCGCGGATGCCGATCTTCCCGATGTCGTGCAGCTTGCTCCCGAGCTCGATCTGCGCCAGGATCTCGCCGGTGAAGCCCAGCTGCACCGCGGTGCGGGTCGCGAATTCCTTCACCCGGAGCGAGTGCCCGCTCGTATAGGCATCCTTCGCTTCGAGCGCGAAGACGAGCATCTCGACGCCGTTGAGGAGCGATTGCTTGTTGCGGACGTCCAGCTCCCGGACGCGGGACTCGAGCGACTGCTGGTAGTACCGGTTCTGGAGCACGAGGTCCCGCTTCTCGAGTGCGTTCGCGACGCGGGCGCGCACCTCGTCGAGAAGGACCGGCTTCGAGATGTAGTCCATTGCCCCGATCTGGAGGCATTCCACCGCCGTCGCGACTTCCGCCACACCGGTCAGCATGATGATGGCCATGTCGGGATGACGCTTGCGCGCCTCGCGCAGGAACCCGACGCCATCCAGCACCGGCATGTAGATGTCGGTGATGCAGAGCGGCACTTCGCCATTTTCGGCGAGGAGCTGGAGGCCTTCGGCGCCGTTCGAGGCCTGGAGGCACTGGAGGCCCTGGCCCTCGATCAGGCGCGTGAGCACCGAGCGCACCTGGGGATCGTCGTCCACCAGGAGGCAGCGGGCGGCGGCCGGAGCCGGCGGGGATGGTCGCGTCACGTCTGCGAAGCTATTCGGCACCGGCCGCCGGGGCAACCGCGCTTGCCGCGCGCCCGGCGGACCCTTACGCTTCCGCATCCCTTTGCCGAGCAACGCGATGACCCGCATTCTCCCCACCGATCACGAGCACGCTTTCGGCACCCGCGCGGTGCACGCCGGACAGGTCCGCGAGCCGCTCTCCGGTGCCGTCATGACGCCGATCTACCAGACCTCCACCTACGTCCAGGAGGGGCTCGGCAAGCACAAGGGATACGAATACGCCCGGACCCAGAACCCGACGCGAGAGGCCTGGGAGCGGTGCGTCGCGAGCCTCGAGGGCGGGGAGCACGGCTTTGCCTTTGCCTCGGGGCTCGCGTCGCTCGACGCGACGCTCAAGCTTCTGAAGGCGGGGGACCATGTCGTGTCAGGCGAGAACGTCTACGGCGGCTCGCATCGCCTGATGGAGCGGATCTATACGACCTTCGGGCTCACGTTCACGTTCGTGGACATGCGGGACGTCGCCAACGTGGAGCGCGCCCTCACGCCCGCCACCCGGATGGTGTACTGCGAGACGCCGACGAATCCGATGATGGCGCTCGCCGACCTGGCAGCGGTCGGCGACCTCACCCAGGCGCACGGCTACCTCTACGTCGTGGACAACACCTTTGCCACGCCGTACTTCCAGCAGCCGCTCCGGCACGGCGCCGATATCGTGCTGCATTCGACCACGAAATACCTGAACGGCCACAGCGACATGGTCGGCGGGATGCTCGTCACCTCGCGCGACGATCTCGCGGAGCGCCTCGGATTCATCCAGAACGCGGCGGGCGGCGTGCCGGGTCCCATGGACTGCTGGCTCGCGCTCCGCGGCGTGAAGACGCTCCCGCTCCGCATGCGCCAGCACGACGAGAACGGTCGCCGCGTGGCGGAGTGGTGCGTGAATTCCAAGGTGGCGACCAAGCTCTACTATCCGGGACTGCCGGACCATCCGCAGCATGAGCTCGCGAAGCGCCAGATGCGTGGGTTCGGCGGTATGATCTCGCTCGACCTGGGCGACCCGGCGCGCGCCCGTCGCTTCGTGGAAAAGACGAAGGTCTTCGCGCTCGCCGAGTCGCTGGGTGGCGTGGAAAGCCTCATCGGGCATCCGGCGTCGATGACGCATGCCTCGGTCCCGAAGCCGATGCGCGAGGCGATGGGCCTGACCGACAGCCTCATCCGCCTGAGCTGCGGCATCGAAGACGCGGACGACCTCATCGCCGATCTCGATCAGGCGTTTGCGGCCTCACGATGATTCTATCTTGAGCCGCGGTTCAAGATGAAACAACGAGCGTCGCAGTACGTAGTGCCGTAATCCTGAACCCGTGAGCATCCAATGACCGGCTCCATCCCTGCGCCCCGACCCCGCCGGACCTTCCCGGAGATCTCCGCCGTGAGCTGGGAGCATCCGGCGGATCGTGCGGCGCTGCAGGCACTTCGGGCGGTGCCGGGGGTCGATGAGGTGATCCGGAAAGTGATCGCACTTCTCGGCGGCGAGCGCGGGATCCGGCTCCTCTTCCAGGGGAACGCGGTCCGCGTCGGACCCGAGCAGTTTCCGCACATCTGGACCCTGCACGTCGAGACCTGCACCACCTTCGACTGGCCGAAGGTGCCGGAGCTCTACGTCTCGCAGACGCCGTTCTTCAACGCCGGCGCATACGGCGTCGACGATCCGTTCATCGTCCTCCATTCCGCGGCGCTCGAAGTGCTCGACGAGGGGGAGCTCCGCGCGCTCCTCGCGCACGAGCTCGGCCACGTGATGAGCGGGCACGCCCTCTACACCACGATCGCCGCGATCCTCGCGCTCGTGAGCCTCGGCGTGCTCCCCGCCCTCGCCGCACTCGCCGTGCTCCCGGTGCGGCTCGCCTTCCTGGAATGGTCCCGGAAGTCCGAGCTCTCCGCCGACCGTGCCGGCCTCCTGGGCTGCCAGGACATCGTGATGGCGCAGCGGCTCGACATGAAGATGGCCGGCGGCGGGCGGGGCGATGCATTCGCCGGCCAGATGAACGTCGAGGCGTTCATGACGCAGGCGCACGAGTACGCGTACTCGAACGAAGGCCTCGACGTCGTCTACAAGATCCTGAACACGCTCGCGCTCACGCATCCGATGCACACCGTGCGCGCGGCCGAGCTGCAGCGCTGGGTCGCGGCCGGCGAGTACGAGCGCATCATGCGGGGCGAGTACACGCGCCGCGGCGCCGAGGCCAGGGACCGCCCCTTCCGGGACGACGTGACCGCGGCGAAGGACTATTACTCGACCGAGGCGAAAGAGCTCGCCCGCGAGGTGGCCGGCGCCGCGAAGCGCGCGGCCAGCGCGGCGCGCGACGCCTTCCGGAACGCCCAGCAGAAGTGAGGCTGCTCGTCGTCGGCAGCGGGGGGCGGGAGCATGCACTCTGCCACGCCCTCCGCGGTGAGAACCCCGACGCCGAGATCTACTGTGCCCCGGGTAACCCGGGCACGGCCCCCCTGGCCACCAATCTTCCCATAGCGATCGACGACATCGATCGCATCGCCGATGCGGCGGACATGTACGGCATCGGGCTCACGATCGTGGGGCCCGAGGCGCCGCTCGCGCGTGGGCTCGCCGACCGGCTCCGCGCCGAAGGCCGGGCGGTGTTCGGACCGTCGGCGGCGGCGGCGCAGCTCGAGGCGAGCAAGGCGTTCTCGAAGGAGGTCATGCTGGCGGCCGGTGTGCCGACTGCAGCGAGCGGCACGTTCACCGGGCTGCGTGAGGCGCTCGCCTTCGTGGATCGCCAGGACGAGCCGCTCGTGGTCAAGGCCTCGGGTCTTGCGGCCGGCAAGGGAGCGGTCGTGTGCGAGACCCGGCGCGAAGCGCAGGGCGTCGTTCGGTCCATGCTCGGTGACGGCGCCTTCGGGGACGCGGGACGGGTCGTAGTGATCGAGGCGTTTCTTCCCGGCGAGGAGCTCTCGGTGCTGGCCCTCACCGACGGCCGGGACGTGGAGCTCTTTCCCGCGGCGCAGGACCACAAGCGCCTGCTCGAAGGAGATCGCGGACCGAACACCGGCGGGATGGGTGCGTATGCGCCGGTATCGATCGCCTCGCCCAAGCTGCTGTCTCGCGTGCGCGAGCGGGTATTGCTGCCGACCCTCGAGGAGATGCAGCGCCGGGGCACGCCGTTTCAGGGTGTGCTCTATGCCGGGCTCATGGTCGACGGCGGGGAGCCGTCGGTCGTCGAGTTCAACTGTCGCCTCGGCGATCCCGAGGCGCAGGTCGTCCTGCCTCTCGTGGACGGCGGCTTTACCGATTGCGTGGAAGCGATCGCAGGCGGACGGGGGCTCCGGCCGCTTCGGATCGGATCTCGTGCAGCGGTGACGACGGTGCTCGCCGCGGCCGGTTATCCCGATGCACCGTCCAGGGGCGCCGCCATCGCGATCCCCGTCGCTCTGCCCGCCGATGTCACGGTCTACCATGCCGGCACGCGCTTCGACGACAGCGGTACTCTCCGTGTTCACGGCGGACGAGTGCTCAACGTTACCGCGGTCGCGGAGCGGTTCGAGGATGCGCAGCGCATGAGCCGGGAGGCGGCCGAGCGGATCGAGTTCGAAGGGAAGCAATTCCGCCGGGACATCGGGTGGCGGGAGGCGAAACGCATTACCCCGATCCCGTAGGGACGACGCCCGCGTCGCCCCAAATGCCTCGGAGCCACCCCAATCATATGGGCGACAACGCCGTCGCCCCGAAGCGATCGCACCAGATCCCATCATCGCAGTGACGCGCCCGTCGCGCCGCCCCGTCCCCGAATCGCCCAACGCAACGGATTCTCCGCGATATACCGCCGGATTGATTCGCTTCGTCACTCCCGACTTGATCCAGGCATCGAGCTTCACACCGGAATGATGGTCCGGGATCGATCCCCGGCGGTCCTCGACGATCTGCCCCAGGGCACTCAGAAGGATTGATTCACCATCCATCCGCCCAAGTGGGCGAGCCCGGCCGTGCGTCCTGATGGTTATGTAATACGCGCCATTGCCCCTGTACTCGTGGCCGGGCAGGCGAATCGAACGGCGGTGGTGGCGGGCGGGATCGACTTCCATGAAGCAGGATCGTGCCGGACCGTCATCGGGGGATCAAATCATCCGTGGGACGTGTTCGCCGCCCATGCCGACGTCCGGCGTAACGCAGGGGCGACGCCCGCGTCGCCCGATTTGCCATGAATCGGGATCCCGGTTCGGGGCGACGCAGGCGTCGCCCCTACTACGGGGTCGGCCTACGGGGTCGGCCGCCACCCGCATATGTTTCCCATCAATGCCCGAGCTCCCCGAAGTCGAAACGATCGTACGCGACCTGCGCCCGGAGCTCCTCGGCCGCACGATTCTCCGGGCCTCCCTTTCGCATGATGATGTGCTGCGCGGTGTCACCCGGCGGAGGCTGCTCGGAGGACTCCGCGGCGCTCGGATCGTGAATGTCTCCCGGCGCGCAAAGCATGCCGTCCTCGAGCTCGACACCGGACGCCGGCTCGTCATCCAGCCAGGAATGAGCGGCGTGCTGCTCGTCGCCGAAGGCCCGCTTTCGAAGGACGATGCGAAGTACGCCGTGCTTCGCGCTCCGCTCGACGACGGCCGGGAGCTCGTCTACCGCGACGTGCGCCGGCTCGGAACGCTCCTGCTCCTGAACGATGCCGAATGGCACAAGTATGACGGAGCCCTCGGTCCCGAGCCGCTCGATCCGGCCTTCACCGCCGAACGCCTGGCCGAACGGCTCGGTCGTTCCCGCCAGGCGATCAAGAAGGTGCTCATGGATCAGCGGTACGTCGTAGGTGTCGGGAACATCTACGCGAACGAGGCATTGTTCGCCGCTCGCATCGATCCGTCGCGTCCGGCCAGCCGGGTGACCGCGGACGAGTACGCGGCACTCCATTCGGAGGTTCGCCGGATCCTGACCGCGGCGATCCGGTCGAAAGGCACCACCCTGCGCGATTACCGGACCGGCACCGGAGAAATGGGCAACTTCCAGTTCGAGCTGCTCGCCTACGGCCGCGAGGGCGAGCCGTGCCGGCACTGCGGAACCCGGCTCACGCTCACGCACCTGATCGACGGACGCTCCACCGTCTTCTGCCACCGATGCCAGCACTGAAACGCCGCACCCGCATGCTGGCGCTGCCCGCGACGGATCTCGGGCAGCTCCGCACTCGCGTGCGCGCGCTGGCGGAGAATCGGCCCGCCGTCTATCAGATGCTGGACGGCACCGGGAAGATCCTCTACGTCGGCAAGGCGAAGCGCCTCCGGACACGCCTTCTCTGCTACTTCCGCGCGGAGTATCCCGCCGACAAGGCCGCGCGAATACTCTATGCCGCGCACGATATCCGGTGGACCTACGTCCCGAGCGAGTTTGCCGCTCTGCTGACAGAGCTGCGCCAGATTCGCGAATACCGCCCGCATTTCAACTTCAAGCTCAATCGCACGCGCCGGTCCGTGCTGATCAAGATTTCGGGCGGTCCGGCGCCGCGCGTGCACGTGGGCAGCGCCGTGGCCACCGGCGACGAGCGGGTCTACGGTCCCTTCCGCTCGATGGAGCGCACCCAGGAGGCCGTGCGGACGCTCAACGATCTCCTCGGCCTGCGCGACTGCGCCGCCAGCATGCCGATCGTCTTCTCGGGCCAGGCCGACCTCTTCGGCGCGGACCGCCGCGCGGCCTGCGCCCGCCACGAGTTCGGATCGTGTGGCGGGCCGTGCGCCGGATTCATCGCAGAGTGGGCCTACCGGCAGCGGGTGGAAACGGCGGCGGCATTCCTCGAGGGGAGGACGATCAAGCCGATCGATCGCGTGGTCGCCGAGATGACCCGCGCGGCCGAAGAAGCCGAATTCGAGCTCGCCGGCCGCTGGCGCGAGCGATTCGAGCAGCTCGAGTGGCTCCTCGCCGCGACGAGCCGCGCCCGCTCGGCCATCGACCTCCTCACGTTCGTCTACCGCGATCCCGGCGAGCGGGGCGACGACCGGGCGTACGTCGTCCGCCAGGGTGTGGTGCGCGCGTCGTATCCGTGGCCGTCGACGCCGATCGAGCTCGAGGCATTCCGCGCGGTCGTCCAGGAAGAGGCCGACCGGCCGATGCCGGCGGCCGGGCCGCTTCCGCTCGAAGCGATCGATGAAATCCTGCTGATGCAGTCCTGGTTCCGCGCGCATCCCGAAGCGCTCAGGCGGACGACGCCGTTCTCCGACTGGAGCTGACCGGGCGGGCAGCCCGCGCCATCCGTAGCATTACCGGGACTGGGTCGACAGCCAGTCGCATTTCGCACCGGATGCCCACCGTGCAACCCGCTTCATCTCCCTTCAACTCATTTATCGGCAACGGAATACCGTCGGAGGCCCGGCGGCACTCTTCGTGCGCGATGACCGGCGAGCCCCGGCACACGCCGGTGGCATTTCCCATGCGAGGGGTCCCATGCGATTCATGTCGATGCGCCGTTCCGCCGCGCCACTCCTTGCCCTGCTTGCAGCTGCCTGCGGCGGGGACGCCACCGAACCGGACGAAGTCCCGTATGGCGAGACGACATTCGTGGTAGTGCTGAACCCGGCAATCAATGACGCGAACGAAATGGACGTTGCTCCGCCCGGAGCGTCGCGGCTCGGCGTTGCGGTCGCCGTCGAAGGCGGCCCATCTGCGACGACCTCGGCCGACGGCGTCGCCGTGCTGAGCCCCGTGGCTTCCGGCAGCCGGGTCATCGCATTCGACGGACCGGATGACGGCAATGTCGCGCTCTCGATCGTCGAGGGCGATCTGCGCGAGGTTGCCGTCGCGCTCGATCCCTCGGGCGCGGAGGTCATGGCGGACATCCGGTACGAATTCGGCGCGGAGGTGGTCGAGATCTCGCCGGCGATGACACTCGCCGAAGTGAACGCGGCACTCGCCGCGAGCAACTCGGTGGTGTTCTTCGCCGCGGGGACCTACACCGGGGACATCACATTCAGCGGCAGCAACGTCACCCTCTTCGGCGAGGGGAACACCGGCGGAGCCGTCACCATCGACGGGAACGTCACCGTATCGGGCAGCCAGAACCGGATCCGGGGCGCCCGGATCACCGGCGATCTCTCGGTACCGGCCAGCAACTTCGGAATGTCGTTCACGCAGGTCGATGGGACGACCGACATTTCCGGCAGCAGCAGCGTGATGCTGGCCAATACGTTCTGCGGAACCGTGACGGTCTCGGGCAGCGGGGCACGGCTGCTCGGGAATGCGGGCCTCGCTCCGGTTGCGGCACCCGCAGGCTGCTGAACCGCCTCCCGGCAAAGTGCGAACGGCGGCCACCTGGCCGCCGTTCGCAGTTCCTGACCCTGCCGTCATTCCGCGTCGACATCGAGCAGTGGCACCAGCCGCGCGCGCTGCGGAACGCCGGGAACGTCATGCACGAGACTGGCGGCACCGTCCCGGGCTTCAGTCGTCCGTGAGCGGAACCAGCCGGGCTCGTGGCGGGATGCCCGGCTCGAGCTCCATGATCCCGACCGATGGCAGGAGGCCGAACCGGGGCGCTCCTGCCCCACCGGGATTCATGACGGTTCTTACGACGTCCACATTCTCGATCAGCGGCCTGTGTGTGTGCCCGTAGATCAGGATCTCGGCATCGGGAAACGCCTCGTGCAGCTTCACGGGCGTCGGCTTCCCGAACTGGTCTCCGTGGGTCACCACGATATCGAACCCGTCGAGCCGGAGCTTCGCCACCTGGGGCACGCGGCGCCGGATGTCCCACCCGTCGGTATTCCCGTACACCGCGGTAACCGGCGCGAGCGCTTCGAGCGCCGTCAGGATATCGGGTTCTCCGATATCTCCGGCGTGAAGGATGTGATCGACCCCGCTGAAGACGTCGAACACTTCGCGCCGGAGCAGGTTGTGCGTGTCGGAGATGATCCCGAGCCGCACGTCACCCTTCCCAGCGGCGGGCGATGTCGAGCTCCAGCCCCAGCTGATCCACGATGCGCTGCACGATGAAATCCACCAGCTCGGCGATGCGCGTGGGGCGGTGATAGAAGCCGGGCGCGGCCGGGATGATCGTGGCGCCGGCTTCGGCGCAGGCGGTCATGTTGCGGAGGTGGACCAGCGAAAGCGGAGTTTCCCGCGGCACGAGGATGAGCTTTCGCCCCTCCTTGAGCGTGACATCGGCAGCGCGCTCGATGAGCGAGCGGCTCGAGCCGTGCGCCACCGCCGAGAGCGTGCCCATCGAGCAGGGACAGATCACCATTCCTGCCGTCCGCTGCGAGCCTGAGGCAGGCTTCGCTCCCCGGTCAGCGTCGGTGAACACTTTCACGTCAGATCCCTCGACCGCCACCGCGGCCTCGAGGGCCTCGAGACTCTCGAGCCCGCACTCCTCCTGCAGCAGCCGCATGCCGTGGCCCGAGACGATGAGCCACACCGGCACGCGCGCCTGCGCGAGCACCTCGAGGAGCCGCACCGCATACGGGGCCCCGCTGGCACCCGTGATGGCAAGCACCGTCGGCAAGCGTTCGGTCATCGCACCTCAGATCGAAGCGCCGGGCGACCATCGCGCCGGCCCTTCATCCTTTCGTGTTTTCGTTCGCTGCTGAACCGTTCGCGCGTTCGCGAACTCGACCCTGCGCCACGACTTCGGCTTCTCCTTCGACTACCCGACGATCCGATCCGCGAGCGCGAACACGAACACCGTCACGCTCATCACCCCGTTCATCGTGAAGAACGCCGCGTCGAGGCGCGAGAGGTTGCCGGGCCGGACGAGCTGGTGCTCATAGGCGAGGATCCCGGCGGCCACCACGAGACCGGCGTAGTACCAGGCCCCGAATCCGGCACCCCACCCGAAGAGCGCCAGCGCGGGAATCGTGATTCCGTGCAGCAGCTTCGCCGCGAGAATCGCCCGCCGCTGGCCCAGGCGCACGACCGCGCTCCGCAGCCCTTCCGAACGGTCGAAGGACTCGTCCGGAAGCGCATAGAAGATGTCGAACCCCGCGACCCAGGTGGCCACGCCGAGCGCAATCGCGAAGAGGAGCCATGCCGGCCGGCTCCAGGCGCCGGTCACGGCGAGGTACCCGCCCACCGGCGCAATGGCGAGGCTCATCCCGAGCCAGAGATGCGGCCAGAAGGTGAAGCGCTTCGCGAAGCTGTACGCGACGATCCACGCGAGCGCGACGGGACTCAGCAGCGCGCACAGCGGGTTGAGCGACCAGGCGGCGAAGACGAAGAGTGCCGACGCCAGGACGACGGATGCCCATGCCTGCGCCAGCGAGAGCGTGCCCTTCGGCAGCTCCCTGTTCATCGTTCGGGGATTGCGCGCATCGTACGCGCGGTCGGCGATCCGGTTGAACCCCATCGCGACCCAGCGTGCGGCCGAGAAGGCCAGCACGACCCACAGCACCGTCCCCCACTCCACCGGCACGACACGCGATGCGGCGAGCACGCCCAGCAGCGCAAACGGCAGCGCAAAGAGGGTGTGCGGCAGTTTCACGAAGTTGACGTATCTGACCAGGAGCGACTCGCCCCCGAAGGTCTGCCCTTCGCGTTCGCTCCGCGCACCCGCGGCTCCGTGGCTCACAAGCTGATCCCGAGCCGTGGCCACAGCTCGTCCACGCGAGTCTTCGTGGCCGGGTCCATCTCGATCACGTCGGGCCATTCCCGCGTGAACCCCTCCTCCGGCCATTTGCGCGTTCCGTCGATGCCCATCTTGCTCCCGTAGGTGAACGCGCGGCTCGCGTGATCGAGGACATCCACCGGCCCCATGGTGAATCGCACGTCGCGCTCGGGATCGATGTTGTTGAGCGCGGCCCACCACGCTTCGTCGGGGTTCCGGACGTCGATCTCGCGATCCACGATGACGAGCACCTTCGCGAGCGACATGAGGCCCTGCCCCCACAGCGCGTTCATCACCTTGTACGCCTGCCCCGGATACTGCTTGTCGATCGAAACGAAGACGAGGTTGTGGAAGATCCCGGCCGCCGGCATGTGGTAGTCCACGATCTCGGGCACCGTGAGCCGGAGCAACGGGAGAAAGATCCGCTCCGTGGCGTGGCCGAGATAGTAGTCCTCCATCGGCGGCTTCCCGACGAGGGTGGCGGGATAGATCGGGCTCCGCCGCATGGTGACGGCGGTGACGTGCACCTTCGGGTAGTAGTCGGCGAGGGAGTAGAATCCCGTGTGGTCGCCGAACGGCCCCTCGAGCACGAGGTCTTCCGACGGATCGATGTATCCCTCGATGACGAGCTCCGCGTCGGCCGGCACGTCGAGATCGCAGGTGACTGCCTTGGCGAGCTCGACCGGCGCGCGGCGGAGAAACCCGGCGAAGATGAACTCGTCGATGGTCGGCGGAAGCGGCGCCGAGCCGGAATAGATGCTCGCCGGGTCTCCGCCGAGCGCGATGACCACCGGCATCCGCTCGCCGCGCGCTGCCATATCGCGCCAGTGTGCGGCGCCCACCTTGTGGCGCTGCCAGTGCATGGCGAGCGTGTCCCGCCCGAGCACCTGGATGCGGTACATCCCGACGTTGCGCGTCCCGCGCGCGGGGTCGGTCGTGATCACCATGGGCAGCGTGATGTAGCGGCCGCCGTCGCCGGGCCAGGTGGTGAGGAAGGGGATCGCATCGAGATCGATCTCGCGCCCCTGGAGGACGACGTCCTGGCAGGGCGCGCGCCCGCTGCGCATCCTGGGTGGGAACTTCGCCACTTCGGCCAGGCGCGGCAGCATCGACAGTTTCCCGAAGAGCCCGTCCGGCACCTTGAGGTCGAGCAGCTCCGAGATCCGCGCGCCTACCTCGTCGAGCGACGAGACGCCGAGCGCGAGGCACATCCGCCGCATCGAGCCGAAAAGGTTGATGGCGACAGGGTGCGCGCTCCGGTGGCCGTTGTCGAGGATCACGTGCTCGAAGAGGAGCGCCGGCCCGCCGCCCGGGCTCTTCATGCACCGATCGGCAATCTCCGCCACCTCCAGCCGCGCCCGGACCGGCTCCTGCACCCGGACCAGCTCGCCGATCGCGTCGATCTCGCTGATGAAGTCCCTCAGGCTGTCAATCGCCATTTAACAATATGGATTGATTTTTGATTGTGAACCGCGGAGGCGCGGAGGCGCGGAGGGCACTGCCGGAGGGCTCCGTCAGCTTATTTTGTGGT
>DASTUP010000132.1:0-6422 GCA_035759585.1 Gemmatimonadales bacterium | reverse complement strand
GATTCCGCTCGCTGGTCCGCCTTCCAACCTTCCGATTCTCCGACCTTCCGACTTTCCGACCGCCGTCTAATGAAGACGAACTCCCCGAAAACTATTGTGCGACGATGAAGTTTTTCTTACCTTAGCTTCCGACAACGCTGCGGACGCGCAGCATTTCGTTCGGCTCGTCTCTCGCGGACGGCCTTTTTTGTAGAAGGAGATCTACTTGGGAGTTCGGATAGGACTCGCCTTCAATCTCAAACCAGCAGCTCCGGCCAATGATTCCGGAGCGAGCTTCGAGTCTCCCTCCGAACTCAACGAGTCCCTCCGCACTCTCCGCTCCGACCTCCCTCAGCCAGACCTCTACGCCGAGTGGGATGAGCCCGGTACCATCGACGCCGTCGAGCGCGCGCTCGCTCCGCTCGGCGAGGTGATCCGGCTCGAGGCGAACGAAGATTTCCCCGCCGCGCTCCGCGCCGCGCGCCCCGACTTCGTCTTCAACATCGCCGAAGGCCTCTACGGCCCGAACCGCGAGAGCCACGTCCCGGCCGTCTGCGAGTTCTTCGGCATCCCGTGCCACGCGTCCGATCCGCTCGCCCTCGCGCTCTGCCTCCACAAGGGGCGGACGAAGGAGATCCTCTCGCAGCGCGGCGTCCCGACGGCGCCGTTCATCCTCGCCCTCACGCGGGACGACGCGCGGAACTGCGCGCTCCCCTTCCCGCTCTTCGCCAAGCCGGCGTTCGAGGGGTCGGGCAAGGGCGTGAGCGTGAAGAGTCTCTGCCAGAACCGGGCGGAGCTCGTCGCCCAGGTGGGCTATCTCCTCGAGACGTACCGGCAGCCGGTGGTCGTCGAGACGTGGCTGCCGGGGAGCGAGTTCACCGTCGCGATCCTCGGAAACGGCAGCGAGGCACGCTGCTTGCCTCTCGTCGGCATGCGCTTCGATACGCTGCCGGCCGGCGCGCCGCCGATCTACGGCTACGAAGCGAAGTGGCTCTGGGATACGATCGACCAACCCCTCGAGATCTACGAGTGCCCGGCCGATATCCCCGAGGCGCTCGCGGAGGAAGTCCGCGCCGCCGCACTCGGCGCGTACCACGCGCTCGACTGCCGCGACTGGTGTCGCATCGACGTGCGCTGCGATGCGTCCGGCCGGGCGATGGTCGTGGAGCTCAATCCGCTCCCCGGCATTCTGCCAGACCCGCGAGACAATTCCTGCTTCCCCAAGGCGGCGCGGGCGGCGGGGATCGGGTACGACGACCTCATCCGCACCGTCGCCGACATCGCCTGGCGCCGGATCAGCGGGCGGTCGCTTCTCAAGGAGGCGTCGTCATGAAGGTTGTCGTGATCTACGATGCGGGGAGCGACGACTGGAGCGCGCAGGACGTGGCGGCGGTCCTCGAGAACATCCGCGAGGTCCGCGAGGTGCTGCGCGCCCGCGGCCACGAGGTGGACCTCGTCCCCGTCAAGCTCGGCGACTTCCGGTGGCTCACGCGCTGCCGGAAGGCGGACCTGGTCTTCAACCTCTGCGAGGGGATCAACGGCCATGCCCGCTACGAGGACTTCGTCCTCGGCGCCCTCGAGCTGACCGGCACGCCGTTCACCGGGCCGCGCGCCTGGCCGATCACCGTCTGCCACCGGAAGCACGTCGCGAACACGCTGCTCGCCGCCGAGGGGCTGCCGGTACCGGCGTTCGTACTCGCGCAGGGGAACAAGATCCCCGCGAACTTCCCGCTCCCCGCCATCGTGAAGCCGTCGGCGGAGGATGCGAGCGTCGGCATCGACAGCGGCGCCGTCTGCACCTCGCGCCGGGCGCTCCGCTCCCGCGTCTCGCAGATGCTCGAGCACTTCGAGGAAGTGCTGGTGCAGGAGTACGTCGCCGGGCGGGAGCTCAATGTCGGCTTCGTGGGCAGCACGATGCTGCCGATCTCCGAGATCGACTTCTCGCGCATGCCCGAGGGGAGCTGGCCGATCGTCACCTACGCCGCCAAGTGGGCGCCCGACCATCCCGAGTACGCCGGCACCGAGCCGGTCTGCCCCGCGCGGCTTCCGGCGGACGTGGCGCGGAAGGTGGGGAAGGTGGCGCGTCAGGCGTGGCAGTTCCTGGGCAACCAGGAGGGCTATGGCCGGGTGGACATGCGGCTCAACGACGAGGGCCAGCCCTACGTCATCGAGGTGAATCCCTGCCCCGATCTCTCGCGCGATGCGGGACTCGCGCGCATGGCGCGCGCGCATGGCTGGGAATACGAAGAGCTGATCATGCAGATCGTGGACGAGGCGCTGGGCCGCTCGCAGAAGACCGATGCGGCCGCCGCGCTCGTCGCGCTGCCGCCGCGCATCGCGGCGCGCGAGGTCTCGCAGTGACCTCCTCGCCGGCTGCCGCCGTGGACCTCACCCTGCGCGCCCCGGCTGCCGGCGATCGCGGCGCCGTCGAGGAAATGCTTCGCGACACCGGCGTGTTCCGGGAGGATGAGGTCGCCATCGGCCTCGAGGTGTTCGATGGGTCCGTCGCCGGCGATCCCGCCTACCACTCCGTCGTGGCGGAGCTTGGCGGCGGCGTCGCCGGCTGGATCTGCTGGGGGCCGACGCCGTGCACCGTCGGCACCTGGGACATGTACTGGCTCGTCGTTTCCCCGGCGGTGCACGGCGCCGGCATCGGCAGCCGGCTGGTGAGCGAGATGGAGCGGCGCCTGGCGGGCATGGCGCGCCTCATCGTCGTCGAGACTGCCGGCCGCCCCGATTACGCACCGACTCGCGCGTTCTACGAGGCCCGCGGCTACCGCCGCGCGGCCACGATCCCGGATTTCTATGCCCCGGGCGACGATCAGGTCGTCTACACGAAGTTCTTCAATCCGAGCACCGACTCTTACGAGGGCAGGTAGCGTCATGGAGACCTGGCAGGAAGTCCTGAGAAAGAACTCGATTCACTCGCTCGACGTGCTCGCCGAGCGGTTCGGGCCGGAGAATTTTCCGGAGCTGGACCGGCTCAGGCAGGCGGCCGAGAATTTCGAGTTCCGGATCTCGCCGGCAATGGTCGAGCTGATCAAGTCGCCGAACGATCCGATCTGGCGCCAGTACATTCCATCGGTCGAAGAGCTCGATGTCGTGGACGGGATGGTGGACTCGCTCAACGAGGACGCCGACAGCCCGGTCCCCAACATCACGCACCGCTATCCCGACCGGGCACTCTTTCTCGTCTCTCCCGTCTGCGCCACCTACTGCCGCTTCTGCACCCGGCGGCGGAAGGTGGGGGATCCCGAGAAGATCCCGATGTCGCAGTTCGAGAGCGCCTTCAAGTACCTGGAGGAGCACACCGAGATCCGCGACGTGATCATGAGCGGCGGAGACCCGCTCCTGCTCAATGACCGCCGCCTCGAGGCCATCCTCACCCGGCTCCGCGCCATCCCGCACCTCCAGATCATCCGGATCGGGAGCCGCGTGCCGTGCCACCTTCCCGAGCGGATCACCCCGGAGCTCTGCGACACCCTGCGGAAGTTCCACCCGCTCTGGATCAACACGCACTTCAATCACCCCGACGAGCTCACGCCCGCCGCCGTGAAGGGACTCGGCATGCTCGCCGATGCCGGCATCCCGCTCGGCTGCCAGACGGTGCTGCTCAAGGGCGTCAACGACGATCCAACGGTCATGAAGGAGCTGATGCAGCGCCTGCTGATGGCGCGCGTCCGGCCCTACTACATCTACATGGCGGACCAGGTGGCCGGCGGCGAGCACTTCCGCACCTCGGTCCAGACCGGCATCCAGATCATGGAGGCGCTCCGCGGCTGGACGAGCGGGCTCGCCAATCCGCACTTCGTCATCGACGCCCCGGGCGGCGGCGGCAAGATCCCGCTCCTCCCGGAGTACGTCGTGAGCATGTCGGACGAGGAAGTGGTCCTGCGCAACTTCCGGGGCGACCGGTACGTCTACCGGCAGCCGCAGGAGGAGGAGGCGGGCGTGCTCGCGCTCAAGAATCCGAAGCGGAAGCGGACGACAAAGCCGAAGCGGAAGACAGCGTAGCGGCGCGTGCCGTCAGGGTAGGTGGAATGGCATCATCCCGAGCGAGTTGATGTCATCCCGAGCGAAGCGAGGGATCTACTCAGAGAGTCTCCGGACTCGGCAGAGTAGATCCCTCGCTCGTTTCGCCCCCCTCCGGATGTCACGCCCGCATCCCGGCGCCTATCGTCGCCTCCACTCCGGCAAGTCCGACAGCCAGGAGTAGGGATCGATCTGCACCCCCTCGAGCTCGCCGCTCACGGCGGCCGCCTGCACCGGCGTGTACAGGAAGATCGCGGGCGCATCGGCGTTGAGTGTGTCGAGTGCCTGGCGATACAGCAGCCGCGCGGCTTCGGCGTTCGCGGCCCGGCCGGCGTCGGCGAGGAGCGAATCGAAGGCGGGCCGGCGGTAGCCTCCGTGATTCAGGAGGCCGATGCCCGCCGAGCTCCACTGGTCCGCCAATCCGCGGGCCGACGGCTCGTCGAGGTACGCGCCGATGTACACGTCGAACCGGCCGGCGGCGAGACGCTCCTGGAACACCGGGAATTCGACCGCCACGACTTCCGCCGAGACGCCGATCCGCCGCCACATCTCCTGCATCGCGATCGCTGCCTGCCGGCGGGCCGGGCTCGTCGACGGCACGAGGATCTCCAGCTCGAGCCGGCGATTCCGCTTCCGCCGCACGCCGTCGGGTCCGGCCGGCCAGCCGGCGGCATCGAGCGCCGCAGCGCTCGATGCCGCGCTGAACGGGAGAGAAATCAGCGAATCGTATCCCACCCACAGCAGCGCCGACATCGGCCCATTCGGAACCTGCACATCTGCCCCGTAGAGATTCGCGGCGATGGCCCTGCGATCCACAGCCATTGCGAGCGCTCGCCGCACCGCGCGGTCGGCGAGAATCGGGTGCGCATCGATCCGGAACCCGGCAAAGCCGTAGACCGCCGCTGGATACCGGATCACCCTCAATGACGAATCGGCCGCAACGCGAGCGATGCGGTCCGGCGCCCCGATCGATTCGAGGAGGTCTGCCTCGCCGGAGAGCACGAGGTTGAGCGCCGCTTCCGGATCGGCGGTGAAGCGCCAGACGACGCGCCCGATCGACGGAGCAAGGCTGTCGGCGCGGAGCGTATCCGCCACCAGCGTCAGTGACTCGCCACGGCGCCACTCTCCCAGCCGGTACGGGCCGCTGCCGACGAGTCGCGAGAGCGTCGTATCGCCCGCCCACGTCTCCCCGGGGAGCGAATCCCAGATGTGCCGTGGGATGATCCGCACATGGTATGTCGCGTCGTAGAGCTGCTCGGGCGACGGGCTCGCAAACCGGACGAGAACGGTCGAATCGTCCTCGGCAACGGCGGTGACCCGGCCCGCGATGTACGGAGCCGCGCCTGCGGCGACGGTGGAATCAGCGTACGCGCCGAAGGAAAAGACCACGTCGGCCGCCGTGACCGGACGCCCGTCGTGCCACCGGGCGCCCGGACGGAGGTGGAAGCGCCATCCGAGCGAATCGACCCGCTCCCACCGGGTCGCGAGCGCGGGACGATAGGCCGAAGCGTCGATCGGGGCGGATGCGGGCGCGAGTGTGGCGAGCCGCTCGAAGACGAGGTCGCCGATGTCGCGCGCGACGGTCTCGTAGGCGGCCGGAGGAAGGAGTGCGGACGGCTCGCCGACGGAGGCAATGACGATCGAGCTCTTCGGCCGGTGCGGCTCGCCTCTGCATCCCCCGAGCGCCAGCACCAGGAGAAGTGCGACCGCCATCCGGCGCGCCTGGCTCACGCTGCCTCCGCGAATCGTGCGACCGACCTGAGGAACGCGTCGAACACGTCGGTCCGCCACCAGTGCTTCGTCTCGTGCATGCGCGCCACCGCCTCCGCGTGCGGCATCGCTGGCCGGTAGCTCCGCGTCGTCGTCAGCGCATCGAAGACATCGGCGATGCAGATGATCTGCGCACCGAGCGGGATCTCGTCGCCCTTGAGGCGGTCGGGGTAGCCGGTGCCGTCGTACCGCTCGTGGTGCCAGCGGATGATCGGCTTGAGGTCCCACGGGAACTCCACCGTGGCGAGAAGCTCGATGCCCCACTCGGGGTGCTTCTGGATGATCGCAAACTCGTCGTCGGTCAGGCGACCGGGCTTGTTGAGGATCTCGTGCGGCACCTTCACCTTGCCAAGATCGTGCAGGTATGCGCCGAGGCGGATCGCGGTGATCTGGTCCTCGTCGAGTCCCAGTGCACGCGCCACTTCGACGCCGTACCGCGCCACCCGCTCGCAGTGGCCGTAGGTGTAGGTATCCGCCGATTCGATCGACTGGCCCCACTCGCGCACCACGAGCAGGTACGTCTCCTCGAGCCGGTGCACCTTGCCGGCGACATCGACGAGATCGACCCGCGCGTCGAGGCGGAGGAAGAGCCGGTGCGCCGCGTTCAGGAGCCGGAGTGCTTCCTGGTTGCGGCCGGCCGC
>DASTUP010000131.1:0-15009 GCA_035759585.1 Gemmatimonadales bacterium | reverse complement strand
CTCGAGCAGGCGAAGGCGCGCGGGAGAAAGCTGAAGGTCCTCCCGGTAGCGGCGGCTTACCGCGACGACCGATTCGTTCACGCGATCCGGCTGAACGAACGCTCCGGCGGCGATCTCCGCATCCCATCTCGGATGCGTCTGCCATCCGTCGGCGGAGATCTTTTCCTGCGGAAGCTCCTCGGAGGGAAGAAACTCGCGACGCAGCGAGCGGAAGGAGGCGGCGACGCTCTCGAGCGTGAGCAGCTCGGCCGCGCCGCGCGACGGTGCATCAGCGAACGCCGCGCGCTCGGGCGCGTAGGTGCCGAGGATGCGCGACGCCTGCAGCGCGCGTCCAGCGCCGGGCTCGCCCGTGAACGCTTCGGGATCGGCGCCGAGGAGGATTTCGCGGACCGCGCCGGCGGAGTCCGACCGCAGGAAGCGGACGATCGCGACGAAATCTTCCGCGACTCCCGCGTTGACGCCGAAATTGAACGCCGCGCGCCCGGTGAGCTCGGAGATGCACGCGGGGCGCAGCGTCTTCACGCGTGACGAGCCGAGCACCACGATCTCGGGCCGGCTCGCTGCGTCGAGGTAGAGCGTGGCCTTGTAATCGCGATCCGCGCTCACGACGGGCGGGAGGATCCCCGCGCCGAACGCCGCCAGCGGATCGGTGATCCTGACGAGGGCCGCGAGCCCGAGCACGAGCGCCGTGAACGCCACGCCGAAGGTCCGCAGGAAGGCGGAGTCGCCGGGGGAGCTCTCGATGTCTCGGTGGCGGTGGATGGGATCGATGGGCATCGCATTGCAGGAGTGCAATGCATATGCCCGGAGTGGTGGTGCGACCGAAGCTGGCGGCGAGCGGCCCTGCGCCACCGCAAGCGGTTGTCAGTCAGGCACTTGCGGCGTCAGGCCCCGGGTGCGCGGCCTCCGGCCGTCGGAGGAGACTGCGCCGGACCGCCGGACCTGCGCGCATCTCGCACGGCTCCTTCCCGGATGCGATCGCGGCTCGTCAGACCGGTCCGGGCTGGTGCAGCAGCATCCAGGAAGCGCCGAACCGGTCGCGCAGCATCGCGAAGAGGATACGGGTGCCGAGATACCAGGGAGGCGGCGCGTCCGGTGGCGCGGGCGAGCGCCAGGAATCCAATACTGCGGTGTGGCCCCCGTACCATATTCTGACTCCGGTCGTATCGAGAAGGGCCGCTCTTACGAACTTCCGTCGTCGGATAGAGTATTCGAGGCGCGGACTCCGGGGAAGCGGGATTCCTTCCAGGCGCAAGGCCGAGGAGGTAGTTATGTCGCGACGCGGCAAGGCCTTTGTAGTGGTGCTCGGCGTCATCGTGCTGCTCGTTGCCGTACTGGTGTTCCGGGCGAGCCGCCACCCCTACCCTGCGCCCGAGCTCACCACCGAGCTCGAGCGCCAGGGGAAGCAGATCTTCCAGGACGACACGTTCGGTGACGAGAAATTCTGGACCGATACGGCAAGGCTCCACGAGGTCGTCGATCAGGAAATCCAGCCGATCGAGGCGCTCCGCCTGGGCCTCAAGGTGGACCTCGATCGGCTCAACCTGCTGCAGTTCGTTCTCCACAATCCCCTGGCGACCAGCGGCACGCGGGAACTGCTCCGCCAGAATGCCGTCGTCGGGATCCGTGCGACCTTCGATGAAGACGGCCGGCTCGCCCGGCTCGGCATCACGTGCGCCCTCTGCCACTCGACCGTCGACAACGCCCTGCTGCCCGGAATCGGGCATCGGCTCGACGGCTGGCCGAACACGAGCCTCGAGCTCGGAAAGATCCTCGCGAAGCTCCCGGCGTTCACCGACTCGCAGAAGGCGCTTCTCATCCAGTGGCCGAAAGGCACCTACGATCCCCGCTTCAATTTCGACGGCAGGAGCACGCCCCTCGTACTCCCTCCGGCGTATGGCCTGGCCGATGTGACGAACGAGACGTACACCGCCGAGGGGCCGATTTCATACTGGAATGCGTACGTGGCTGTGACGCAGATGCACGGTCAGGGGAATTTCTCGGATCCCAGGATCGGAGTCTCGATTGCGCAGGAGCCGGACCTCGTGACGCCGAAGCTCGAAGCGCTCAAGGCGTACCAGCACGCGCTCAAGGCGCCGCCGCCGTCGGGTTTCGACGAAGAGGCGGCGGCCCGCGGACGAACGGTATTCGATCGCGTGTGCGCCGCATGTCATGTGGACGGCAACGGCACCGACAACAACCGCGGCGTCTTTCATGATCCAGCCGAAACCGGAATGGATGCGACGTACGCAGGACGCACGGCCCAGCGGCGATATCGCACGACACCACTGCGAGGGCTTCGCCACCACCCGCCCTATTTTCACGACGGGAGCGCCGCAACGCTTCGGGATGTGGTGCTGCATTACGATCGCGTCCGGCGACTGGGGCTCAGCGAGGCGGAGCAAAGCGATATCGAGGAGTACCTGAAATCACTTTGAGAGTCGGGCGGCACTGGCGAGGGGCGTGCTGCTCCGAGGTCTGCTGCTGCGGCACCACCTGCTGCTGCGACTGACGGCCTGCCCGGGTTCGAAAGTACCGATGCCCCGCCAGCAGAAGTTGGCGGGGCATCGTGCGTTCGGACGGAGAGGCGCCGACCGGAGTCGAACCGGTGATGGAGGTTTTGCAGACCTCTGCCTTACCACTTGGCTACGGCGCCGGGCACTGGGTTGAGCGCCAAATATAACAGGTGAGTGAATCTCGAGGAGCGCATCGCCGGGTTCAGCGGCCCCCCCGGAGGGGAGCCGCCGGGCGTCGAATCCGAGCCGAAGCCGGGCCTCCTCACTCCACCCGCGGTCTCGCGACGAACGCCCAGGTCGTGCCGGTCGAGCGATCGAGCAGGTCGCCCGTGATCTCCCCCCGATCGTTGATGTCTCGCGCGGAGATGATCGAGTCGCCCGGTGCCAACTCGGCGAGGTCCTGCAGGTCGTGCAGCTTCCCGTTCTCCCAGAGGAAAGCGCGGCAGGCGGCGCCCTTGCACGAGACGCCCACCACCTGGCGCCGCGAGTTCAGCGCGAACGCCTGGCTGTTGTCGTCGCCGTCGAGCGGGGGGATGTCGGTGATCGCGCCGGGCGAGCGCGGGCTCCAGAAGAAGCCGTGGGGCACGAGGTCGCCGCCGGTGACGCCCGGAGGGTTCGAGAAGCCCACCACGTCGCCCGCCTCGCTGATGTCCATCGGCGTGTGCCACGCCTCGCCACCCAGGTTCGGTAGCTCGCGCACCTCGCCGCGGTCCCAGAGCACCGCGCGCTTCGCGCTGAACCGGCCGACGGCGATGTCGCAGTCGCCGGAGATGCCGACGGCCTGCCCGCTGTCGTTGATGGCGGTGGCGGCGGAAGCGGAATCGCCCGGAAAGGGCCTGAGAGCCGTGATCCGGTTTCGCTTCGGCTCCCAGAGCACCGCGTTGAACTGCAGCCGCTGATCGCTGTCGGTCGGGTGGCAGGTCGGGTCGATCACCGCCGTCTCGGCCCATCCGACGACCTGCCCGCGGTTGTTGACGCCCGTGGCGAAGCTGCGGTCGCCGCCCAGTGTCGGCATCGCGGTCATGACGCCGTTTTCCCAGAAGAAGCCGCGGCAGATCTCGTCGTTCGGGTTCGGCAGGAAGAAGACGCAGCTCCATCCCTCGCCCAGCGTGTCCTGCTGCGCGATGTGCGCGATGCCGACGACCATCCCCCGCTCGTTCAGGCCGGGCCACGGCACCGTGCTTCCCGTTCCGCCGAGCGTGCCGAGATCCTCGATCGAGCCGCCGCTCCAGAGTGCGGCGTGGCGGTTCGTGTTCCCGGCCAGGAGCGAGAAGCCGGCGACCTCGCCGCGCGCGTCAATCGCGGCGCCGCGGCTGCGCGTTCCGCCGAGGGAGGGAGTGAGGCGGTCTACGTGGTACCCGGGAACGGCCTGGGAAGCGCCGAGCGAGGCGGTGGGCTGGGTGACGAGCGAGTCGTCGCCGCAGGCGCCGAGTGCCGCGGCGGCGAGCATGATGGACCAGTGATGTCGCATGGTGTCCTCCGAGTGGTGAATGCGAGGGGACACCTTACGACTTCATGGTCAGGTCTGCGCGCCGAATCCGGACGCCGAATCGCGCGGTCGCGTCTCAGCCCGTGGCTGCCCGCGAATCGGGAAGGCGATTCGCGTCCAGATGTCTCCGCGCGTACGCGCGCCAGGGACGCCACCGCTCCGCACGTGCGATCGCATCCGGATCGCCGGCGTGAAACGCATCGGGCCAGGAGAGCGCCCGGCTCACGATCGCCGAGGCAGTCGCGGCGTCGACACCGGGGATCGAGAGAAGGCGCCTTCCGGTCGCCTCCGGATCGGCTCCGGGAACGAGCCGGAGCTCGCCGGTCGCGACGAGCCGGGCGATGACGGCGAGCGCTTGGGCGCGTCCGCCGCTCATCCCGGCAGCTCGAAGGCCCGGTTCGCCAGCCTCGGCGATGCGGGCGGCGGTGGGTACGAAGTGAGTGAGACCCGGCACATCGAACTCCGCCGGCGCGCCGAACGTCTCGATCAGCGCCGGCAGCTCCGAACCACCGATGACCCGCAGCACCGCATCGAAGCCTTCCATCTCGCCCGGAATCCGGAGCCCGGAGACCCGTATCTCGAGTCCCGCCTCCCCGAGGTCTCTCTCGATCACCGCCGGCTCGCTGTCGAGGTCGAAGAGGTGACGGATCCGCGCGAGCAGCGGCATCAGCACGGGCAGGAGCGAGGTGGAGAGCTCCACCGCGATGAACGCGCGAGCGGGATCGTGGGTCACCGCCATCGCGCCGGAATGATTCCCGATGGACACCGTCCGCGCGTAGCGGGCCCGGTCCACCACCTCGACGCCCGGGAGCTGGTCGGCGCGCATCGCGTCGAGCAGCATCTCCCAGGCGAGCGGCGGCCGGTAGGCGAGCGTCAGGTGCAGCGTCGCGTCCGGAGCGGTGGTGTCCCGCTGTGCCCGCGGGCGCCGCATGGCGCTCGGCGCCATTCGATAGCGCTGGCGGAATGCGGTATTGAAGCGCCGCAGGCTCTGGAAGCCGCTCGCGTAGGCGATGCGGGTGATCGGGAGCGCGGTGTCGGTCAGGAGGCGCTTGGCGAGCAGGAGGCGGTGCGTGAGCGCCAGCTCGACGGGCGTCGCGCCGATGACATGCTCGAGCACCCGCCGCAGGTGCCGCTCGCTGACGTCGAGCTCTCCGGCAAGATCGGCCACGCTGCGTCCGTTGAGCGCGCCCGCGGCGATCCGCTGCGCCGCGGCGTGAGCCAGGCGCGACACGGCGTCCACCGGGCCCCGGCCCGGCGCCAGTTCGGGCCGGCAGCGAAGGCAGGGCCGGAACCCCGCCCGCTCCGCCGCCGCCGCGCTCGGGAAGAAGCGGCGGCGGCGCTGGTCGGAGATCCGCGCGGGACAGATCGGCCGGCAATAGATTCCGGTCGTCGTGATCCCCACGAAGAAGACGCCATCGAAGCGCACGTCACGAGCGTCGAGCGCGCGGCCGTAGATATCGGGAGTAGCGACAAGAGGGGCCGTCATGGATACCAATATGCCTCCGGATCGCGCGGAGCACCCGCCGTTTCCGGACCCGGGACCGACAACGATTTTTTTAACCACGGAGGCGCGGAGGCGCGGAGAGCGGAGGGGCGAAAGGCACCGGGCCGCATCCGGGCTTGCGTCTCACCCAGCGGAGATCATGAGGATTTCTTGTGGTCTCCCTGCACCCTCGGGATCGGAGCCGTTCCGCACACCCACAAAAAAGCAGCGCCGATCCCAGTCTGGGGAACAGAGCCACAACGATCACGGAGCGTCTGCCCTCCGCGCCTCCGCGCCTCCGTAGTTCAAAAAAAGTGGCCAATGGAGGTAGCTTGACGAAACCTCCACGGATCGGTCACGTGCGCCTCTCGCCGCTTCAGATTTCCGGGCTCGCAGTCCTGTCGGCTTTCCTTCTCATTCCCGCGCCGGCCGCCGCGCAGGCCGCGCGCTCCCGCGACCTCGGCATCCCGTTCGAGGGCACCCCCGGCCGCTTCAACGCCATCACCGACGTCGTCGGCGTCGAGGTGGGGCACACGACGCTGATCTCCGGCTCGGGCCGGCTCGAGCGCGGGAAGGGCCCGGTGCGCACCGGCGTCACCGCCGTCATCCCGCGCGGCAAGGAGTCGTTCGATCCGGTCTTCGGCGCCTGGTTCGCGCTCAACGGCAACGGGGAGATGACCGGCACCACCTGGATGGACGAGTCGGGGTTCCTCGAAGGGCCGATCCTCATCACCAACACCAACAGCGTCGGCGTGGTGCGCGACGCTGCCGTGGCCTGGGCGCTCCGGGAGGACCCGACGCTCATCTGGCTGCTGCCCGTAGTCGCCGAGACGTTCGACGGGCTCCTCAACGACGTGAACGGGTTCCATGTCCGGCCGGAGCATGTCTTCGCAGCGCTCGACAGCGCGCGCAGCGGACCCGTGGCCGAAGGCAGCGTCGGCGGCGGCACGGGGATGCTCTGCAACGGCTTCAAGGGCGGCATCGGGACGAGCTCGCGCGTCGTGCCGGAGCGCGCGGGCGGCTACACGGTGGGTGTGCTGGTGCAGTGCAACTACGGAAGCCAGCAGGGATTGAGGATTGCGGGGGTGCCGGTCGGGCGGGAGATCGCGACGCGGGGAATCTGCGCCGCAGGCGCGCCGCCCTCGAGTCCCTTCCTGCAGGGGATCCCGAAGTGCGATGCCGGCAGCTCGATGGACGGAACGGAGCGCCCGCACGCCGAGCTCGGCTCGATCATCATCGTGATCGCCACCGACGCGCCGCTCCTCTCGAACCAGCTGCAACGCCTCGCCAGGCGCGCAGCACTCGGCGTGGGCCGCGAGGGCGGCATCGCGAGCAACAGCTCGGGCGACATCTTCGTCGCCTTCTCCACCGCCAACCCGCGCGCCGCGGACGACGAAGGCATCGTCGCCCTCACGATGCTGCCCAACGACCGGATGGATCCGCTCTTCTCGGCCACGATCCAGGCGACGGAAGAGGCGATCACCAACGCGATGCTCGCCGCCGAGACGATGACCGGCGCCGACGACGTGCGGGCCTACGCCATCCCGCACGACCGCGTGCGCGAGATCCTCAGGAAGTACAACCGGCTCGCGCCGGAGCCAGGTCGCCAGCAGCGGGCTCCCCGCTGATCGCTGTGCCCACCGTTCCGGCAACGAGGCAGACTTCGATCGGGCGCAACGGCTTGACGAGCGGCGGCAGCACGTCGAACCCTGCCGCGACGAGGCGCGCGTGCTCGGCCGTGGCGGCGCGCTCGAAATCGTGCGCGGTCCGGGCCCAGTGCGGCAGCAGCACGGTCACGATGCGGCCGCCTGCGCGAAGAACCCGGCGCGCTTCCGCCAGCCCGGCCGCTGGATCGGTCCAGAACGGAACCGAATTCACGGCGAGGATCGCATCGACCGATCCGTCGGGGAGCGGCAGCCGCTCCGCCGCGCCTTCCAGCAGCTCGATCCTGTCGCCCAGGCCGCTCGCTTCGATCCGCCGCCGGGCATGCTGGAGCATGACGCCCGACGGGTCGATGCCGATGACCCGCCCCGCTCCCGCCTGCGCCAGCCGCACGAGCCCCACGCCGGGCCCCGCCCCGATCTCGAGCACCGTCTCTCCCGGCACGACCCGCAGCGCGTCGACACCCCAATCTGCGAGGCCGGCATTGCTTCGGGTCATCATCCAGCCGGCGATGTGACCAAGCGGACCACTGGGGAGTCGGAACTGGTCGTGCATGCTCACGCTGTGCTTCTCCGTTTACTGTGGAAAGCGCCGGGATCGAGAGACAGTGCCGCTTCCCGCAAGAATCCTTCCAGTGTCGATACGCTCGTGCGCGCGCGATCTTCGAGCAGAAAGCTCCTGCAGAAGCTCGGCACTGCTGGCGAAATGCGCGGATAACGCGGCGCCCGGCGTGTATACTTTTCGGGAGCAATCCCAACGCCACGCCCGCAAGGTCGAGGGCCCGATGTCAGCACCTCAAGCCACTGCCGCCGCCATCTCGCCGCCCTGGCTCGACCGCGCCGAGTATCCGTTCGCCAGCCACCGGGCGACGCTCGCAGGCGGCGAGCGCATCCACTATGTGGATGAGGGCTCCGGTCCGGCACTTCTCTTCGTGCACGGCACGCCCACCTGGTCGTTCGAGTGGCGGCGCCTCATCCGGGCGCTCTCCGCGACGCACCGGTGTGTCGCACCCGATCATCTGGGCTTCGGGCTCTCCGATCGACCGCCAGGGTCGAGCTACGCGCCGGAATCGCACGCGGGCCGCCTTCGCGAGCTGGTGGAGCAGCTCGACCTGCGCGACGTGACGCTCGTCGTCCACGACTTCGGAGGCATCATCGGGCTGCCGCTGGCCGTCGAAGACCCGGGCCGCGTGAGCCGGCTCGTCGTGATCAACAGCTGGATGTGGAACCTGGGAGACGATGCGGAGGTGCGGCGGGCGGGGCGGATCTTCGGCGGGGCCTTCGGGCGCTTCCTGTACGAGCGGCTCAACGTTTCGCTCCGCGCGATCATGCCGGCGGCCTACGCAGACCGGAAGCGGCTTACGCGCGCCATCCATGCGCAATACCTCGCTCCCTTTGCCGACCGGCGGGCCCGCGGCCTCGTGCTCTGGCCGCTGGCGCGCTCGCTTGCGCACGCGTCCCCGCACTCCGACCGGCTCTGGGAGCGGCGCGCGGCGCTCGCCGGAATGCCCGCGCTCATCATCTGGGGAACGAAGGACCGCGCATTGAAGCCGCATCACCTCGATCGCTGGCGCACCGCGCTGCCGGACGCCGAGGTGGTGACGCTCGAAGCCGGGCACTGGCCGCACGAGGAAATGCCGGATGCGGTTTGTGATGTCGTGTCGTCGTTCCTCGCCGGGAGCTACCCCGACCCCACCTCGAACTCCTGATCGCGAGCAGTCCCTCGCTGCAACAGTCCGGCGAGTGCCGCCGCGAGCGCTGCCGGCGGGAAGGGTTTCTGCAGGAACGGCTCGTCCGGGCCGAGCAGTCCCCGATGGATGATCTCTTCGTTCGTGTAGCCGCTCATGAAGAGAATGGGGATGTCCGGCCAGCGCTTCCGCAGCATTTCCGCCAGCTCGCGGCCGCCCATTCCCGGCATCACCACATCCGAGAGAACCGCGGCGACATTTCCTTCGAGGCGCTCGAGCACATTGAGGGCCTCGTCTCCATCAGCCGCCACTTCGGCCCGATAGCCGGCTTCGACGAGCGCTCGGCTCAGGAGGCTCTGCACCATCGGCTCGTCCTCGACGAGCAGTATCGCGCCCTGCCCCTTGTCACGCCCGCTCAGTGGCGGCGCCGCCATCTCGGCAGCCGACGGAACCGCCTGCGGCAGCTGGATCGTGAACACCGATCCGTGACCGACCTCGCTGTCCGCCCAGATGTAGCCGTCCGACTGCTTGACCATGCCGAAGACCGTCGCGAGTCCGAGGCCGGTGCCTTCGCCCACGCGCTTCGTGGTGAAGAACGGCTCGAAGATCCGGTCCAGCGTGCCGCGATCCATGCCGAGCCCGGTGTCCTGCACGGCCACCTGCACGTACCTCCCGTGCCGGATGGCGATCTCCGGATGCCGCCGCGCCATCTCCTCCCCGAGCTGCACGTTGGAAGTGGAGATGATGAGCTCGCCGCCGTGCGGCATCGCATCGCGCGCGTTGAGCGCGAGATTGATGACCACCTGCTCGAGCCCGAGCGGATCGACGTTGATCCACGCATCGGTGGCGCCGAGGCGGAGGCGCAGCGGCCGGTCGGCGCCGAGGAGGCGGCGGATCATCCCTTCGGACTTCCGGAGCAGAGCGTGGACGTCCACGATGCGCGGCCGCACGACCTGCCGCCGGCTGAAGGTGAGGAGCTGGCGCGCCACTTCGGCCGAGCGCGCCGCCGCCTGGTGGATGCTCTCGATGTCGGCGCGGACGGGGTCGCCGGGCGGGAGCCCGCGGAGCGCGAACTCGGCGTTGGCGAGGATGACCGTCATCATGTTGTTGATCTCGTGGGCCACGCCGCCGGCGAGCCGCCCGGTCGATTCGAGCTGCATCGCGAGCCGCGCGCGCTCATCGGCCCGGCGCTCGCGGGTGATGTCGGTGACGACGCACACGACGCCCGGCTCCTCGCCGTCCGTGCCCGTGACGGGCATCGAGCTCACGCGGAGCCACCGGTCGCCCGATTCGATGCGCGCGGCGTTGCCGCCCCCCGGAAGCTGCAGGTACGGCGCCTCCGGCAGGATCGTGACGCCGGGGATGAGCTCGGAGATGTAGCTCGAGGCTTCCTGGCTCCCGCCGCCGACGAGCGACAGGAAGGCGCGGTTGCAGCGCGTGATCAGTCCCGTCGAATCGGTGACGCACACGCCTTCGCCGATGGCATCGAAAGTCGAGCGCCAGTCGCGCGCCATCGCGAACGCCTCGCGCTCGGCGGCGCGCGCGCGAAAGAGCCCGCGGATCGTGGCGAGGAGCACCAGTGGATCGACCGGGTGCGTGAGATAGCCGTCGGCGCCGTTGTCCAGCCCCCGGGCGAGGCTCACGGAATCGGTGAAGCTCGCCGAGATATGGAGAATCGGGATGCCGGCCGTGCGCGGATCCTCGCGCAGCCGGCGCGCCAGCTCGAGTCCGCTGATGTCGGGAAGGCGGATATCGAGCACGATCATGTCCGGCGTCTCGCGCTCCACCTCGGCGAGCGCATCGCGGCCGGTGGCCGCTTCGCGCACGGTGAAGCCGTTGGCCCGGAGATGGCGCGCGACGGCGTACCGGTTGGCCTCGGTGTCGTCCACGATGAGGAGCCGCGTTTCGACCTCCCGTGCGCGATCAGACACGCTCCACCTCCTGGCCGACCTGCTCCTCGGTATCGACCGCATCGGGACAGACCCGCGGGACCGCAAGGAGGAACGTCGAGCCGTGGCCGGGTCGGCTCTCCGCCGAGAGCGTGCCGCCAAGGAGCGCCGCAAGCTTGCGGGAAAGCGGAAGGCCGAGCCCGGTGCCCGTGGCCCGCCGCTGCAGCAGACTGTCCACCTGAACGTACTCCTCGAAGATCGTTTCCATGTGCTCGGGCGCAATGCCGATGCCGGTGTCCCGGACGGCAAAGACGAACCGGTCCTCATCGGCGTCGTAGGTTGCGGTGACGCGGATCTCGCCGTGCTCGGTGAACTTCACGGCGTTGGAGACGAGGTTCCGGAGCACCTGCGAGACGCGCCCCTCGTCGCTGTACATGAGCCATGCCGGATCCGCCGGATCCACCACCAGCGCCACCGCGTCCGACGTGATCAGCGGGCGGAGCATGCCGCGGATGGTCGTGAGCAGCTCGGCTACCGCAAACTCCGACAGGCGGAGCACGCTCTTCCCCGCTTCGATCCGTGCCAGGTCGAGAAGGTCGTTGACCATCTCGGTGAGCGTCGTCGCGGCGCTCCGGATCATCTGCACCTGGCGCTCCTGCTCTTCGGTGAGCTCCCCGTCCAGCCGGTCGAGGAGCACGCGCGACACGTTGTGGATCGCGTTGAGCGGCGTGCGGAGCTCGTGGCTGATCCCGGAAAGGAAGCGCGACTTGAGGTCCGACACGTGGCTCAGCTGCACGGCCCGGTCGTCGAGCTCGGAATAGAGCGCCAGGACGCCGCGGTTGGTCTCCGCCAGCTCGCCATTGAGGCGCTCGATCTCGTTCTGCCGCGCGCGCAGCTCGTCGAGCGCCCGCAGGAGCTCGTGATTCCGCGCCTGCAGCTCCGCGACCGGGTCGTGGGGCGCGGCGGCCAGCAGCTGGCGCGCGATCTCCGCGTGGCGGGCTTCGTCGAGCCGCACGGCGTCCGGCGGAATGCGCTTCCCGAGGGTCACGATCGTGCCGGCGCCGCTCTCCGTGCGAATGTCGAACAGGTCCACCAGCCGTCGCGCGCCGAGGAGGCCGAGGCCCATTCCCGTCGGGGACTCGTAGCGTCCTTCGAGGACCGCATCGAGATTCGCGATCCCCGGCCCGTCGTCCGCGATGCGGATGAGATATGCCGGGCGCTCGCCGCCGGACACGAGGAAGCCGACCCGGCCGCCGCCGGCGTACTCGAAGGCGTTGCGCGCGATCTCCGACACGCTGGTCGCGATGCGCGTCTGGTCCTGGGAGTCGAAGCCGAGCAGCATCGCGATGTGGCGGGCGCGCTGGCGGACGAGCACGACATCCTGCTCGTAGCGGATGTCGGCGCGGAGGAGCAGCGTATCGCTCGCCTTCATGCCGTTCCCTGCCGGCAGACGAGGACGCAGGTGTCGTCCCGCTCGCGCGCGAAGTCCCGGTACAGCAGTCCCGCGAGGAGCGCTGGATCGCGCCGCAGGATGCCGGGATAGGTCTCCGGTTTCCACTGATTCTTCAGTCCGTCCGAGTGCATGACGAGCGTGGTGTCGCTGGTCCAGGGGTAGGTGAAGGCGTGCCCGCGGCGGTCCTGGTGGCCGACGATGCCGTTGTGGGAGACCATGGCGCGCATGCTCGAGGCGGTGAGCAGCCGGCCCGAAATGTTCCCGATGCCCGCGTAGTGCACTTCACCGCCCGCCATGTCGATCTCGGCGATGGCGACGGCGGCGCCGCGCGTCGGACGGAGGCCGAGCTGCAGGACGCCGAGCAGCTCGGCGGCACTGCGGCTCGCATTCGCGCGGAAGAGCGATACGGCGAGGTTGGCGGCCTCGGCCGCGCTCGGGCCGTGGCCCAGCCCATCGACCGCGAGGATGAGCGCGCGAGTGGCGCTCGTCAGCGAAGCCCAGGCGTCGCCCGACTCCAGCTCTCCGGCAACCGGAAGGCAGACGCTTCCGATCCTGAGCCGCGCACCGGCGCCGGGCATCGGCCCTCCCTTCCAGACCCGCAGCACGGCCGCCGTGCCGGTGCCGGGCACCGAGTGCAGGTCGAACTCGTGGACCAGCCGCCGTGCGGCGCCGAGCCCCGTGCCCATCGTGCCCGATGTCGAGTAGCCGTCGCGAAATGCCTCCGCGACGTTCGCCATGCCGCGGCCGGCGTCCACGAAGAGCGCCTCGACGCCGCTGTGGCCGTCCTGCTCGAGCCTGCGGAGGAGCAGCTCGCCGCCGCCGCCATGGTTGATCGTGTTCGAGGCGATCTCGGTGACGGCGATGCTCAGGTTCCCGAGCTCCGATTCGCCGAGGTGCGCGCGGGCGCCGAACGTCATGGCGAGGCGCCGCGCTTCGCCGACGCGGCTCGAGTCCCCGAGCTCGAGCGCGATCGACCGGGACGAGGGGCTCCCGGGCCGGGGGCTAACGCCAGCGAATGACTGAGACACGCGTACCCTCCCCCGGCTTCGACTGCAGCTCGAATTCGTTCATGAGCCGGCGCGTGCCGCTCAGGCCGAGCCCGAGACCGCCCGCGGTCGAATAGCCGTCACGCATAGCCATGTCCACGTCAGCGATGCCCTTTCCCCGGTCCTCGAACGTCATCCTCAATCCACGGCGCGCGTTCGCTGCCGTGACCTCGATGCGCGCCGTGCCCCCGCCACCATGTGTCAGCGTGTTGCGCGCGAGCTCGCTCGCGGCCGTGACCATCTTGGTCTGGTCCACGAGGCTGAAGCCGAGCTCGATCGCGAGCGCGCGAACGTGCTGTCGAACCGCCACGATGTCGTTCGGCGTGCGGACCGGCAGCAGCTCATTCCTCTGCACCGACATCCGCGTCCTCGCTTTCGACAACGGCATCGTGAGCGATGACGCCGTCATCCTCATGGATCAGCGAGCGCAGCAAGGTCATGCCGCGCTCGACATTGAGCGCGGTCCGGACGCCGGCCAGCGTGAGCCCCAGCTCGACCAGCGTGATGGCGACCGCAGGCTGCATCCCCGTCACCACCGTCTGGGCGTCCAGCACCCGGGCCATGCCGGCGATGTTGGCGATCATGCGGCCGATGAAGGAGTCCACCATCTCGAGCGCCGAGATGTCGATCAGGACGCCGCGCGCCCCGGTGGCCGCGATGCGCTCGGTGAGATCGTCCTGCAGCTGCATGGCGAGACGGTCGTGCATGTCCACCTGGATCGTCACCAGGAGAAATTCGCCCATCTTGAGAATCGGGATCCGTTCCATGCGGGATCAGCGCTTCTCGCGCGCGGGGGCGCGGCCGAGGGCGTGTCCGGTCCGCGCCAGCGCGAGCCGGAAGGCGTCGGCGAGCGTCGCCTTCGTCGCCACCTCCGAGAGGTCCACGCCGAGATGGACGATGGTGGCCGCGATCTGGGGGCGGATGCCGCTGATGATGCAGTCGGCGCCCATGAGGCGCGCCGCCGTCACCGTCTTGATGAGGTGCTGCGCCACGAGCGTATCCACGGTCGGGACGCCGGTGATGTCGATGATGGCCACCTCCGCGCCGGTCTCGACGATGCGCTGCAGCAGCGACTCCATGACGACCTGGGTCCGCGCGCTGTCCAGCGTGCCGATCATCGGGAGCGCGAGGATCCCGTCCCAAAGCTTCACGACCGGCGTCGAGAGCTCGAGCATGTCCTCGTGCTGGCGTGAGATGATGCGCTCGCGCGCCTCCAGCGTGGTTTCCATCGTCTGGAGCGCCAGCCGGTCGATCAGTGTCGTGGCCTGCCACAATTCGTCCGCCAGCTTCGACGGGTCCGTCACCTCGCGCCGCAGCGCCGCGAAGAGCGGCTGCTTGAGCGAGAGCACGAAGGTGGCGGTCGCCGTGGGCGCAAACCCGGCCGCCGCGCGGGATTCGGCAATCGAGGCGAGAAGCCTGCGGGTGGACTGCCATGCCGGATGGGCGGCGCTCTCGAGCCCACCCTCCGACGCCGCCGCCGTGGCAGACCCGAGCAGCTCGCGCGACTGGTCCCGCAGCTCGGCATCGGAGATCAGGTCGGGCCGGTAGGTATCCGCGGACACCTGCTCCGCGATCCAGGCCTCGAGCAGTTCGGAACCGCGCTTCTGGAGAATGGACGGGAGGACCGACGCGTTACGGGGTGTCATCAGGACTGCCTCGAAAGGGAATGCATGATCGGGTAAGAACGAAGGCCAAGGAACCTATGTGCCGGTACCGCCCGCGGCAACGGCGGAAACCGGCGGTTCGGCACGCTCGTCAGGGGGGAAATTTCCTTCGGCGTCCCC
>DASTUP010000130.1:0-15584 GCA_035759585.1 Gemmatimonadales bacterium | reverse complement strand
GGTCTCGCTCGTGAGCGGCGACGACGAGCTCGAGCAGGAGGTCCGTGACCTGCTCGGCGATCGCGTGGTCTACGTCAGGGTCAAGATCGCACTCGGCGGTGCGGCCGCGATCACCTACTCGCCCTCCGCCGTCCAGCGGATGCTGCAGGAAGGCGCGCGCGAGGCAATGCGGCGGGTGCGTGCGGGTGAGTTGAAGCCGTTCACACTCGAGCGACCGTACCGTGTCGAGTTCACGCTCCGGCGGTCATACGCCGATTCGCTCGTCCAGGGGATCGACGACGTCGTGGCGGAATGGGGTGGGGAGAAGACCGGCGCTCGATCGTACCGCTATACCACATCGGACGCCCGGCAGCTGGCCTGGATGATCGACCGGATCGAGGGCGTCGTGCTGCCATGACCCGGACCGTCACCGCGGGCCGGACCGCCGGACACTCGCATGTGCCTCGTCACACTCCTCGCAGGCTCCACGCGGATGCAGGAAGGTCAGTGGGTCGCGGCTGAGCCGCTCCAGCGCCACGGCCACCACATCCCGCGATCGCGCAAGCAGCGCGCGTCCATGGCCGACCGGACCCGACGACTGCAGTCGCCGGCCCTCGAGCCATTCCCCCACCAGTGAAAAGCGCTTCGTACAGTGGTCGTTCTCGGCGTATGCAAGCTGGACCGGCCTGCCGTTCTCCACGACCGTGATCCGCTTCGGTACGCGGTACGGAACGCCTGCAATGAGCTCGGCGAGGTGCACCGTCGTGTCCACCTCGTGATCGACGCCAAGGAGGAGAACCTTCCCGTCGAGATCGCGCACTCGCCCGACCGGGCTTTCCGGAATGTGCGGCGGAAGGGGCAGGGGATCGTGCACGATGAACGATGCCTGCGGGCCCAGGGCCGCAAAGGCGAAGGGGTGGTTGCTCCGCACCGCGCCGGGGAGGCGCCAGAAGGTGTCCGCCACGACGCCGAGATCGGCCGACGCCGCGGTGCGTTTCGGATCGAAGATGGCTTCATCGTCGCCCGTCCACGACGGCATGACCAGGGTGCCCGAGTCGCCCACCGCGTCCTGCAGCGCGGCAATGAGTCCGGAAGGGCCACCCTCCACCGGCCCCACCGCGCGGAACGACGTGTGGACGAGCAGCACATCGCCCTCGGCCACCCCAAGCGGGCCCAGCTGCTCGACCACCTCGCGTCGTTTCACAGGTACCGCAGTACGACGCCCTCGAGACGATCGGCCTCCCGCGTGAGGTCGGCTAACAGGGCGAGCTGGCTTCGGGCCCGGACGAGATTGACACCCGGGCTGGTCGCCGGGTAGTAGAGATCGCCGTCGAGATGGTCTGCGAGGAAGCGCGCCGCCTGCTCGAGCACGATCGATCGGGCCGCCGTCACGAGGAGCTCCCGCTCCCGTGCCGACAGCAGATTGCCCGTGCCGGCGAGATATCCGCGGACGATCGCCTCGAAGAAGACGTGCCGCACCCGGACGGAGGCGGGATCGAACGCATCCTCCGCCGCCTCCGAGACCATCGAGCGGACGAGGTCCCCGAAATCGTGGAGCGGCGATCCCGGCATCGTCGTGTCGAGGTCGATCACCGCGAGCGGAGCACCGGATCCCGGAGCGAAGACCACATTCGCGATCTTTGCATCGTTGTGGGCCACGCGGAGCGGCAAATCGCCGGTTGCCAGGAAATCGGGAATGATCGCGGCGAGCGCGCGCTCGCCGAGGATCGTATCGAGCTCTCGCCGAACGTCGCGGGCGCGTCCCGCCGGATCGCGCGTGGCAGTGTCGGCAAGTGCGTCGACTCGCCGGCGCGTGTCGTGAAAGCCGGGCAGCGTCGTATGGAGATGAAGGGGAGGCTCACCCATGCTGCTCGCGAATTCGCCGAACGCCCGGGCAGCGCCTTCGGCAAGGTCGGGGCTCGCCGCGGTGTCGAACGTCCGGCCCTCGATGTACGCGAAGACACGCCAGACGGCGCCGTCCTCTGCGACATGCCACCAGCGGCCATCGCGAGTGCGGCGAAGCTGCAGGTGTGTGGCCGCGGAACCCGGCCGCTCCGCCAGCCGCCGGGTCACGGCCAGCACATTCTCCATGACGGCCGCGCCATCCGGAAACACGAGCGGGTTGATGCGCTGCAGCAGCCACGGACCGGCGCGCCAGGTCGCATTGATGTGGCCGCCGGGCACGCGAACGCATTCCGCGGCCGACGGCGGGAGCGCGAAGGCGGTCAGCGCCTCGCGCGCCTCCCGGTCGGTCGTCATCCGAAGAGCGGCGTCGGGTATCTCCCGTCCTGTACGAGTCGGCCGAGCGCCCGTGAAACCGCCGGTGCATCGGTCGGATAGGTGATCCCGAACCAGCTGCTCCGCGGGTCGAGCACTTTCACGCGGGCCTTGCCGCTCGCGATGGCGTCCTGAATAGCGGTCGGGAGCAGGTATTCCGCAGTCGCGGCGCCGGGCGAGGCGAGGAAGCTCCTGAACCCGTCGCGCAGGATCGGAAACACCGCCGGCGTGAAGCCCCACATGTTCATCGAAGCGAGCGCCCCTTCATCCACCTTGCGCGGCGACCGGCTCACGTGCCCTTCGAGTTCCCCGTTACTGCGGCGGATGTCGATGACTTCCTCGATCGACGCGAGCATCCCGTCGCCCGAGACGCTGAGGACGCCGCGGTTGACGCCGCCCGATTCGGAAAGCGTGTCGACGACGCGGTAGCCGGTGAGGCCGAAGGTCGGGGGCTGTTCCTTCGGATCGATGGCGTTCAGGAAATCCGCCATCGCCCGGTACGCCTCGGCGCCGTAATAGTCGTCGGCATTGATGACGGCGAAGGGGCCCGTCACGGCGGGCTCCGCCGCGAGCACCGCCTGTCCCGTGCCCCATGGCTTTGGACGTTCGGGCACCGTCACGCCCTCCGGCACGTCCTCCAGCCGCTGGTGCACCGTACGGAAGGCAAGTCGCCTGCCGTAGCGCCGTCCGGCAAACTCCCGGAAGGTCTCCTCCATTTCCGGCCGGATGATGAACACCGCGGAGCCGAATCCGGCCTGGAGCGCGTCGTGAATCGAGTAGTCCATCAGGGTCTCGCCGGCGGGGCCGACGGACGCGAGCTGCTTCATCCCGCCGAACCGGCTGCCCATGCCGGCAGCCAGGATGACGAGGGACGGGCCCTGGGCGGGCTGGGGGGTCGTATTCATTCGAGAAGTGTAATGGCGGGATTAGGTTTGTCGCATGAGCCAGCCGGACGCGAGCCAGGCCGAGACACCGGACCTCCAGGTCACCCGATCGGGGCACGTGGCGCTGGCGGGTGCGCCCAACGTGGGAAAGTCGACGCTCCTCAATGCGCTGGTCGGCACGCACCTCGCCATCGTAAGCCCCAAGGCGCAGGCCACCAGGCTGCCCGTGACGGGGATCCGGAGCGACGAGGAGACGCAGTTCGTCTTTCATGACCTCCCTGGGCTGCTCGATCCGTCGTACCTCATGCAGGCGCGAATGGTGGCAGCCGCGCACGAAGCGCTGCGCCGCGTGGACCTCATCCTCCATCTGCACCCGGCACCGGACGCGCCGGCGCCCGACTTCGCGGGCCTCGCGCGCATTCCGCTGCCGCCGAACGTCCCGATCCTCACCGTCTACACGAAGGGCGACCTCGTGCGCCCCTCCGAGCGCCAGCGCCTCACGGCGGACGCGCTGGTCGTGTCCGCGGGCGACGAGGCCTCGATCGCGACGCTGCTCGAGCGGATCCGCCCGCACCTGCCCGAACGCGAGTTCGAATTCGATCCCGAGGACATCGGAACGCAGCCGCTGCGGTTCTTCGTCGTCGAGTATCTTCGCGAGGCGGCCTTCTCCCTGCTCGGCGACGAGCTGCCCTATGCCTTTGCCGCCGAAGTCGAGGAGTTCCGCGAGTCGGAGAGGCCGATGTACATTCGGGTGACGCTGTTCATCGAGCGGGAATCGCAGAAGGGGATGCTCATCGGCCGCGGCGGGCAGAGCATCAAGGCGATCGGCTCGCATGCGCGCGGCCGGCTCGAGGAGCTGACCGGCACGCCCGTCTATCTCGACCTGTGGGTCAAGGTCCTTCCGAAGTGGCGGAAGAGCGCCGCCGCGCTCTCGCGCTTCGGTTTTCCCGTGTCACAAGCGGAGACATCATGAGCCTCGCCCCCGAGCTGCTCGAGATTCTCGTCTGCCCCCGCTGCAAGGGCGATCTCGAATACCGGGAATCGCCCGAGCAGCTGGTCTGCCACGCCTGCCGCCTCGTGTATCGTGTGGATGACGGCATCCCCGTGATGCTCATCGACGAAGCGACGCCCCTCCCGTAGCGAGCGTAACGACATGACCGGATATACCCTCGGGCCGTCGGCGCAGCGCGCGCTCGACGGTGCGAAGAGTGAGGCCGAGCGGCTCGGAAGCGAGGCTATCGGCGCGGAGCACATCCTGCTCCGGGTCACGGCCGACGAACCGGCCCTCTCCGTCTTCCGCGCCATCGGACTCGACCAGAACCTCGTGCGCGAGCGCCTCGAGCTGGGCGCGCGCAAGGGGAAGCCGCGCGGCGCCGAAGCGGGCGAGCTGCTGCTGACGTCGCACGCGCGACGGCTCCTGGAAGTGGCCACCAACGAGGCGCGCCAGCGAGGCAGTGTGCTCGGTGCCGAGCACTTCCTGCTCGCCGCGTTCAGTGAGCCGCGTGGCACCGTGGCGCGGCTGTTGAACGAGGCAGGCGTCTCGGCCGCCACAGCGCGCGCGGAAGTGCTCCGCGTGATCGGCGCGGAGCCGGAAGCCCCGGTCCAGGGCGAGCTGCTCGGCGCCCCGGCGCGGGAGAAGCCGGGTGCGAGAAAGGAGCGTCGCAGCAGGACTCGTGATGCGGGCGATCCCGTGGCGGAGCCTGCCGCCGCGAATCCGACGGCGAAGGAACGGACCGGCCGGCGCCGCGGGGGCAGGGAAGAACGCGACTCCGCACAGGCAGAGGTCCCCGCGACGACTCCTGCCGCCGGGAAGGTCACGCCCCGTCAGCCGCTGCCGCATCTCCGGCGCGACCGGAGCGACTGGGGTCCGCTCTGGCGCCGCCTGCTGCTCGTCGCGGTGCCTGCGGCGCTGATCGCCGACGCGATGCACCTCTCGCCCGTCGTCGTGTTCACGCTCGCCTGCCTCGGCGTGCTTCCCCTCGCCGGCTTCATGGGCGACGCGACCGAGCATCTCTCGGCCCGGAGCGGTCCGACTGTCGGCGGCCTCCTCAACGCAACGTTCGGCAACGCTGCCGAGCTCATCATCGCGATCGTGGCCCTGCAGGCGGGGCTCGTGGAGCTCGTGAAGGCGTCGATCACCGGAAGCATCCTCGGCAACCTCCTGCTCATCATGGGCCTCTCGCTCCTTGCCGGCGGCGTGGGGCGGAACGACCTCAAGTTCAATCGCACGGCGGTCGGCCTCAGCGCCGGAATGATGATTGCGGCGGTGGTCGGTCTCGTGTTCCCGGCGCTCTTCCATGCGACGCACCCCGATCCCAGCGCCGTGACGGAGCTCCGGCTGTCGGAAGGCGTTGCCGTCGTGCTCATGATCGTCTACGGGTTCTCGCTCCTCTTCACCCTCAAGACCCATCGCTGGCTCATCGGCGGCGACGCGCACGAGATGCCGGGACCGATCTGGACGCCGCTCAAGGCCATCGTAGTGCTCGGCATCGCCACTGCCGGCGTCGCCGTCATGTCCGAGGTGCTCGTCCATGCGGCCGAGGCGGTGACGGTGCAGGTGGGCGTGACGGAAACCTTCCTCGGGCTCATCATCATCCCGCTCATCGGCAATGCGGCCGAGCACGCCACGGCGGTCGTCGTGGCGCGGAAGGGGAAGATGGATCTCGCACTGCAGATCGCGTACGGCTCGAGCACGCAGATCGCGCTCCCCATCGGTCCCCTGCTCGTGTTCATAGGCCTCATGCTCGGGCAGGACATGAACCTGGTGTTCACCCCGTTCGAGGTCATGGCGGTGGGATTGGCGACGATCGTGGCCTCGCTGGGGACGGCGGACGGCGAGTCCCACTGGTTCGAGGGCGTCCAGCTGCTGGCGGTTTACGTGCTCATCGCCATAGCGGCGTTCTTTGTTTGACTTGGCGCTGGAGGGCTCGTAAGTTAGCTTGATACCTCCTCTTATCTGAAGGAACGGGGTGCGGACTCGCCCGACGATTCTCTTCTTTTCGCCGGACGGTACGCCGGTGCCCGCGCTGATCGAGCAGTGGGCGCAAGCCAACGCATTTCCGCTGCGAGTCTTCGACAGTGCCGCCGAGATCCAGTCGATCGTGCTCCGGGGACATCCGAGCATGCTCTTCGTGGACGCGACGGTCTCGCCCCAGCAGGGACTCGACCTGATCCGGCGCCTCAAGAGCGATGCATTCACCGCGATCGTGCCCGTCACCGCGCTCATCGGCGCGCACGAGCCCGAAACGGTGCAGCAGTGGTTCGCGGCCGGGTCCGATGAAGTGCTCACCGGCGCCTTTGCCCCGGCGGAGCAGCGCGCCCGGATCGATGCGATGCTCAACCGCACCGAGCGTGATGTCTCGGTGCATCCGTCCACCCGGCTGCCGGGCACGACGGAGATCGAGCGCGAGATCCGGCGGCGGCTGGACCTGGCCGGCGAGTTCGCCGTCTGCTACGCGGACCTCGATCACTTCAAGGAGTTCAACGACCGCTACAGCTACTACGATGGCGATCGCGTCATCTACCTGCTGTCGCGGATCCTGCACGATGTGGTCAAGGGCCTGCTCGGCGCGCGCGGCTTCGTCGGCCACATCGGCGGAGACGACTTCATCTTCGTGATTCCCGGCAGCGATATTCACGCGGTGTGCAGCGAGATCCTGTCGGTCTTCGACACGCTGATTCCACTGCAGTACAACGAGCAGGACCGGCGGGCGGGCTATTTCTTCGGCAAGGACCGGCGGGGGCAGCTCCACAGGGTTCCGCTCATGACGCTGTCGATCGGCATCGTCACGAACCGCCACCGCGCCTTCACGCACCCGGCCCAGGTGAGCGAGCTCGCAACCGAGATGAAGAGCTACGCCAAGACGCTGCCGGGATCGGTCTTCGTCGTGGACCGGCGCCACGGCAGCGATGGAGAAACGCGCAGCGGCCCGCCGCGCGAACCGCGATGAGGATGCTTCGATGAACGTGACGTGCCCGAACTGCGCGACGATCTATCGCGTCGACCCGGCCAAGGTCCCGGAGGCGGGCGTGCGGGCCCGCTGTGCGGTCTGCGCGGCCGTGTTCCCGGTCCGCCGCGAAGCCGCACACGCCGCCGGGATGGATGCCACGGAGATGCGAGCCGCCGCTCCAGCGGCCTCCGCGGCTCCAACTCTGCCGGGGCCGCCTGAGGCACCGGCCGCCGAGCCTGTACGGACCGGGCCACCTGCCATGGCGCCAGCGCCGGCCGCGCCCGAGACCGCCACGCCAGAGACCCCGGCGGCTCCGCCTCCGGCACCGCGGCTCGCGGCCCAACCGGCCCCGGCGGCCCCGGCTCCGCGCCCGGAAGTGCCGCCGCGCCCCACGTACGCAGCTCAGCCGCCGGCTGCCGCGCCGCAGGCCCCGGCTGCGCAGGTCATGCCGCCGGCCGCGCCCCGGCCCCCCGTCGCGCGTCCCGCAGGGCTGCCGCCGGCGCCAGTCGCGCCGCGCCCGGCCGCGCCGTTCCGCCCGCCATCGCCGCAGCCATCGCAGCCCGCGGCAGGCACCGTCGCACCGGCGGCAGGGAAGAAGCCCGTCAATCCCTTTCTCTCCCAGGATCCGGGTCAGAAGGCCCGGCGACTTGCGCGCGCCCTCATCTCCGACATGGTGGTGTACCATCCCGCCAAGCGCCGTGAAGGCCTTCGCGACGGGACGCTGAAGGCGCTCTTCGAGGAGGAGATCAAGAAGAGCTGGGAGGAGTACACCGACCAGGTAGGGAGGGATGTCGCCGAGAGCACGACGCACTTCAAGGATGCACTCAACGAGATCCTCGCGGACGGTCGCCAGATCTTCTAGCGGCGCCTATATTTAGGGGTACCCGGAGCCGCTCCTCCGCCGTCGGGCGGACGGGCGGCTCGCTCGTTCCACCGGCGGCCCGCGGCCGCAAAGCGTCCGGAGCATCGATGTCCGTTCTTTCAGACCAGTTTGCCGAGCTCGACCGTCGCGTCCTCGATCTCCGAGGTTTTCTTTGACTTGGATGCCAAGCGGGGACGGCTGAACGAGCTCGAGGCGCAGCAGAGCGACCCGGCGTTCTGGTCGAACAGCGAGCGGGCGCGGACGGTCGTGCAGGAGGTCAAGCAGCTGAAGGGTTGGGTCACGCCGTACGAGGACCTCGTGCAGCGCATCGGTGGCGCGCGTGAGATGGCGGAGCTGCTCGAGAGCGAGCCGGATGCCGAGATGGCGGCCGAGCTGGAGCGCGAGGTCGAGCGGCTCACCGAGGCGGTGGAATCCTTCGAGCTGCGCACGATGCTCCGCGGGCCCGACGATGCGCGTGATGCGCTGCTGACGATCCACCCGGGCGCCGGTGGCACGGAGTCGCAGGACTGGGCGGAAATGCTCATGCGCATGTACGTGCGCTGGGCGGAGCGGCAAGGGTTCGAGGTCCGTGTGCTCGACCTCCTCGAGGGCGAGGAGGCAGGGATCAAGTCCGCGTCCATCGAGATCAAGGGCGAGTACGCCTACGGCTTTCTCAAGGCCGAAAAGGGCGTGCACCGGCTCGTGCGGATCTCGCCGTACGATTCGCAGGCGCGGCGGCATACGTCGTTCGCCTCGGTCTTCGTGTATCCCGATATCGACGACACGATCGAAGTGGACATTCGCGAGGAAGACATCAAGATGGACGTCTTCCGCGCCTCCGGCGCCGGCGGCCAGCACGTCAACAAGACCTCTTCGGCGGTGCGCCTCACTCACATCCCGACCGGTGTCGTCGTCTCCTGCCAGCAGGAGCGGAGCCAGACGAAGAACCGGCAGACGGCCATGAAGATGCTCCGGGCGGCCCTTTACCAGCGGAAGCTCGAGGAGCAGGAAGCCGCGCGGGCGCTCGTCGAGGCCACGAAGACCGATAATTCGTGGGGGAACCAGATCCGCTCGTACGTCTTCCAGCCCTATACGATGGTGAACGATCACCGGACCGAGGTGAAGGTGAGCGACGTGCAGCGGGTCATGGACGGCGATCTCGAGGAGTTCATCCAGGCCTATCTCAAGCGGTACGGGGGGAGCGCCGCGTGACCGGCGTCCCCGGCGGTGCTTCCGTCGAGCGTTCGCACGTCGAGGAGGCCCGCCGCGCCAAGCGCGACGCGATCGAAGCCCTCGGCATCCTCCCTTTTGCCTACCGTTTCGATCGGTCGCATGCCGCCATCGAGGCGCTCGCGCTGTACGACGACGCCATGGGCGAGGAAGGTCCCCAGGTCTCCGTCGCTGGCCGGATCGCCGCATTCCGATCGGCGGGGAAGACCGGCTTCGCTCACCTGGAAGACGCCTCCGGCCGGATCCAGGCCTACTTCCGGCGCGATGCGCTCGGGCCGGCGTGGGAACTGGTCCAGCTCCTCGATCTGGACGACCATGTGGGCGTGAGCGGCCGGCTGTTCCGGACGCGCACCGGCGAGATCACCGTGCGGGTGGACACGGTGACGCTCCTCGCCAAGTCCCTCCGGCCGCTGCCGCGCGGCAAGACCCAGGTCGGGGACGCCGGAGCGCAGACGTTCGGCGGACTCACGGATCCGGAGGTGCGCTACCGCCAGCGGTATGCCGACCTGGCAGTGCATCCGGAGGTCCGCGAGGTGTTCCGCCTGCGCGCGCGTGCCGTCTCCTGGCTTCGCGCCTTTCTCGATGCGCGCGGGTTCCTCGAGGTGGAGACGCCGATCCTGCAGCCGCTTTATGGTGGGGCCGCGGCGCGCCCGTTCGTCACCCATCACAATACGCTCGACATGCCGCTCTATCTCCGGATTGCGGACGAGCTGTACCTCAAGCGGCTGCTGGTCGGGGGGCTCGAGCGAGTCTACGAGATCGGCCACGACTTCCGGAACGAGGGAATGGACCGGACGCACAATCCCGAGTTCACGATGCTGGAGCTGTATGAAGCGTACAGCGATTACGAAGGCATGATGCGGCTCACGGAGGAGATGGTAGGGGGTGTGATCGAGGCGTGCTGCGGCTCACGGCAGATCGAGCGCGATGGCACGACACTCGACTTCACGGCGCCGTGGCAGCGCGTGTCCTTCGTCGAGGGAATCCGGGAGCGCGCCGGGGTCGACGTGCGCACCGCCGACGAGGCGGAAATGCGGCGCCTCCTGGTCCGGCGCGGTGTCGCCGCGGAAGAGGCCGGCGTGTTTTCGGGCGGGAAGCTGCAGGACGAGATGTTCAAGGCCTTTCTCGAGCCGGAGCTCGTGCAGCCCACCTTCGTCATGGATTACCCGCTGGCCCTCTCGCCGCTCGCCAAGCGGCACCGGGACGACGCGACACTGACCGAGCGCTTCGAGCTTTTCATCGGAGGGAAGGAACTCGTCAATGCCTTCAGCGAGCTCAATGACCCTGACGACCAGCGGCGGCGCTTCGAGGACCAGGCGCAGCAGCGCGCCGAGGGGAACGACGAGGCCCAGCTCTACGACGCGGACTACATCCGCGCCCTCGAGTACGGCATGCCCCCCGCGGGAGGGCTCGGCATGGGAATCGACCGGCTGCTGATGGTGATCACGGGCCTTCCCTCGATCAGGGACGTGATCCTCTTTCCAGCCATGCGCCCGGAGTCGTAGGAATGGCGACGGGAAACCGGAAGCTCGAGCGGCGGATCGCGCTGCGCTACCTGCGGAGCCGGTCTTCGGGCGTGGCGTCGCTCAATACGCTCATCTCGATCGGTGGGGTGGCGGTCGGCGTCATGGCGCTGATCGTGGTGCTCGGCGTCATGAACGGGCTCCGGGACGACCTGCGCGAACGGATCCTCGTCGGCGCGCCGCACCTGCGCGTGCTGACCTACGGCGCGGGCCTCCGGATGGACGACTGGCGGCAGGCGCTCGAAACGATTCGCAGCGATCCGGAGGTGCTCGCCGCGGCGCCGGAGGTGCTCACCGAATCGATCATCACCACCGGCGCCGACTATGCGACGGCCGTGAACGTGCTCGGCTTCGATCCCGACACGGGAGCGATGTCGGTGACGACGTTCCCGCAGGCCATCAAGCAGGGCGATCTCTCGTTCGCGACGACGCGGGACAGTCTCGACGGCGGCATCATCATCGGCGAGCGGCTCGCCAGCCGGATCAACGCGTATCCCGGCGACATCGTCCAGCTCATTCCGCCCACCGCCGCGAAGGTGAACCGCGCGCTCGGCGTGCCGACGGTCACGTTCTGGCGGTTCGAGGTGACCGGGATCTTCAATACCGGGATGTACCAGTACGACAACCAGTTCGTCGTGATGCCGATCCACCTGGCGCAGTCGTTCGCCGGCCTCGGTGATGCGGTCTCGGGGATCGAGGTGCGCGTCGCCGATCCCGACCGGGCGCCCGCCGTCGGGAAGCGCCTCGAGGACGCGCTCGAGTATCCCTTCCGCGCCCTCGACTGGCAGACACAGAACGCGAGCCTCTTCAGCGCGCTCAAGCTGGAGAAGATCGCGATGGGACTCATCATCTTCTTCATCATGGTCGTCGCGGCGTTCAACATCGTCGGGACGCTCACGATGGTCGTCGCCGACAAGACGCGCGAGATCGGCATTCTCCGCGCGATGGGACTCACGTCGCCGGCCGTGGCGCGGATCTTCCTGCTGCAGGGCGGGATCATCGGACTCGTGGGGACGACGATCGGGCTCGTGCTCGGGCTCCTCGTCGCCTATGTCGTCGACGGCTCCGGCCTCATCCGCATCGATCCGGCGGTCTATTTCATCGACCGGCTGCCGGTGCACACCGAGGTACGCGACGTGGTCATCATCGTGGTCGCCAGCGTGCTGGTGGCCCTCGCCGCCACCCTCTATCCGTCGCGCACGGCGGCGCGCCTCGCGCCCGTCGAAGCGATCCGGCACGAATGATTCCGGTGCTCGAGGCGCAGGGACTGCGCAAGGTCTACACCGGCGGGGACGGCCGGCCGATCGAGGTCCTCTCGGGAGTGGACCTCTCCCTCACGCGCGGCGAGTTCGTCGCCATCGTCGGCGCGAGCGGTGCCGGGAAGAGCACGCTGCTGCAGCTGCTCGGTGCGCTCGACGATCCGACGGAGGGGCGCGTGCTGCTCGACGGTGCCGCCTACGCCGATCAATCCGGCGAGCGTCTCGCCGAGATCCGGAACCGCCAGCTCGGCTTCGTCTTCCAGTTTCATCACCTCCTCCGGGAGTTCAGCGCGCTCGAGAACGTGATGATGCCGCTGCTCATCGGCGGCGTGGCGGACGCTGCGGCGCGGTCGAAGGCGGAGGAGCTGCTCGCGGCCGTGGGACTTGCCGGGCGGATGACGCACCGGCCGAATGCGCTCTCCGGGGGGGAGCAGCAGCGCGTGGCCGTGGCGCGCGCGCTCGCGACCGATCCGCTCGTCGTGCTCGCGGACGAGCCGAGCGGCAACCTCGACCACCACAACAGCGAGCGCCTGCACGAGCTCTTCGCGACGCTCGCGCGGAAGTTCGAGACCGCGCTGGTCGTCGTGACGCACAACCGGCTCCTCGCCGCGCGCGCCGACCGCGTGCTCGCGATGGAAGAGGGCCGGCTGGTCGCACATCCGGGCCTCGAAGCGATGCCGTCATGACCTGCGATCAGTGTCACGAGCGCGAGGCGATCGTGCACCTGACGCAGATCGTCGATGCCGAGGTCACGACGCTGCACCTCTGCGAGCGCTGCGCGGCGGAGCGCGGCGTGGAAGCGCCTGCCGTCGGAAAGTCGCCGCTCGGCAGCTTCCTCGCGGCGATGGGCAAGGAGCTGGAGGGCGCCGCGCTTCCCGGGGCCGCCACCGGCGAGGCCTGTGCGCGCTGCGGGGCCACGCTCCGGAACTTCCGCGAAACCGGCCGCCTGGGCTGCTCCGAGTGCTGGCGCAATTTCGAGCCGCAGCTCCGCGAGCTCGTCCGGCGGCTGCACGGGTCGACCTTTCACGTCGGCGAGCGCTACAGCGTCCCGGGCGACGACGCCGGATCCGAGCGCTCGCGGCTCGGCGCACTCAGGGAGCAGCTGCGCGTGGCGATCGAGACCGAGAATTTCGAGCTGGCCGCGGAGCTGCGTGACCGGCTCCGGGTGATGGAATGATCGACCTGACCCTGCTGGCCGATGGCGGGATGGGGTGGCTCGACGCGAGCGGCCCCTCGAGCCACCTCGTGCTCTCGACCCGCATCCGCCTTGCCCGAAACCTCGCCGGCTATCCGTTCGTCGGGCGGAACAGCGACCGGGAACGGGAGACGATTCTGCGCGATGTCGAGGCCGCGGCCGCGGACACGATCCTCCTCCGGCGCGCGGCGCGCTTCCGGCTGGACCGGCTCGACCAGGGGGACCGCCTCCTGCTGCACGAGCGCCATCTCGTGAGCCGCGAGCTGGCGGGCCTCGAGCCGAACGGCCGCGTGCGCTACGGCGCCGCGCTGCTCGCGCAGGACCGGATCGGCGTGATGCTGAACGAGGAGGACCACCTCCGGCTCCAGGGGCTGCATTCGGGGTTTGCGCTCGAGGCGGCGTACGCGGAAGTGGACCGCCTCGACACCGAGCTGGGGAGCCGTCTCGGCTTCGCCTTCCATCCGGAGTTCGGTTATCTTACGGCGTGCCCGACCAACGTCGGCACGGGCCTCCGCGCCTCGGTGCTGATCCACCTGCCCGGGCTCGTGCTCACGAAGGAAGTGACGCGCGTGCTGCAGGGCCTGACCCAGGTGGGGCTGACGTTCCGCGGGCTGTACGGCGAAGGGAGCGAGGTCGTCGGCAATTTCTTCCAGCTGTCGAACCAGACCACCCTTGGCAAGACCGAAGCGGAGCTCCTGGATCACCTCGGCAAGGTGGTCCGGCAGGTCATGGAGTACGAGGAGCAGGCGCGCCAGGTGCTGCTGCGGAGTGCGCCCGCCATCATCGAGGACAAGGTCTGGCGCGCCTTCGGGCTGCTGCGCTACGCCCGCTCCATGTCGTTCGACGAGGCGATGAATCTCCTGAGCGGCGTGCGGCTCGGCGTGGGCACGGGGCTGGTTCCCGGCGTCAGCATGTATACGCTCAACAAGCTGCTGGTCCACACGCAGCCCGCGCACCTCGCCGCCGCCGAGGGGCTCCCGCTGGGCGATCCCGCGCTGGCCATCCGCCGCGCAACGCACGTGCGACGCGTGCTCGAAGACGAAGCGGGACGACGCGCCTGAGCGCGCCGGACCCGAACCGCAGGGTGAATCGATGAACGGCTACAACTTCACGGATCGCGTCCGCAAGGTGCTTCAGATGGCCCGCGAGGAAGCGGCCCGCCTGCACCACGAATACGTGGGGACCGAGCACATCCTCCTCGGCCTCATCCGCGAGGGCGAGGGAGTTGCCGCCGCCGTCCTCACCAATCTCAGCGTCGATCTCGACGACATCCAGCAGAAGATCGAGGAAACGGTCAAGAAGGGGAAAGCGGCCGCTGCGGCCGGCCCCGACCTGCCGTACACCTCGCGCGCCAAGAAGGTGCTCGAGCTGGCCATGACCGAGGCGCGCGAGCTGAATCATTCCTACGTCGGCACGGAGCACCTGCTCCTCGGCCTGCTCCGCGAGGAGAAGGGCATTGCCGCCCAGGTGCTGACCGACGCCGGGGTGAACCTCGAGCAGAGCCGCGCCGAGACGCTGCGCCTCCTCGGAAGCGACATGCCGCAGGCCTCGAGCGGGCAGGGGGGCGGCGGCGTTCCGCAGCAGGCCTCGCAGCCCAAATCCGAGAAGAAGAGCAAGACGCCGGCGCTGGATCATTTCTGCCGCGACCTCACGATCCTCGCCGCCGAGGGGCAGCTCGATCCGACCATCGGCCGCGCCAAGGAGATCGAGCGCGTCATGGAGATCCTGGCGCGCCGGAAGAAGAACAACCCGGTCCTCATCGGTGAGCCCGGCGTCGGCAAGACCGCCATCGTCGAGGGGCTCGCGCTGCTCATCGCCAACGGGCAGTGCCCCGACGTGCTGCGCGATCACCGCGTGCTCTCGCTCGACATGGCCGCCGTCATCGCCGGCACGAAGTACCGCGGCCAGTTCGAGGAGCGGCTCAAGGCGGTGATGAACGAGATCGCCCAGAACAAGAACATCATCCTCTTCATCGATGAGCTGCACACGCTCGTCGGTGCCGGGGCCGCCGAAGGCGCCATCGACGCGAGCAACATGCTCAAGCCCGCGCTCGCGCGCGGGGAGCTGCAGTGCGTCGGCGCCTCGACGCTCAACGAGTACCGGAAGTACATCGAGAAGGACGGCGCCCTCGAGCGCCGCTTCCAGACGGTCATGGTCGAGCCGCCCTCCGTCGAGGAGACGGTCGAGATCCTCAAGGGCCTGCGGAAGAAGTACGAGGACCACCACCGGATCGTGCTCCCCGACGAGACCCTGGCCGCCGCGTCCGAGCTCTCCGAGCGCTATATCACGGACCGGTTCCTGCCGGACAAGGCGATCGACGTCATCGACGAGGCGTCCTCGCGCACTCGCCTCATGGCTCTCATGCCCCCGCCCGAGATCAAGGAGCTGGGCAAGGAGGTCGAGCGGGTCGTCCGCGAGAAGGACA